>CAYZMR010000052.1:0-18386 GCA_964479515.1 uncultured Hyphomicrobiales bacterium | reverse complement strand
TTTGGGATATCCGGATGATAACAAGACAGTGCCTGTGGACGAGCAATCAGCCGGACCAGCCGATTACTCCGGTGGAATTGGACTTCCGTCAGTTGACGGGAGGGTTAAGCGGAAGCGCTGTTTTCGAGATTAGCGTGCGATGCGAGGAAGGAAATGCAAGGTACGTACCATTGGTTCTAAAAATATCGGAGCTAGATCGAGCGGTTCTTGAGCTTACGAACTATAACAATTTTGTAAAGTGGCTGTTGCCCGCTCCTAATCGTATAGAGGTGGTCGGCTTTGGCAAGACGAAGCGATTTGGCGGGATTCTTTACTCATTCGCATTTGGCGGGAATAGGAAGATCGGAAATTTGACGGAGTCGATAAAGAGCGGAAAGGTGGGCGAGGTGGAAGTGTTGTTAGATAGGATATTTGGCGCTCAGACTAAAGGGTTTTTTGGTGTGGAAGTGGGGGATGCTAAAACATCGATTAGTAGTCGCTATTTAAGGCGGTATTTTTCTTCTGAAGAGAAGATAAGGATATGCCGGGAAGTATTCGAAAGAACAGCGGCTGAGGAGTTCAAGATTGGTCGCGCGGGGAATGAGTTTAGTGGGTCTGGAACGAGGATCAGGGATCCCATCAGAATTTTGTTTAATGACTTCAGTGACAGAAAATGCGCGATGGCGGTCATTCATGGAGATTTAAATTCTAATAATGTGATCACCTATGGCGAAGACATTGTATTTATTGACTTTCAGGATGTCGGGCGGGGTCATGTATTTGAAGATTTCGTCGCAATGGAGAGCAGCATTAGGTTGTTTTTCGAAGGAAGAGGGTCTGCGCTCAGTAAGAGTTCGGCCGCGTTATTGAAGATGGAACGTGAGTTGTGGCGAGGGAAGGTGGCGCGCAGCGCGAGTTCTAGGCTTGTAGAGCGCGTTAGGCAGGCTGCTTGGTCGCGCTTTCCGGATGTGGCAAAGTGGGAGTATGCATACGCGGTTGCGGCGATTAGCTTTCGGTTGCATAGGCTGGCGGGCATTGATAGGGCGCGGCTATCACGGCTAACTGCTGCAACGATAGCAGCGGTGGAGTACCTAGAGGAGGCCTGTAATAAGTAGTTGAGTGCGAAGTGGCGGACTCACACCCCATACCGCTCCTTCATCTCGGCATCCTTCCCCGCCACGATCTTCGCCAGGTCCACCACGACCTTCGCCTGCTTCCAGGTGGCGTCGTCCTGCATCTTGCCGTCGATCATGACGGCGCCGGTGCCGTCGGGCATCGCAGCCAATATCTTCAGCGCGAACTTCACCTCGGCGACGTCGGGCGAGAACACGCGCTTGGCGATCGCGACCTGGCTCGGGTGCAGTGTCCAGGCGCCGGCGCAGCCCATCAGGAACGAATTGCGGAACTGCGCCTCGCAGGCGGCAGGATCGGAGAAGTCGCCGAACGGGCCGTAGAACGCCTTGATGCCGGCGGCCGCGCAGGCGTCGACCATCTTGGCGAGCGTGTAGTGCCAGAGGTCCTGCTGGTAGCGCGCGCGCGGCTTGTCGCCGTCCGCATCGGCGAGAACCAGATAGTCCGGGTGCCCGCCGCCGACGCGCGTGGTCTTCATCGCGCGGGACGCGGCGAGATCGGCCGGCCCGAGCGAGATGCCGTGCATGCGCGGAGATGCGGCCGCGATCGAGTCGACGTTCTTCACGCCTTCGGCGGTCTCCAAAATGGCGTGGATCATGATCGGGCGCGTCACCTTGTGGCGCGCCTCGAGCTGCGCCAGCAACTGGTCGAGATAATGGATGTCCCACGGCCCCTCGACCTTGGGCAGCATCATCACGTCGAGCTTGTTGCCGGCGGCCGCAACGATCTGGGTAATATCGTCGAGCGCCCACGGCGAATTGAGCGCGTTGATGCGCGTCCACAGGCCGGTCGTCCCATAGTCGAGCTTCGCCATCTCGATGAAGCCTGCGCGCGCCGCCTCCTTGGCGTCGGCGGGAATCGCGTCCTCCAGGTTGCCGAGCACGATGTCTACTTCGCGAAGGAGGTCCGGCACCTTGGCGCGGATCTTGTCGAGGTGCGGCGGCACGAAGTGAATCATGCGTTCGAGCCGGATCGGCAGTTCGCGGAACGGCTCCGGCGCGCCGATGGCGAGCGGCTTGAAGAAGGGGCGGGGGAGTTTCATTGCGTCACCCTGTCAGGCATTTGGCCATAGTCCATGCAAATCCTTGGCCATTTCACGGGCCCCGATGCTGGCGTCAAGGCACCTCCGGACAACGCCGCGTTGCCGGTCGCGCGCAACCGTGTTCATCATGCCGTCGATCGCTCATTTCGGTGACTCATGCAGCCCCTCTCCGGCGTTCTCGTCCTCGACTTCACCACACTGCTGCCGGGGCCGCTCGCGACCCTGATGCTCGCCGAGGCCGGCGCCGAGGTGATCAAGATCGAGCGGCCGGGCGGTGAGGACATGCGTGTGATGCCGCCGCTGATCGACGGCGAGGCGGCGGTGTTCGCGCTGCTCAACCGCGGCAAGAAGAGCGTGGTGCTCGACCTGAAAAGCGAGGCGGATCGCGCGAGGCTCAAGCCGCTGATCGCGCGCGCTGACGTGCTGGTCGAGCAGTTCCGCCCCGGCGTGATGGAGCGGCTCGGCCTCGGCTACGAGGCCGTCGCGGCGATCAATCCGCGCATCGTCTATTGCTCCATCAGCGGCTATGGCCAGAGCGGACCCCGCGCGAACGAGGCCGGCCATGACGTCAACTATATGAGCCTGACCGGCCTGCTGGCGCTCCAGCCCGGCCCGGTCGAGAAACCCGTTCTGCCGCCGGCGCTCGTCGCCGACATCGGGGGCGGCACGATGCCGGCGGTCATCAACATCTTGCTCGGCCTGCGCCAGCGCGACGCGACCGGGCAGGGCGTCTATCTCGACGTCGCGATGACCGACGCGATGTTCACCTTCGCCTGGTACGCCTATGCGATCGGCCACGCGACGGGGACATTCCCCGGCCCCGGCGAGCTCCGCCTTGTCGGCGCGTCACCCCGCTATCAGCTCTATCCGACGGCTGACGGCAAGATCGTCGCTTGCGGTGCGCTGGAGCAGAAATTCTGGCTCGCGTTCTGCAACACGATCGGCCTGCCGGCACCGCTGATGAACGATGTCGCGGACCCGGCGGCGACCAAAGCGGCCGTCGCGGACATCATCCGCCGCGAGACGGCCACGTACTGGCGACCGAAATTCGCCGCGGCCGACTGCTGCGCCACCATCATGGCCTCGCTCGAGGAGGCGCTGCACGACCCGCATTTCGTCGAGCGCGGGCTATTCGCCCATCGGGTGTCGGCTCCGGGCGGCGCGATGGTGCCGGCGCTGCCGATGCCGATCGCCGCGACGCTCCGTGAGGCGGCGGGAACGAAGCCATCGCCGAAGCTCGGGGCGAACACGGCCGCATTGTTGGAAAAATAGCGTGCCGGCAGCGCAAGAATGCTACAAGCGGCCGGAACTTGTTCTTGGAGCGCCGGCGAATAGATCCTGCGTGCAGAATTGAGAATGAAGACATGAAGATCAAGGTTGTCGTGCACGAGGCGGAAGAAGGCGGGTATTGGGCTGAGGTCCCGGCCATACCGGGCTGCGCTACGCAGGGTGAGACCTTCGAGGAACTCTTACAGAATCTCTACGAAGCCGTCGAAGGCTGCCTGTCCGTCGACGTCGCAACCCCGAAGTCCGGCGGCAACGAGCGGGTGGTGGAAATCGCCATATGAGGGCGGTCTCGGGCCGGGACTTTGCTCGCACCGTCGAACGCCATGGCTGGAAGCTGCTCCGAGTTCACGGCAGCCATCACATCTACGGCAAACCGGGAAGTGTGGTTCGGCTTTCCATTCCGATCCACGGCAACCGTCCGCTCAAGATCGGTCTCGTGCGACATCTCATGAAGCTCGCCGAAATTGCCGACTCCGAACTCGCCTGACCAGAACCGTCAGAGCGCCTCGCCGCGCATCAGGCGCGGCTGCGCGGCCGGCTCGACACCCTCCCGCATGACGGCGTGGCGCAGCAGCTTGATCCGGTCGAGCAGATAGAGCCCGAAACCGCGCGCGCCCTGTACGGGCAGAAAGTCCGAGAGGAGGCTGCGGTTGAGCATGTCGACCGCGAGCGCGCGGCCGGTCACGTCGGCGCGGCGCAGCCGATCGTAGCGCGCGAGCTCGTCAGGCGATCCGACATCCTCGCCCGCGCGGCGCGCCTCGACCACGAGCTCGCCGATCGTCGCTGCGTCGCGCAGGCCCAAATTGAGGCCCTGCGCGCCGATCGGCGGAATCACATGGGCGGCTTCGCCGGCGAGCGCGATGCGATGCGCCGCAAAGCTTCGCGCCGTCTCGACGCCGAGCGGGAAAACGCCGCGTCCCGGCTCGGGCATGACCTTGCCGAGGATCGAGTGCGCGCGCCGTTCGAGCTCGATCGACAGCGCCGCATCGTCGAGCGCCGCGAGCCGCTCGGCCTGCGCCGGCTCGACGACGCAGACCACGCTGGATCGTTCGCCCGGCAGCGGAACCAGCGTGAAGGGACCGCTCGCGGTGTGGAATTCGGTCGAGACGCCGCGATGCGGACGGCCGTGACCGATGTTCAGCGTGAGCGCGGCCTGTGGGTAGAGGCGGCGTTCCGTCTCGATGCCGGCCGCGGCGCGGCAGAGCGACTTGCGGCCGTCGGCGCCGACCGCGAGCCTCGCCGAAACGATTGCGCCGTTGACGAGCCGCACGCGGACGCCGTCCGCGCCGGTCTCGATCGCGGCCGCCGCCACATTGATCCGTCGCAGCGACGCAAGGTCGGCGGCACGCTTCTCCAGCGCCGCGACCAGATACCGGTTCTCGATATTATGTCCGAAGGCCGCAAGCCCGATCTCGCTTGCCTCGAACGTCACCTCCGGCGCGCGGATCAGCCGGGCGGTATCGTCGATTAGTCGGATCGCGGTGAGCGGCGCCGAATGCTCGGCGCAGAGCGGCCAGACATCGAGTGCGGCCAACGCAGCGACCGATCCGGATAACAGCGCGGTCGTGCGGTTGTCCGCCGGCGGCGGCGGCGCGACCAGCGCGGTTTCGATGCCGTTCGCCGCAAGCGCGATCGCGGCGGTCAAGCCCGTCGGCCCGCCGCCCACGATCACCACCTCGACCGAGTGCACCGCGTTCATGCCGGCCTTTACCTAGTCGGTTCGCGCCGGCAAGGCGAGGCGGGATTTCGCTCGCGCATCGCTTTGCGCTAAGGACAGGCCATGCCTGCGAGCCATGGTGGAACCATCGCCCCGATCGGCCTTGCCCGCGTCTTCGCGCGGCCGAAGCTGATCGCGATCGGCGCGATCGCCGTGCTGGTCGCGGCGGGATGGACCTACCTTGGCCTCGTGCTCGCGGGCCAATCCGGCGCCACCTTGTTTCAGGCGCTCTGCCAGCCGGGCTTCGGCACGGCCGGGTCGTGGGGCATCGCGCAAGCCGCGATCGTCTTTGCGATGTGGTGCGCGATGGCGCTCGCCATGATGCTGCCGACGGCCGCGCCGATGATCATGACCTATGCGGATATCGCGACGACCGCCGCCGAAAAGGGCGAGCGCGTCGCCTCGCCGCTCGTCCTGACTGGCGGCTATGTCGCGGTCTGGCTCGGCGCCGCGTTCATACTCGCGGCGCTGCAGGGCGTGCTGGGGCGCCTTGCAATGCTCGATGACGTCATGTCGGTCCCGAGCCCGCTGTTCGCGGGCGCGCTGTTCCTTGGCGCCGGCCTGTATCAGTTCTCCAGCCTGAAGCGCGCCTGCGTCACGCAGTGCCAGCACCCGTTCTCGTTCTTCTTCGCGAACTGGACCGAGACGCCGCGCGGCGTCTTCCGGCTGGGCGCGCAGCAAGGTCTCTATTGCCTCGGTTGCTGCTGGGCGATGATGCTGTTGATGTTCGCGGTCGGCGTGATGAGCGTGATCTGGATGGCCATCCTCGGCACCATCATGACGATGGAAAAGGTCAGCGCCACGGTGCGTTTCAGCCGCGCGATCGGTGCCGTGTTCGCGTGCGTCGGGTTGGCGATCATCGCGCAGTCCGTGGTCAGTCACTGGCCGCACAAGATTGGTTGAAGGAACCGAAAGTGCCGGATAATTGGAAGCTCAAAGGCGATTTCGTCCTCTCGTGCAATTGCACGGTCTTCTGCCCATGCGTGATCTCGCTCGGCCAGCATGAGCCAACCGAAGGGCGCTGCCAGGCCTGGGCCGGCGTCCACATCGATGAGGGCCATCATGAGGGCACCGACATTTCCGGCATCAATGTCGGGCTCCTCCTCGACATTCCCGGCCCGCTCGCGCGCGGCAACTGGACCACGGCGCTCTACATCGACGAACGCGCCTCGATCTACGCCGTGAAGGCGCTGACCCGCATCTTCAGCGGCAAGGCCGGAGGTTCGACGGGCCTCTTGAAGATCCTCGTCAGCTCCGTCCTGGGCATCCGCACCGAGAAGATCATCTACGAGATCCAGGGCGACACGCGCATCTTCCAGATTCCAAAGATCATCGAAGGCGTGGTGAAGCCGATCGCCGGCAAGCAGAAGGGCGAGAACGTCGTCGTCAGCAACACCGGCTATTGGGTCGGCCGGGACGTGACGGTCGCGCGCGCCGAAACCTCGCGCGTGCGCGCCTTCGGCCGCAACTGGAATTTCGCCGGACGCTCGGCCGAGCTCGTACGGCTCGACTGGGGGAGTTGATGCCCGACGGCGAGCGCGGCGCGGACTCTCGGCTGGCGAGGCTTGCGGCATTTTCCGTCCACGTCTTCACGGCGTGCGGCGCGGCGCTGGCGCTGCTGGCGCTGCTGGCTGCCGTGAACGCCGACTGGCCGCTGATGTTCGCGCTGCTCGGCGCGGCGCTTTTGGTCGACGGCATCGACGGCACGATCGCGCGGCGCCTGCATGTCGTCGAACGCCTGCCGCGCTGGTCCGGCGACACGCTCGATCTGGTGGTCGACTTTACGACTTATGTGTTCGTGCCGGCTTACGCGGTCGCGGGGAGCGGGCTGATGCCGCCGTTGCTGTCGGTGCCGGCCGCGATCGCGATCGTCGTCACCGGCGCGCTTTATTTTGCCGACCGGCGCATGAAGACCGCGGACAATTACTTCCGCGGTTTCCCGGCGGTCTGGAATGTCGCGGCGTTTTATCTGTTTCTTCTACGACCCGCGCCCTGGATCGGCATGACCGCGGTCTTGCTGCTCGCGGTCCTCACCTTCGTGCCGTTCCCGTTCCTGCATCCGTTCCGCGTGCGCCGGCTCATGGTGCTCAATGCCGCGCTGGTTGCACTGTGGGCGCTGCTTGCCACGATCGCGCTCTACCGCGACATGGCGCCGGGCCCCTGGATCACAGGCGGCTTGTGTGCCATCGCGCTTTACTTCCTCGGCGCCGGCCTGCTGCGGCGGGCGGACGATGTGTAGCAGTGGGCTTGCCTTGCAGGGCGGCGTCGCATCTCGTAGGAGAGCGTCATGCTTGACTGGAACCAATGTCCGGCAGTCGAACGCGTGCCGGGAAAAGTGAGCGGCGCCTGGCTGTTCAAGCGTACGCGCGTGCCGGTCACGGCGCTGTTCGAGAACCTCGAAGATGGCGCACGAATTGATGATTTCCTGGAGTGGTTTCCCGGCGTGACGCGCGAGCAAGTCGAACTGGTGTTGCGGCACGCCGAGCGCAGCCTCGTCGGCGCGTAACACACCGCCCGATGCTCGCACTCCTGACCGATCCTCATGCCTGGGCCGCGCTGGTCACGTTGACCGCGCTCGAGATCGTGCTCGGCATCGACAATGTCGTGTTCATCTCGATCCTGGTGTCGCGCTGCGCGCCCGACGACGCGCGCCGTGCGCGCGCGATCGGGCTCTCGCTCGCGCTGATCTTCCGCATCGCGATGCTGTTCGGGCTGACCACGCTGATCAAGCTCAAGTATCCGGTCGCGACGGTCCTTGGGAACGAGTTCTCCTGGCACGACCTGATCCTGATCGCGGGCGGGCTGTTCCTGATCGCCAAGGCGACGCATGAAATCCATGCGGAGATCGAGACGCGAGCGCCGGGCGGCGCCGGGGAGGGGGCGGCAATCGCACCCGCCGCCTTCACCTGGGTGATCCTGCAAGTGGTGGTGATCGATCTCGTGTTCTCGATCGACTCGATCGTCACCGCGATCGGCATGGCGCAGGACCTTGAGATCATGATCGCGGCCGTCGTGATCGCGGTCGGCGTGATGTATGCGGCTTCCGGTCCGGTCGCGACCTTCATCGCCAACCATCCGACCACCAAGATGCTGGCGCTGGCCTTCCTGGTGCTGATCGGTGTCGCGCTGGTCGCGGACGGGTTCGACTTCCACATTCCGCGCGGCTACATCTATTTCTCCATGGCGTTCGCCGCCGCGGTCGAGACTTTCAACATTCTGGCGCGGCGCAAGCGCAAATAGACGGAAATCCAAGATGTCCGACGCCCCTATCCTCCTGATCACCGGCGGGGGCCGCGGCATCGGCGCGGCGACCGCGAAGCTTGCGGCGGGCCGCGGCTACGACGTCGCGGTGAATTATCTGCGTGACGAAACCGCGGCCGAAGCCGTCGCGGGCGTCGTGCGCCAGCAAGGCCGCCGCGCGATCGCCGTGCAGGGCGACATGGGCCGGCAAGCCGACATCGCGCGCATGTTCGAGACCGTCGACAAGGAGCTTGGGCGGCTCACCCATCTTGTCTACAACGCCGGCATCACCGGCGGCGCCGCGCGCGTCGAAGCCGCCGATCCCGCGATCATGCGCAACGTCATCGAGGTGAATGTGCTCGGCGCGCTCCTGTGCGTGCAGGCAGCTATCAAGCGCATGTCAAGGAAACACGGCGGAGGCGGGGGCGCGATGGTGCTGATCTCGTCGGCCGCCGCGACATTGGGCAGCCCGGGCGAATACATCTGGTACGCGGCCACCAAGGGCGCGATCGACTCGATGACGTTCGGGTTGTCGAAGGAGCTGGCCGAGGACGGCATCCGCGTCAACGCGGTCGCGCCGGGGCTGATCGCGACCGACATCCACCCGCCGGGCCGGATCGAGCGCGTCAAAGCCGCTATCCCGTTCGGGCGTCCGGGCGCGCCGGTAGAAGTCGCGGAGTCGATCCTGTTCCTCTTGTCGGATGCATCGTCCTACACGACCGGCACGATCCTGCGCGTCGCCGGCGGGCGGTGAGGGCGCCCGCCCATCGCACGTCGGTTCAGCGCCCAAGCACCTTGCGTCTTTACCCGCCGAACCTATGATCCGCGCCGAACGCGGCCGGCTTCGCCGCGATGTCGATCATTTGGGCGCCGCGTTGACGGTGGCCCGAGCCAACGGGAGAAAGCGTCATGGTGGCAGCGGTGCGGGTGCATAAGGCCGGCGGTCCTGAAGTGCTGACCTACGAGGACGTCGAGCTTGCCGCCCCGGGGCCGGGCCAGGTGCGCGTCAAGCAGGCGGCGGCCGGCATCAACTTCATCGACGTGTATTTCCGCAACGGCGCCTATCCGCCGCCGAACGGCTATCCGTTCACGGCCGGCAACGAAGGCTCGGGCGACGTGACGGCGGTCGGCTCCGGCGTCTCCGACATCAAGGTCGGCGACCGCGTCGCCGCGGTATTCCCGTTCGGCGGCTACGCGACCGAGCGCAACATTCCGGCCGAGCGCGCCGTGAAGGTGCCGGCCAACATCAGCCACGAACAGGCCGCCGGCATGATGCTGAAGGGGCTGACCGCGCAATATCTCGTGCGCCGCACTTTCAGGGTCGAGAAAGGCCACACGGTGCTGATGCACGCGGCCGCCGGCGGCGTCGGGCTGATCCTGTGCCAATGGGCAGCGCACCTCGGCGCCACCGTCATCGGTACGGTGGGGTCGAAGGACAAGGCCGATCTCGCCAAGAAGAACGGCTGCCACCACGTGATCCTCTACAAGGACGAGGATTTCGTCGCCAAGGTGAAGGAGATCACCGGCGGCAAGATGTGCGACGTCGTCTATGACGGCGTCGGCAAGACCACGTTCCCGGGCTCGCTCGATTGCCTGAAGCCGCTCGGCATGTTCGCGAGTTTCGGGGCGTCGTCCGGCCAGATCGACGCCTTCAACATCAACATGCTGCAGTTCAAAGGCTCGCTGTTCGCGACGCGCCCGACGCTCAACCATTATGCGGCCAAGCGCGAGGACTTGGTCGCGATGGCGAAGGACCTGTTCGAGGTGGTCGGCTCGGGCGCGGTCAAGATCGACGTCGCGGGATCCTATCCGCTGAAAAATGCCCGCAAGGCGCACGAGGACCTCGAAGCCCGCAAGACCACCGGCTCGCTGATCCTGGTACCGTAGCCTTACCGCCTACGCCGCCGCTCGCATCCAGGCGGAAAAAGCCTCGATGCTGGCCTGCTGGTGGTGATTGGGCATCGAGACGAGATAGAAGCCGTAGCCCGGCAGCGAGAGGTCGTGGGCTTTGACCAGCGCGCCGCTCCTGAGATCGCGGCCGACCACCACGTCGCTGCAGATCGCGATGCCCTGACCGGCCGCGACGGCGTCGATTGCGTGCAGCTCTTCGCGGAAGCTCAGGTCCCAGGCCTTGTCTCGGTCCGGGATGCCGGGATCGACCGAACGCGCGGTTGCGAGCCAACGCGACCAGGTGGGCGCCTCGGGGTCGCGGTTCATCCAATCGAAGTGGATCAGCGGATAGTCGAACAGGTCGGCGGCACGCTCGATCCGCCGGCTGCTGTTCGCAAGCAGCTCCGGGCTGCAGACCGGAAAGAACGTGTCGCGGAAGATCTCTTGGGCCGCGAGGTCCGTCGGCATCCTGCGCGCATAGCGGATCGCGACGTCGGCGTCCCCGGCGCGCAGATCGAGCACCGCGTCGGTGCCGATGATCTCAAGCAGGATGCTCGGATGCGTCTTGCGCCAATCCGGTAAGCGCGGGACCAGCCAGCGGCTCGCGAAGGCGTTCGGGCTCGTGACCCGCAGCCGGTGACTGGTGCCTCTGCGCGAGACCGACGCGATCGCGCTGACGAAGGAATCAAAGCCGTTGCGCACCACCGGCAACAGCCGTTCGCCCGCCCCGGTGAGCGCGAGCGGCCGCGGGCGCCGGCGAAACAGAGGCTGTCCGCAGATCTCCTCGAGCAGTCGAACCTGATGGCTGATCGCCGTCGGGGTGACGCCGAGCTCTTTCGCCGCGTCCTTGAAGCTCAAGCACCTGGCCGCCGCCTCGAAGGCGCGCAGCGAGCCGAGCGGCGGAAGCTTTCTCATTCCATCAACCTAGATGAATTCAACTCATCCAGCGGCTGAGATATTCGATTTTGCCGCCAAAGAACAGCCCGTGGGATCATGCGACCGCGCTGTGAGCGCCGGAGCGCTCGTCCGCACCTGGAGCACGAAAAAGGAAAACAAATGAGCGCTCTTGGACTTGCGGACAGGGCCGGGCCGCCGCGCGCCCCGGACCTCGCGCGGCTCAGGCCGGCCATCCGCGGCGAATTGGTCCTGCCGGACGACACCGGCTACCCGCAGGCGCGCAAGGTCTGGAACGGAATGGTCGATAAGCGACCCGCGGCCGTCATCTACTGCGCCGGCGCCGGCGACGTCATCGCGGCCGTCCAATTCGCGCGATCGGAAAATCTGCTCGTCTCGGTTCGCGCCGGTGGCCACAACGTTGCCGGCAGTTCGGTGTGCGACGGCGGCCTGGTGATCGACGTGTCGCGCATGAAGCAGATCGAGGTCGATCCGGCTCGCCGCATCGCGCGGGCGCAGGCCGGTTTGAACCTCGGCGAGTTCGACACGGCGACGCAGGCGCACGGTCTGGCGACCACGATGGGGGTCAACGCCGATACCGGCATTGCCGGGCTGACGCTTGGCGGCGGGTTCGGCAAACTCGGCCGCAAGCACGGATTGACCTGCGACAATCTCGTCGCGGCGGACATCGTGACCGCGGATGGCCGGCTGCTGCGCGCGAGCGCGACCGAAAACGCCGACCTGTTCTGGGGCATACGCGGCGGCGGCGGCAATTTCGGGATCGTCACCACGTTCGAGTACAGACTTCATCCGGTGGGGCCGCTGCTGCTCGCGGGCTCCGTGCTCTACCGCTATGAGCACGCGCGCGCCGCGATGGAGTTCTACGCGGCGTTTTCGTCCAAAGCTCCAGATGAACTCAGCCTGGACGCCGCGCTTGTGACGGCGCCCTCCGGCGAGCGGTTCTTCAACGTGTCGGCCTGCTATGTCGGCCCGATCGCGGAGGGTGAACGCGTCATCAAGCCATTGAGGGAGTACGGGACGCCGGCGGAAGACCGGATTGCTCCGATCCCTTATGTGCAACTCCAGTCGGCCGGGGACGCCAACTTTCCGCGCGGACGGCGCTACTACTGGAAGGCGCAGTTCATGCGCGAAATCTCGGATCAGGCGATCGACACGTTGCTCGCCGCCTACGCGACGGCGCCGAGCGGATCGCTCCTCGTGCTGCAGCAGGTCGGCGGCGCGATCGGCCGCGTTCCGATTGCCGAGACTCCTTACGCGAACAGGGATGCGCTTTACGACTGCTTCCCGATCTCGATCTGGGACGAACCTGCGGACGACGAAATTCACATCCGCTGGGCGCGTGACTTGTGGACCGCGATGCGGCCGTTCTCGACCGGCGGGGTCTATGCCAACAACCTCGGGGACGAGGGCACGGACCGGGTTCAAGCCGCTTACGGCGAGAACTATCCGCGACTGGTCGCGCTGAAGAACAAGTATGATCCGACCAATTTCTTCCGCTTGAACCAGAATATCAGACCGGTGATCCTCGCGCCTTAGGCCGCGTGCCTATCGGATCCCGCCGGACGTTTGCGCGATCGCCTTGGCGACAGCCTCGATGAGGCGATCACCGAGCATCGATTTGAGCAGAAAAGCGACGCAGCCAAGCTCAATCGCTTGGTTGCGCAACGTCTGGTCGTCCGACGCGGTGATGAAGATGATCGGAAATTTGTAGCCGGTCGCGGCGAGGTGACGGCCAAGCTCGATACCCGAAATGTCGCCGAGCCGGATATCCACCACGAGACATCGGGCTGCGCTCGTCGCGACGCCGAGATAGTCCTCGGCCGAAGCATAGAGTTCGGTCGCATATCCATGCGCCGCCAGCAGGCTCGCGACGGCCCGGCGTATGACCGCATCGTTTTCCAAAACCGCAATAACGTGCCGTCGCCTAGTCATGTCGTACCGCCCGACTGTTGGGTGATCGAGCCGGCCGGCGCCTGAATCGGGCGCCATGCTCGGCGGAGGCGCGCCTGATACGCGCGACTTTCGCCGTACGTCTTGTTACTCTGGGCCAAAGATTTGTGTGCCTGTGCCACCGCGTTCGGCGTCCTGGCGGTTCGGTCCGGGCCTCAAGATGGGGAGGTATCAGTTGGTGCGCGGCGCAGATGCCGATGGCGCGGGGTGGTTCCCCAGTACCGGAGGAACGATAGCGCGGCTCGCCTACGCGAAGGCGAAGACCGCCGGCCTCGCGCTGCAGCCGCTGGTCGCACAGGCCGGCCTCAGCCTTCAACAAATCGAGGATCCGCGCGCGCGGCTCAGCGTTCGCGGCCAGATCAAATTCCTGAACGCCGTCGCCGACGCCCTGCACGACGACTTGCTCGGATTTCATCTCGCGCGGGACGCCGAGCAGCGCGAAACCGGCGTGCTCTACTACGTTCTGGCATCCTCGGAGACGGTGGCCATCGCCTTGCAGCGGGGTGCGCGCTACAGCGCGATCGTCAACGAAGGCATTGTGCCGAAATATATCGATGGGAACGACTTCGGGCTGTCGTTTCGTTACGTTGGGGTCAGCAGACAGCTCGATCGGCACCAGATCGAATACTGGGTGACGTGGCTCGTGCGGATATGCCGCCTCCTCACAGGTCTTCGCGCTGTGCCAAGCCGCCTGCGGTTCGCCCATTCCCGCGAGCACGGCCGCGCGGAATTCGCCGAGTTTCTCGGCTGCGAGCCCGAGTTCGGCTCGACCGTCGACGAACTTCTGTTCGCGGCCGAAGTGAAGCATCAGCCGGTCGTGAGCGCCGACCCTTACCTCAACCGGCTCGCGATCGCCTATTGTGAGCAAGCCGTTTCGCGCCGGCGGCGCGGGGCCGGCTCCTTTCGCTTTCGCGTCGAGAATACGGTCGCTCCGCTGCTGCCGCACGGCGGCATCAAGGCCGCCGACATCGCGTTGCGGCTCGGCGTGAGCCAGCGCACGTTCGCGCGGCGCCTTGCGATGGAAGGTCTAAGTTTCTCCGGACTGCTGGAACAGCTGCGGTCCGAGCTCGCCGTACGCTACCTCGCCGACCCTGAGCTTACGATCTCACAGATCGCGTGGTTCCTTGGCTACCAGGAGGTCGGCGCGTTCTCGCATGCCTTCCGGCGCTGGACCGGCAAGACGCCGCGCAGGGCGCGCGCCGATCTCGCAGCCAGTGCGTAGCTCTGCCACATTTCACCGCAGCAATTGCCTGAAATTGAAGCCTTTTGTTGAGGCGATTTTTATCGGAACATGCCCCTTGAGGGGTTTGCATGGGGCGACTGACGACGCACGTGCTCGATACCGCGGCAGGACGACCCGCCGTCGGCCTGAAAGTCGTGCTATCCCGGCTCGACGGCGCGCCGGGCGTGCTCGCCTCCGCCAAGACCAATTCCGACGGCCGCCTCGACCAGCCGCTGCTTGACGGCACAGCCTTTGCTCCGGGTCACTACGAGATCATGTTCCACGTCGGCGACTACTTCCGCGCTAACGGCGTCGCGCTCGCAGAGCCCGCGTTCCTCGACCTCGTGCCGCTGCGCTTCGGCATCGCTCACGGGAGCGAGGACAGCCACTATCACGTGCCGCTCCTGGTTTCGCCTTACGCCTATTCGACGTACCGAGGCAGTTGAGATGCGTGGCGAGATCCGGTTCCTGCGGCGCGGCAAGGTTGTCCGGCTCACGGCGCCGTCACCGACGCTGACCCTGCTCGACCATCTCCGTCTCACCGAACGCGCGACCGGCACCAAGGAGGGCTGCGCCGAAGGCGACTGCGGCGCCTGCACCGTGGTGCTGCGGCGGCTGCGCGGCGACAAGCTCACCTATGAGCCGGTCAATGCCTGCATCCTGTTCGCCGCCCAGGCCGACGGCGCGGACGTCATCACGGTCGAGGATCTCGCCAAGGACGGCGACCTCCACCCCGTGCAGCAACAGATGGTCGACCTGCACGGTTCGCAATGCGGCTTCTGCACGCCGGGCTTCGTGATGGCGCTGTTCGCGCTCTATCACCAGCCGCGCGCGCGCTCGATCGATCGCGCCACGGTCAACGACTGGATTGCGGGCAATCTGTGTCGCTGCACCGGCTATCGGCCGATCGTCGATGCCGGGCTCGCCGCCTGCGCGCTGCCGGCATCGGACTGGTTCACGGCGCAAGAGGCGGACGCGCGCAAGGCACTCGCCGAGCTGAAGGACACCGACGACGTCTTCATCGGGACGCGCGAGCGCTTCCTCGCCGCTCCCGCGACCGTGCTGTCGCTCGCGAAGCTCTATTTCGCCAATCCCGACGCCACGATCATCGCGGGCGCGACCGATGTGGGCCTGTGGGTCACCAAGCAACTGCGTCAGTTCCAGAAGGTGATCTTTCTCCATCGCGTGCGCGGGCTCGACGAGATCGAGGACCGCCACGACGCGGTGAGTTTCGGCGCGACCGTGACGCACGCGCAGGCGATGCCGTATCTGACCGCGGTCGATCGCGACCTTGGCGAGCTGATGCGGCGCTTCGCCGGCAATCAGGTGCGCATGGCCGGCACCATCGGCGGCAACGTCGCAAACGGCTCCCCGATCGGCGACCTGCCGCCCGCGCTGATCGCGCTCGGGGCGACACTTGCGCTGCAGCGCGGCGAGCGTCCGCGTACCATGCCGATCGAGAACTTCTTCCTCGATTACGGCAAGCAGGACCGCCAGGCGGGCGAGTTCGTGCGCATGGTGCGCATCCCGAAGTTCACGGCCGGCGAGCAGTTCCGCTGCTACAAGATCTCCAAGCGCTTCGACAGCGACATTTCCGCCGTGATGGGCGCGTTCAAGCTGCGCCTCGACGGCCAGCGGATCGCGGGCGCGCGCATCGGCTTCGGCGGCATGGCGGCGATCCCGAAACGGGCGCGCGCGACCGAAAAGGCGCTGATCGAGGCGCGGCTCGACCGGCCGCAGACGTGGGACGATGGCGTCGCGGCGCTGGCCGAGGATTTTGCGCCGATCGACGACATGCGCGCGAGCGCGTCCTATCGGCTGGAGGTCGCGCGCGCGCTGCTGCGCAAGGCGCTGACCGAGATCGGCGGAACGCCGACGCGCACGACGCGCGTCACCGGGTTCAGGGAGGCGGCCGATGTCGGCGCAGCCTGACCATCGCGCCGAAGACCTGCGCCTGCGCGTGGTGCGCCGGGGCACGCGCCACGATTCCTCGCCCAAGCACGTCGCCGGCAGCGCAACGTTCATCGACGACATGCGCGAGCCCGAGGGCCTCCTGCATATCGCGGTCGGCGGCGCGCCGCTCGCGTCCGGCCAGCTTCTCGGCGTCGATCTCAGCGCAGTGCGCGCCGCGCCCGGCGTGGTCGCGGTCCTGACCGCGCAGGACATCCCCGGCAAGAACGACGTCAGCCCCGTCGCGGGCGACGATCCGGTGTTCGTCGCCGACCGGATCGAGTTCCGCGGCCAGGTCGTGTTCGCGGTCGCGGCGGTAAGCCGCGACGCCGCGCGCCGCGCCGTCAGGCTTGCCAAGATCGAAGCCGCGACCGGCACGCCGCTGGTCTCGGTCGACGATGCGCTTGCCGCCGACAGCCACATCATGCCGGATTATACGTTCCGCAAGGACGACACGGCGCTCGCGCTCGCCGCGAGCCCGAAGCGCGTGAGGGGAAAGCTGCGCATCGGCGGCCAGGAGCATTTCTATCTCGAAGGCCAGATCTCGCTCGCGATCCCGGGCGAAGACGGCGACATGCACGTGCACGTGTCGACCCAGCACCCGAGCGAAGTGCAGCATCTGCTCGCCAAGGTGCTCAACGTGCCGGACGCCGCCGTCACGGTCGAGCTGCGCCGCATGGGCGGCGCGTTCGGTGGCAAGGAGACGCAGTCGGCGCAATGGGCCGCGATCGCGGCGCTCGCCGCGCGCATCACCGGCAAGCCGTGCAAGATCAGGCTCGACCGCGACGACGACATGAGCCTGACCGGCAAGCGGCACGACTTCATCGCCGACTACGAGGTCGGGTTCGACACCGATGGGCGCATCAAGGCGCTCGAGACCGTGATGGCGTCGCGCTGCGGCTACTCGGCAGACGTGTCGCGCGCGATCAACGACCGCGCGATGTTCCACGCCGACAACGCCTACTACCTGCCGGCCGCCACGATCACGACCAAGCGGATGAAGACCAACACGGTGTCGAACACCGCGTTCCGCGGCTTCGGCGGGCCGCAGGGGATGATGGTGGCGGAGCGCATGATCGACGAGATCGCCTGGTCGCTCGGCATCGACCCGCTCGACGTGCGCAAGCTCAATTTCTACGGCGAAGGCCGCAGCCTCACGCCCTACGGCATGACGGTCGAGGACAACATCCTGCCCGAGCTCGTCGAGCGCTGCGAAATGCTGAGCGAGTACAGGAAGCGCAGACCCGCGATCGCGGCGTTCAATGCCGCCAATCCGACGCTCAAGCGCGGCATCGCGCTGACCCCGGTGAAGTTCGGCATCTCGTTCACGACGACCCACCTCAACCAGGCGGGCGCGCTGGTGCACGTCTATCAGGACGGCTCGATCCACCTGAACCACGGCGGCACCGAGATGGGGCAGGGGCTCTACGTGAAGGTCGCGCAGGTCGTGGCCGAAGAGTTCGGCGTCGACCTGGAGCGGGTCAAGATCACCGCGACGACGACCGCGAAGGTGCCGAACACGTCGGCGACCGCCGCGTCGTCGGGTTCCGACATCAACGGCATGGCGGCGAAGAACGCGGCCGCGACGATCAAGCAGCGGCTCATCGACTATGCCGCCGAGGCGCGCAACGTGCCCGCCGATCAGATCGAATTCCGCGACAACCGCGTGTTCATCGGCAACGAGTCCGTCGCCTTCCCGGAGTTCGTCAGGCAGGCCTATTTCGCGCGCGTCTCGCTGTCTTCGACCGGGTTCTACCGCACGCCGAAGATCCACTGGGACCAGGCGTCGGGCCAAGGCCGGCCGTTCTATTATTTCTCCTACGGCGCGGCCTGTTCGGAAGTGCTGGTGGACGTCACGACCGGAGAGATGAAGGTCACGCGCGTCGACATCGTCCATGACGTCGGCCGCTCGCTCAATCCGGTCATCGACATCGGCCAGATCGAGGGCGGCTTCGTGCAGGGCATGGGCTGGCTCACGACCGAGGAGCTGGTATTCACCAAGGATGGTCGCCTCGCGACCCATGCGCCCTCGACCTACAAGATCCCGTGTTCGTCCGACGTGC
>CAYZMR010000051.1:0-18429 GCA_964479515.1 uncultured Hyphomicrobiales bacterium | reverse complement strand
ATCGCCAGCAAGTACGCCCCGCCCGCGATCATCAGCACGGTCGAGAGTCCGAACGCGGTCGCGATCAGCGGCACCATCGCGGCGCCGAGCACCGAGAAGCAGCCATTGATGCCCCAGGCCCACAGGAACATGTGGGTCTTGCCAAGACGCGCGAGCGAGGTCATGCCGATCGGCATCGGGAAGCCCATCAGGAAGGCCGGCGGGGCGATCAGCAAGAGGCAGAACAGCGCGCGCAGGCCGTAAGGGAACGCGCCGATCCAGTCGAGCGGGCGGTCGAGGAACATCCCATAGCCGATCAGCAGCACGCCGATCGCGCCCAGGATCAGCGGCATCGCGCGCCGCGCGTCGGCGACGAAGCGCTCCGACACCAGCGCGCCGAGCCCGGAGAACACCAGCATCCCGGTGATCAGGATCGAGGCCGAGACCGTGGCGTTGCTGAGCGCCAGAACGAAGTGAGCGATCAGCCCGACCTCGACCATGATGTAGCCGGCACCGAGGCACGCGAAATAGATGATGGTGCCGAACTTGCCGGGGTAGTGACTGAAGATGGTGCGCCAGCCGGCGATGACCGGAAACAGCACCAGCGAGAACGCCGCGATCGCCGCGATGCAGAGCGTCGCCCACAGCAACAGGTAGCCCCACTCGTCCTGGAACAGGTCGAGCCGGTCCAGGATGCGCGGCAGGTCGAGCGGCTTCACATAGGCGGCAAAGTACGGGCGATTGTTGGTCAGGGGACGCGCGTCGAACACATAGCGCGCCGCGAGCTCCTCGAAGCCGCCGGTGACGAGATGGTGCCAGGCCGCGCGCGCGAGCGTGGTCGCGGGCAGCACCGGTCCCTCGTCGGCTGACGGGTTGTCGGTCGCGATACGGCCGGGCGTGTCGGCCTCGGGCGGCGGCTCGTCGGTCGGATCGGAGATGTCGGAGCCTTCGGCGGTGAAGATCTGCTTCTGGTAGTCGCTGAGCACCCTGTCGATGCGCGAGCCGTCATACTCCATGCCCGGATAGTAGAGGGCGTCGAACGACATGCTGCGCGTGTGATCGCGCAGCGTCGCGATCTCGTCGGGCGAAAAGCCGTCGCGCTTGTAGAGCACGGTCGCGGTCGAGAGATAGCTCGAGGTCGCGAAGAACTTGCCGGAAATGTCGGAATCGAGCGAGTGGGCGGCCTGCGCCATCGTGGCGTAGAGCTTGAGCACCGATTTCGGCGGCTCTTCCTTGTTCCACAGCGTCACCGAGAGCACGCCGCCCGGCTTGAGCGCGCGCATGTAGCTCGTCATCGCTTCGCGCGTATAGGCGAACTTCTCCACGATTGCGAAGCCGCCGGGATTGGACAGGCCGGCCGAGTCCGCGAGGCTCAGGTCGATCACGTCGTAGCGCTTGTCCGTGGCGCCGAGATAGATACGGCCGTCATAGTCGATCACGCTGAGCTTCTTGTTGCGCAGGATGTCGCCGGTGAAGTCGCGCAACGCCTTGTCGTCGCGGAACGCGCGCAGGATTTCCGGATTGCCTTCGGCGACCGTGACGCTCTTTGAATCCGTCTTCAGCGCCACCGCAGTCGAGAGCCCGCCGCCGAACTGCACCACGAAGATGTCGGGCTGCTTCTTGATCAGATACGGATAGATCATCGGCAGGTATTTGAAATAGGCGGTCTGCTCCGCCGTCAGGTCGCGGATGATGCCGCTCGGCCCGTCGCCGTCGATATAAAGCCCGAGATAGGCGTTCGCCGGCATCTCCTTCAGATTGAAGGCCGCGTTGTCGGAGAGACCGGGCGCGAAGTGCAGATACGAGCTGCCATAGACTTCGAGGTATCCGAACGGCGAGGCGCGCGCGTAGACGCGCGTCGAATCCGGGAACTTGCGCGCATAGGCGACGCCCTTGTAGTCGGACACCGCGAGCTTGGGGATGCCGAGCAGTTCGGGGAGCGCGTGATGGGCTCCGATCGAGACAACCGCCAGCACCACGAGCGCGCCGATGAGGCGGCGCGACGCCAGCGCCGAGAACCACAGCACGCTGCCCGCGGCCCAGAGCAGGAGCGGCACCGTGATCAGGTCTTCCGGATTGAGCAGATACATCGTGCCGAGAAACAAAAGCCCGCACGCGCCGGAGCCGACGAGGTCGGCGAAGTAGACACGGCCGAAAATGCGTTGCGCGCGCAGGAAGACCGCGCCGAGGAACGCGGCGCCGCACAGGAACGGCAGCAGATAGAGCATGAAGTTCGCGAACAGGCGCCACTTCTGCATCGGGTCGGAGACGAGGAAGATCGCGTTGAACGGCACCTGCTGGGCGAGCAGATTGGCCGCGACCATCATCGGGCCAAAGGCGAGCAAGGCGCCCGCCGCGACGCCCTCCCAATGGCGCTCGAACCAGCTTTTCGAGACGCACATCACCGCGCTGGTGAGCCCGAAGCCGAGCATCGCGAGGCTCACCACGAGCGAGCCGAAATGCGCCCAAGATCCGACCGAGAACACCCGCATGATGCCGATCTGCAGCGCGATGACCGAACCCGCGATCAGGCCGACCGCGAGATAGATCAGCGGCATGCGCGGCAGATCGCGCGCGAAGGATGCGGGGGACGCGTCAGTCATCGATTACCAACCGGTGGTTTCTGCGCGCAGTCGCGCCCCGTCGACGCGCAGATCAGTTGCTGTGCGTGCCCTTGATGACATCGCCTTCGAGCTTGGTAAACGGCACGAACGCGA
Source organism: uncultured Hyphomicrobiales bacterium (assembly GCA_964479515.1). Classification (GTDB taxonomy): domain Bacteria; phylum Pseudomonadota; class Alphaproteobacteria; order Rhizobiales; family Xanthobacteraceae; genus PALSA-894. The sequence goes on along the minus strand of CAYZMR010000051.1, from coordinate 15,733 downwards.
CGGGCTTGCCGTTGAAGATATCCGAGCGCGCGACGTTGATGGTGCCGTCGGCCGCCTGGTTCTTCACGATCTTGAGCACGCGCTGCGCGCCGGGCGGGCCGACCGGGATCACCATGATGCCGCCGTTCTTCAGTTGCTGCAGCAGCGGCGGCGGCACGTGATCGATGCCGCAGGTCACGATGATCTTGTCGAAGGGCGCGGCCTCGGCCCAGCCGTAATAGCCGTCGGCGTTCTTCGAGGAGATGCCCTTGTATTCGGTATAGCCGCGCTCGATCAGGCCGTCATAGACGCCGCGCGTGCGCGCCGCGAGCGGCTTGATGATCTCGATCGAATAGACCTTGTCGGTCAGGTTTGACAGGTAGGCCGACTGGTAGCCCGATCCGGTGCCGATCTCGAGCACCTTCTCGCCGACCTTGACGTCGATCACATTGGTCATGCGGCCGACCAGATGCGGCCCGGAGATCGTGACGCCGAATCCGATATCAAGATAAGCATGATCGTAGACGCGGCTCAGATTCTGCTTGAGGACAAATTCCTCGCGCGGCGTGAGCAGGAAGGCGCGCTTATTGGGAACATCCCAGAGGTCGCGGTTCGCCAGCAGGACCCGGTAGCGGCTCCAGCGCTCGCTGAGGAACTTGGGGTCCTCGCCGCGGTTCTGCTGCATCCATTTGAGGTAATCCGGCTCGTTGTCGAGCGGCGGCATCAGGTCGAAGCTGTAGGGCGTGGGCACGTTGGCGCGGGCGGCCCGCGGCAGTCCGGCGCCGGCCAACGTCGCGCCGGCACCCGTCAAAAACGTCCGTCGTGTGAGGTCGATTCGCATGCGTCGCCGTTTAAAATGTGCAGCGCACTATTCCGTCGCGAACGCGACTTTTGCAAGGCATTTCAATCAGCGCGACGGGGGCGTACGGCCTTTCGGCGGCAGCGCGAGGAGTGGCAATTCGCGCTCGGGCCAGCGCGCCAGGAAGCCGCCGGGCGAAGGGTCCGGCGGGGCGGTCGCCGTGATGTCGACCTCCTCCGCAAAGGGCAGCGGCTGCGTCGCGCCGGGCAGGACCGACGGCGGGCGCGGGCGCGGCGTCCGCGCCACATAGTTCGGGTCGGTTGGAACCGTGACCTGGGGCGGGGGCGCCGCCACATGGGTTGGCCGCGGCACGCGCGCAAGGATCAGCTTGAGTGGATCGGCAACCCAGGCGCGCGTGACGAAGTCCGTGTGCTGGTCGACCGCCTGCTTGTTCTTTTCCTTCTGGTCGGCCTCGGCCGGGACAGGCCGGGGCGGCGTCGACAGGAAGGCGATCGTGCCCGGGCCGATCGTGCTTGGAAGCTTGGTGTCGTAGCGCGCATTGGCGTCGCGCATCATGCGCTGCATCGACTGGTTTTCGCCTTCGGTCGCCGCCGTATAGGCGCTGACGAAGAAGCTGTCGGGCTTGCGCGCGATCCAGCTCATGAACTTGTCGGTCTCGCCGAACAGCGCGTCGAGCAGCACCACGCCCTGCACCCGGTCGTCGGCATCGCCGTACATCAGCGAGAACGCGGCCGCCATGTATCCGCCGCTGTAGGCGACAAGCACGACCGGCGCGTTGGCGAAGATCGGCTGCACTTTCTGATTGCCCCACAATTCGGCGAGGCGCACCGCGGCCTCGTCGAGAAACGCCCGGAACATGCCCGGCTCCCAGAACCGCCCGGCGCTGGAATCGAGCGCATCGACGGCGAACTGCGGCGCGACCAGGACGGTGTTGTGCCCGGACTGCACGACCTGGCGCGGAACCTGCTGGCGCAGGTAGACGTCGCGTTCGAGCTTGGCCAGATTGCCGTGGAAATAGACGACGAGGAGCACCGGCTTGCTCGGATCAAACGCGCGCGGGAACGCGAGCAGCACGCGCTTGTCCGAATAGGTCTGGTCCTGCCAATAGACCCCGCCGCGCGCCGAGGTGTGGCCGCGCCGGTCGCCCTGCACGACGTCGAGGAACTGCGTGCCCTTCTCGGCGATCTCGCCGTCGAAGGGAAACGGCGTGTTCTCGAACTTGACCAGCCGCATCTTGCCCATGGGATTGGGCGCCGCCTCGGCGGCCTCCTGCGCGACGGCCGTCCCGGGCAGCGCGTTCGTCAACAATAGCAGAACCGGCCAGGCCTTCGCCCAACAGGCGATGACCCTCCGGTGTCCGCCGCGTCGAACGCGCCCGCCAGGCAGTTCCACAATCATGCGTACAATCGCGTCCCCGAATGCGTCGCTCGCGCAACAGCGGCGGACGTCGCCCGCCGCCCCCGAATCGCTATGCTGTACCGGGCCGTTTGAGGGCGCGTTAACGCACCGGCCGCTGCCCACGCATAGCATTCCGCAACAGAACATGCCCGAAAGGGCGACGATATGGCGCCGTCGGGCCGCGGCAGAACCCGACCTGTGGTGCGGCGGACGCAGCGCGGCAAAAAACTGGGAAAGAGCGCGTTTAGTGCTTTGTTAACCGTGACTGGGTAGGCAATAAATGATGGCGACCGGGCCACTTAACCGTCCTTTCCGAGGGAAGATATGCGGCCAATCACCTCCATGGCGTTGACCGTCGGCCTGCTCGCGGCGCTCGGCTCGCCGGCGCTGGCGTCCGGCGAAATGATCCTCGGCGACAGCCTCGGCGTCGGCGTCAAGGCGGCCTCGGGCCATGCCGGGCCGGCCAAGCTCAGCGTGTTCATCCGCAACGACCAGGCGATCAGCCAGATCAACAGCGTGCCGACCGGCGCGACGGCCTTCCTGGTGCTCGGCACCAACGACTCCGCCGGCTCCGTGAAGGGCCTGGAAAAGTACATCGACGACATCGTGCAAGCGGCCGACAAGCGCGGCATCAAGCTCGTCTGGATCGGGCCGCCCTGCGTGCGCAAGTCCTGGGACAAGAATGCGAAGGAACTCGACGCGCTGCTGACCGCGCGCCTGGAAAAGACATCGGTCAAATACGTGAGCATCCGCGACGAGACGCTCTGCTCCGGCGCGTATCAGGGCGCCGAAGGCGTGCACATGAACATGCAGGGCTACGCCTATATCTGGAACAAGGCGCGCGTCGCCGCGGGCCTGCCCGACAGCGACGACAGTCCGATCAAGATCGCAGCCGCAAAGCCCCGCAAGCACGCGAAGCCGGTCATGACTGCGGACGCCGGCGCGCCGAGCGCATCCGCCGCGGCCACCGACGCGAAGCCGCACAAGAAGAAGAGCCGCATCGCGCGCGCCGATCCGGCGCCCTCCTGGGGGCTGTTTTCCTGGTTCCGGCGCAGCAATTAGCGCCTCACCGTGAGCCCCGAGCGATCGCGCCCGCCGTTGCGACGAGAACCTCGGCCCAAATGAGCCGCGACGGTCCGCCGCCGCGGCTTTGCCTTGTTTGGACTGTCTGTATTGCGTGAAATTCCCTTGTTGACGGTGTCGCATGTCGGAACGTCCTTGCCGCTCGCGGCGGATGACATCTGCGCTTTTCCTCGCGGCGGTCGCCGGCGCTCTCGCGCTTGCCAGCGCCCTGCCCGCGCGCGCGCTCGCCGAAGGCAAGATCAAGGTCGCCTTCGTCGGCGACTCCTCGGCCGACGGCTTGTGGGGCGGCTTCATCCGCACGATCACGCGCGACGCCTGCCTCAATGCGAGCCTCGAGCCGCTGCGGCTTGCGAAAAACGGCACCGGCCTGACCCGGCCCGACAAGTTCGACTGGGTCACCGACGTCGCGCGCATCGGCGAGAAGGACAAGCCCGCGCTTTACGTGATCTCGCTCGGCCTCAACGATCGCCAGAGCGTCGTGATCGGAGGTCAGGCGACGGCGCTCGAATCGACCGACTACGGCAACCGCTACCGCGACCGCGCCGCCGAGATGATCAAGAACGCGACCGCATCCGGCGCAGGCGTCGTCTGGGTGGGGCTTGCGGCCATGCGCGAAGCGCCGGCCGAGGCCGACGCGGTCGCCAAGAACAAGCTGTTCGCCGCCGCGGTCGAGCGCGCGGGCCCGGGCGTGCAATATGTCGACCGGCGCAAGTTCAATCTTGTCGGCGGCGACACGTTCAACTCCTACGGCCCCGACAGAAATGGCTCGATGATCCAGCTGCGCGCCGCCGACGGCGTCCATTTCACGCCGGCGGGCGAGGATATCGTGGCGGCCGAGCTGCTGCCCAAGATCCTCGGCAGCCTGCGCGACCGCAATATTCCGGGAGCGAGCGCGTGCCAGAAATGACCCGGGGCGGTGATTGATGCGGGAGCCGCGGCAGGGACCATGCGCGACCGTGGCCGCTGCCGGCGCATGCCTTGCGCTGGCCGCCCTCCTCTGCGCGTCGTCGGCTCCCGCGGCAGCGCAAGCCGCCAATGATCCCGCGCCGGCGAATGCGGCCCCGGCGGAACCCGCCACCACGCCGACGCCGGCCGATCCCGCCGCTGCTTCGCCGGATTTCGCGACCCGCTGGCTCGAGACCGCCGGCGCGGTCGCGGCCCCGGTGGCGTCTTCGGACGATTCCGATCAGAGCCCGAAGCCGCAGCGCCGCGGCAAGGATCAGCCGAGCCTGACGATCCTGCAGATCGGCGACAGCCACACCGCCGCCGACTTCTTCACCGGCGAACTGCGCAAGCGGCTCCAAGCGCTGTTCGGCAATGGCGGCGCCGGCTACATCACGGCCGGCAAGCCGCATGCGGGCGTGCGCTCCTCCACCTTCAAGGTCACGACGTCGTCGGGCTGGAGCTACAAGTCGCTCAACAAGTCGAACGAGCCGGCGGAGTTCTGGCTCTCCGGCTACAACGCGATCACCTCGGAGCCCGCGCAGACCATCACGCTCGAATCCGATCAGGCCGTGCCGTTCGACGCGATCGAGATCGAGACCGTGCGCCAGCCTGACGGCGGGTCGATCGACATCAAGCTCGATGGCCGCGTCGAGAGCCGCTACAGCCTCAAGGCCGATACGGCCGAGCCGATCGTGATCCGCCTCGATCCGGAACGCGCGCCGACCGACAAGGTCAGGCAGATCGTGATCAGCACGAGCGGCGCCGGCGTCGTCAACATCGCGAGCATCTCGGTCTACAACCGCCGCTCCGGGCTCGCCTACAACGCGGTCGGCTTTCCCGGCGCCCAGATCAACCTGCTGGACAAATTCGACGACCGGGTACTTGCCAGCGAACTGCGTCGGCTGTCGCCGCAGATCGTGGTGCTCGCCTTCGGCACCAATGAGGGCTTCCGCGACGACCTCGATCTTGCGGCTTACGCGCAGACCTATGAGCGCATCGTCACGCGCATCCAGACGATCCTGCCCGGCGCCGCGATGGTGGTGGTCTCGCCGCCCGACGGCGCGCACAAGGAAGGCGGCGAATGCGGCCGCACGCCGCCCCAGCTTGCGCATGTGCGCGAGATCCAGCAGGACGTTGCCAAGCGATATAAGCTTGTGTACTGGAACTGGGCTTCGATCATGCCCGAGCAATGCGGCGCGCATCAGTGGGCCACGATGTCGCCGCCCTTGATGGCGAAGGACCAGATCCATTTCACCATCGAGGGCTACAAGAAGAGCGCGGGCGAATTTCTCAACACGCTGATTCCCGTCATCAGGGAGCTTCGGGCACGAAGCAATGTTGTTTCCTACAATTGAATTCGCCGCGTTTTTCGCGGTCGTCTTTGCGGTTTCCTGGGCGCTCAACTCCCACAATACGACGAAGAAATGCTTCCTCGTCCTGGCGAGCTATTTCTTCTACGCGTTCTGGAAGCTGTCCTATGTGCTGGTGCTGTTTGCCAGCTCCACCGCGAACTGGGCGCTCGCGCTGCTGCTCGGCCGCATGACCGACGGCCCGCTGCGCCGGGTCGTGTTCTGGCTCGGCGTCGCCGGCAATCTCGCCGTGCTCGGCGTGTTCAAGTATTACGACTTCTTCGTCGCCGAGACGATGAACGCGCTGTGGAAGGCCGGCATCCGCGTCAGCCTGCCGTTCCTCGAGCTCGGCATTCCGGTCGCGATCTCGTTTTTGACCTTCCACGCGCTGTCCTACATCATCGACGTCTACAATCGGCGCATCGAGCCGACGACGTCGCTCATCGACATCCTGTTCTACATCTCGTTCTTTCCCCATCTCGTCGCCGGCCCGATCGTGCGCGCGCGCGATTTCCTGGCGCAGACGGTGCACGTCTCGCGCCCCTCCGACGTCCGGCTCGGCGAAAGCGTGCTGTTGATCGTCGGCGGGCTGTTCAAGAAGGTGATCGTCGCGAATTACATCTCGACCGATTTCGTCGACGGCGTGTTCGCGAACCCGATCGCCTATTCGAGCCTCGACCTCCTGCTCGGCATGTATGCCTATGCGATCCAGATCTATTGCGATTTCTCCGCCTATACGGACATCGCGATCGGCATCGCGTGCCTGCTCGGCTATCGCTTCCCGCAGAACTTCAACCAGCCCTATCGCGCGCTCTCGGTGACCGATTTCTGGCGCCGCTGGCACATCACGCTGTCGAGCTGGCTGCGCGACTATCTCTACATCCCGCTCGGCGGCAACCGGCGCGGCCGCGTGCGCACCTATGTCAACCTGATGCTGACGATGCTGCTCGGCGGGCTATGGCACGGCGCGAGCTGGCACTTCGTGCTCTGGGGCGCGCTGCACGGTGTCGCGCTCGCGGTCGAACGGCTGTTCGGCATCACGGCCGACGGACCGCGCCGCCTGCCGGCGGTGCTGTGCTGGCTCATCACCTTCCACTTCGTCTGCATCACGTGGGTGTTCTTTCGTGCGGACTCGCTCGAATCCGCCCTGATGTATCTCGGCAACCTCGCCGGCGGCGACGTGTTCTGGAGCACCACGATGACCTGGTGGGTCGCGCTGATGCTCCTGTGCGGGGCCGTCACGCAGTTCTGGCCGGGTCACTGGTTCGATGCCGCGGCTGCCGCCTATGATCGTGCATCGCTGCCGGTGAAGATCGCGATCCCGTTCGCGGTGATCTTCCTGGTCGCGGTCGCGGCGCCGGGCGGCATCCCGCCGTTCATCTATTTCCAGTTCTAGGGCATGATCCCGAAAAGTGAAGACCGGTTTTCGGAGAAGATCATGCCCAAACAAACAAAACAGCGACGAGTCTGATTCAACGTAGTTGAATCAGACTCGAGCGACGGAGGGTGTGATGGCGACGGAGCAAAATCTCAACGACCTGCCGGGCTCGGGCTTGCCGCTGCGGACGACCGCGGCCGTGGTCTATGTCTCGCTCGCGCTGCTCGCGCTCGCGATCCCGCAATCCATGGTCAACCGGCTCAATGATTTCGGCCCCAACGCCGCACGCGATGCGGCTTTGATCCTGGCACAGGCGGTCGTGGACACCGCCCACCGCATCGGCGCGGACTGGCCCTATCGCGAGGGCCGGCGGCTGTTCCTCAGCCTCACCAACAAGCAGGACGATTGAGGCCTGAAACCGCGCGCGAGCGAAAGCGTACTGGCAAGACGCGGCAAATCGAACTATTTCTTGGGCATCATGGCTCGGATGCGCAGCGCGAAGTTCAAGATCGGACAGGTGGTCAAGCACCGCCTTTATCCGTTCCGTGGCGTCGTGTTCGATATCGACCCGATCTTCAACAACACCGAGGAATGGTACCAGGCGATTCCCGCCGAGGTCCGCCCGCGCAAGGACCAGCCGTTCTATCACCTGTTCGCCGAGAACGCCGAGACCGAGTACGTCGCCTACGTCTCCGAGCAGAACCTGCTCCCCGACGAATCGGGCGAGCCGGTCCGCCATCCGCAGGTGAAGGAGACGTTCGAGCGCGCCCGCGACGGCAGCTACCGGCAGCGCGACGTTCGGCTCAACTGAGCCGACCGGCGCTATTTCGGCGGGGCGGTCTGCTGTTGTTGCTGCTGCTGGCGCAACCGTTCTTCCCAGATCTTCTTCTGCGCGGCCTCGAACTGCTCGGGATCCGTCGGCGGGCCGTCATTGGCCTTGCCGAAATCGGCGAGCGGCAGCACGTAGCCGGCCACCTGCCCCGGCGTGTTGATGCCCTGCAGCAGGATCTGCTGGCCCTTCTTCAGCTTGCCGACGAAATCCGCATCGACCTGGTAGTCGGACATGCAGCCGTTCGGCACGCACACCACGAAGCCCGCGGATAACGGCTGCTCGGTATCGAGCGTGATGCGCGTTCCGGGCGGAATCTGCATGCCGAGCGGCAGCGTGATGCGCAGAAGCTTCTTGGGCTCACCCTCCTGCTCGATCAGGGCGGCGCCGGCCAGGAACTGACCGGTTTCGAGCCGGACTTCCCTGACGGTCAGGCAGACCTGCTTCGACAGTTGCGGCGCATTCGGCGGTGGCTTCGGACAGATCTTGGTCCAGGGGGAGTAGACGACCGGGGGCTGCTGCGTCGGCGCGAAGGCCGACGGCTGTTGCGGCGCTTGTGGGGCCTGCGGCTGGGGTTGCTGCTGGGCCGGCTGCGGCTGCGGCGGTTCCTTGTGCTTGACCTTGCGCGGTGCCTTGACGGGCGGCGTGGGCTCGGCCGGCGCCGGCGCCGTCTGTGCCACCGCGACGGCCGCGAACATGAGCAAGCTCAGCGCCGCGACGCATGCGCGTTCGATGACGGTCAAGAGCACGCCGACGGTCGCCTTCATCTGCTTTCCTGTGGGGTCCGCCCTGTCAGCATCACCGCGCCGCAGCGTGCTGATTGTGGCAACGAATGAGGCGCGCCGGTGGCGCGCCTCGATCGCATTCGCGCGCCGGTCCTATTTCGCCGGAGCCGGCGCCGGCGTCGCCTGCAACTTCTTGCGCGCTTCTTCGGCTTTGCGCTGGAGTTCTTCCTGCAGCTTCTTCTGCTGCTCCTCGAACACCTTCGGATCGGTCGCAGGGCCTTCATTCGCCTTGGCGAAGTCGGCGAGCGGCAGGAGATAGCTCGCCGCCTGGCCGGGCAGGTTGATGCCCTGGAGCACGACTTGCTGGCCCTTCTTCAGCTTGCCGACGAATTCGGCGTTGACGTCGAAGTCGGCCATGCAGCCGTTCGGCAGGCACACGATGTAGCGCCCGGCGAGCGGCTGCTCCTTGTCGAGGATCAGGCGCGTACCCTGCGGCAGCTGCATGCCGAGCGGCAGCGTGATGCGGAACAGCTTCTTCTCCTCGCCCGCCTGCTCGATCAGCGCGGCGCCGGCGAGGAACTGTCCGGTCTCGAGGCGCGCCTCCTTCACGGTGAGGCAGACCTCCTTGGCGGCGGGATTGTTGTTGTCCTTGCCGCAGAACTTGGTCCAGGGCGAATAGATCACCGGCGGCTGATCGGTCGGAGCGGCCGCCGCGTCCTGCGGGGCGGCCGGCGCGGGCGCTGCGGGCGCAGGTGCTGGCGCTTTTGGCGCCGCCTTCTGGACCGGAGCTTTCGGCGGTGCCTTTGGTGCGGCGGGCGCGGGAGCCGGCGCAGGGGCCGGAGCCTGTGCGACGGCGAGCGATGTGCCGAGGGCGAGCACGGCTGCTGCGATGCAGAGCGCCGCGCGACGCACCGGCAGCGCCGGCGCGAACACGTTACGAGCCGTCATAAGATCCGCTTCCTCTAATGGCCTTAATGGCTTTATGCGTCCGCGCGGCGTTGCGCCCACGCGAATGCCCCCGTCGGGCGCTGTCTCGTGGTCAAATAAGGCGACACCGTGACGCGGGCCCCGGGTGATAGCCGAAAACAGGGGCCCGATAAAGCCTTTGGCGAGCCGGCCGGGCACCATTTGGCCCATGCTAGATTCAAAGCCCGCTAGCCGAGTCGGAGCCTGCTTGAGCACCCAGCATTCGCGTCGAAGGTCCTGGGCGTGCCTGCGACGCGCCATCGCGGCACTCGCCGTGGTCGCTGCGGTCGGCTTGGCTGCGGCGGACGCGCGCGCCGAGCCGCGCCATGCCATCGCAATGCAGGGCGAGCCGGCCTTGGGCCCGGACTTCTCCCATTTCGCCTATGTGAATCCGGACGCGCCGAAGGGCGGGCGTATGAATGAGGCCATCCTCGGCACCTTCGACAGCCTCAACCCGTTCATCGTGCGCGGGCTGCCGCCGCAGGCCATGCGCGCTCCGCTGGTGAGTGGAGCCAGCGCGCTCACCGGCACGGTGGTGGAAAGCCTGATGGTGCGCGGCTATGACGAGCCGTTCACACTCTACGGGATGCTTGCGCGCACCGTCGAGACCGACGCGGCGCGCTCCTACGTCACGTTCACGCTCGATCCGGCCGCGCGCTTCTCCGACGGCACGCCGGTGACGCCGGACGACGTGGTGTTCTCCTGGAAGCTGTTTCGCGATCACGGCCGGCCCAACCAGCGCGCCTATTATTCCAAGGTCGCCAAGGTCGAGATCGTCGGCGAGCGCGCGGTACGCTTCGATCTCGCCGGGTCGCAGGATCGCGAGCTGCCGCTGATCCTCGGCCTGATGTCGGTGCTGCCCAAGCACGCCGTCAATCCCGACACGTTCGAGGAGACCTCGCTGAAACCCCTGATCGGCAGCGGCCCCTACACGGTCGGCGCGGTCGATCCAGGCAAGAGCATCACGCTCAAGCGCAATCCCGATTACTGGGGTCGCAATCTGGCGGTCAATCGCGGCTTCTGGAATTTCGACGAGATCCGCATCGACTACTACCGCGACGCCAATTCCTATCACGAAGCCTTCAAGAAAGGCCTGTTCGACCTGCGCGCCGAGACCGATCCCGGCCGCTGGCAGACGGCTTATGATTTCCCGGCGCTGCGCGGAGGCCGGGTCGTGAAGGAGATGATCCACAATGGCCTGCCGAAGCCGGGCGTCTTCCTCGCCTTCAATACGCGTCGCGCGATCTTCTCCGATGTGCGCGTGCGCGAGGCGCTCTCGCTGCTCTACGACTTCGAGTGGATCAACAAGAACATCTTCTTTGGCCTCTACCAGCGCTCCGGCAGCTTCTTCGCGGGCTCGGAGCTGTCCGCGCGCGGCGTCGCGGCGGACGCGCGCGAGCGCGCGCTGCTTGCTCCCTATCCGGACGCAGTGCGCGCCGACGTGCTCGACGGCACCTGGGCGCCGCCGGTGACCGACGGTTCCGGGCGCGACCGCGCGCTCATGCGCCGCGCGCTCGCCCTCCTGTCCGACGCGGGCTACGTCTTGCGCGGTGCTGAGCTCGTGAGCCGCGCCGACGGCAAGCCGTTCGGCTTCGAGATCCTGGTGACGAGCCGCGACGAGGAGCGCCTCGCGCTGCTCTATGCCGACAATCTCAAGCGCGCCGGCATCACGGCGCGGGTTCGCGTCGTCGATGCCGTGCAGTTCGAGGCGCGCCGCATCGCATTCGATTTCGACATGGTCTACAGCCGCTCCGACCAGTCGCTCTCGCCCGGCAACGAGCAAGCGTTCTACTGGAGCTCCGCCGCGGCCGACAGCCAGGGCAGCCGCAACTACATGGGCATCAAGAGCCCGGCTGTCGACGCCATGATCGAGGCGCTGCTCAAGGCGGATGCGCGCGCCGACGTGATCGCAGCGGTGCGCGCGCTCGATCGCGTGCTGATGTCGGGATTCTACGTGGTGCCGCTGTTCTCGGTGCCGGATCAATGGATCGCGCGCTGGGTGACCGTCGCGCGTCCGGAGAAGACCTCGCTGCACGGAATCATTCCGGAAACCTGGTGGCGCGCGACCCCATGAGGCGATCGTGATCCTCAGTCCCCCCGCCATGGGCCAAAGTGTTCGCGCGACGCTGGACGATCTGTTCCGCCGCGCGCTCGCGCGCCGCCCGGACGCGGTCGCGTTGGTCGACCCGCCCGATCGCGCAACGATCACGGACGGAGCGCCGCGCCGTCTCACCTACGCGCAGGCCGACCGCGCCGTCTCGGCACTCGCCGCGAGGCTGCGCGGCTTCGGCCTCCCGGCGGACTCGGTGGTCGCGCTGCAGCTTCCCAACACGGTGGAGAGCGTGATCGCGCTGCTCGCCGTCACGCGCGCCGGGTTGATCGCGGCGCCGCTGCCGCTGCTCTGGCGCGAGCAGGAGGCGACCGTCGCGCTCGGCCGTGTCGGCGCGCGCGCGCTGATCGGATGCCGGACGATCGGCGCGGTCGATTACGCCGCGCTTGCGATGCAGCTTGCCGCCGAGACCTTCGCGATCCGCTTCGTCGCGGCATTCGGCGCGCCCCTGCCCGACGGGATCGAGCCGCTCGACGACATCTTCGCGGCATCCGCCGACGCGCCAACGAGTTCGCTCGCGCGCGGCGACGCGGCCGATCACATCGCGGTCGTCACCTTCGATGTCGCGCCCGACGGCATCGTCCCGGTCGCGCGCAGCCATGCGGAGCTGATCGCCGCCGGCCTTGCGGTGCACCTCGAAGCGTGCATCGAGCCCGATGCCGCGATCCTCGGCGTGATCACCCTCTCCTCCTTCGCCGGCCTCGCGGCGACGGTGGTGCCCTGGCTCCTCGCCGGCGGCACGCTGTCGCTGCACCATCCGTTCGCGCCCGCGAGCTTTGCGGCGCAGACCGCGGAGGCGCCGCGCGCGATCGTGCTGCCGGGGCCGCTGGTGATGCGGCTCGCCGATGCCGGGCTGATCGGCGCGGACAGCAACTCAACCGTGCTGGCGCTATGGCGCGCGCCCGAGCGGTTCGCCAGCAGCGCCGCCTGGACGGGTCGCGCGGCGCTGATCGACGTGCCGGTGTTCGGCGAGGTCGGACTGATCGCGTTGCGGCGCGATGCCGAAGGCAAGCCGTCGGCGCTGCCGGCCGGCCGCATCGTCGCGCCGCATGGCGCCGCCGCGGGCATGCACGTCCTTGACGTCGCGCGCGGCGCGAACGGGACGATCGTGCTCTCCGGCCCGATGGTCCCGCGCAACGCCTTCCCGCCGGGCATCGAACGCGGCGATCAACCCCGGCTGGCCGCGACCGCGAACGGCATCGACACGCTTTATCCCTGCCGGCTCGACCGCGCGACCGGCCTGTTGGCGATCGACGGTCCGCCCGGCGGAATGGTCAGCGTCGGCGGCTACCGTTTCGCGCTGCGTGCGCTGCAGGACCTCGTCGAAGGTGCCGGGGACGGCGCCCTCGCGGCGCTGCCCGACATGCTGGCAGGCCAGCGCCTGGCGGGAGCCGGAGCCGATCGCGACGCGATCTGCGACGCGCTCGCCGCGCAGGGCGCAAACCCGCTGCTGGTCGCGGCCTTCCGCGCGCGGAACGGACGGGCAACCGCGGCGTAAACCGGAACTCTGAAAACGCCGGGGTCGTGTTGACGGGCCATTTACGAGGGGCCGCTAGCGTGACCCGATGTCATTAGCGGGTCCCATCATCGTCATCGCGGATGGCGCGGCGGCCGACGTGCACGCCGCGCTCGCCCGCGCCCATGCGCCCGTCGTCAGCGCGCGCCTCGCCGACGCCAAGAAGACGATCGCCAGATCGGCACCAACCGCGGTCGTGCTGGCCGAGCCGGATCGCGACCACGCCGCCGCCGACGCGATTGCGGCCATGCTTGCGGCGGCGGACGCCCCGTTCGTTCCCTTCGTCGCGGTCATGCCGGCTTACGGCGGCCCGCCCTCGCCGCATGCCTTGCCGATCGCGGCTGCTGCCGTGCCCGGCCGCCTGGTCGCGCGCCTGCGCGCCGCGCTGCGCGTGCGCACGTTGCACGCAACCGTGCTGCGCCGCCTCGCGGCGCTCGCCGAGCAAGGGATAACCGCCCCGCCGATCCCGAGCGGCGATCCGATCGAGGACGCGACCGTCCTGGTCGCCGGGCGCGGCCGCGGCTATCCGGCGCTCAGCGTCGCGGTCGCCGAGCGCATGGGCCTGATCGGGGCGCTGAGCCTCGAGACCGCGCGCAGCTACCTTTCCGCCCGCGACATCGACGGTGTCGTGATCGGCGAGGGCTTCAACCGTTCGTCGGTCGAGGATTTCGTCGCCGACATCGGCTCCGATCCGCGCTGGCGCGACCTGCCGGTGATCGCGCCGTCCTCCGCGGCCTGCCCGGTCGACCCGGAATGCATGCCGAATTTCGAGCAGGTGAGCGCGGCGGCGGCCGACGTCGCGGCGCATGTCCTGCCGTTCGCGCGGCTGCACGCCTTCGCGGCGCGGCTCAAGCGAATGTCGGCGACACTCGACCAGCACGGCGTGCTCGATCCCGACAGCGGGCTCACCGTTCCGGCGGCATTCATGCGCGAACTGCAGCGTGCCGTCGCCGACGCGGCAGCGCGCGGCGTCGCCTTGTCGCTTGCCCGTGTCACTCTCGATACCGGGGCGAACCGCCGCGCCGGTATCGATGCGGCGCGCATCGCCTCAAGGCTGGTCCGGGCGAGCGATCTTGCCTGCCGCGACGACGACGGCACCATCCTGATCGCCTTCATCGAGACCGATCTCGGCACCGCGCACGTCGCGGCGCGCCGCATCGCGAGCGTGCTCAAGCACACGATGGTCGCAAGCGGCGACCGTGCCGCCTTGAGCCCGACGGTTGCGCTCGCGGCGCGCAAGTCAGGCGACACGGCCGCAAGCCTCGCCGAACGCACGACCGACGCCAGGCTGGTTGCGGCGGAGTGAACGGCGCCCTACCTTCCAGGCATCAACGAGGGTGGTGACATGGCAACGCCGCTGACAATCGATGTCGTATCCGACGTGGTCTGCCCCTGGTGCTTCATTGGCAAGCGCCGGCTCGAGCAGGCGCTCGAATTGCGCCCCGACATCCCGGTCGAGATCCGCTGGCGGCCCTTTTTCCTGAACGACTGGATTCCGCGCGAGGGCATCAGCCGCGACGAATATCTCACGGCGAAATTCGGCTCGCCCGAGCGCTACAAGGCGATCGCGGGCCGGGTCGCGGCCGCCGCGAAGGCCGAAGGGCTCACCTACAATGTCGACGGGATCTCGCGCCAGCCGAACACGCTCGACTGCCATCGCCTGATCTTGTGGGCGCGCGACGGCCACAATGCCGGCAAGATGAAACAGCGCCTCATGGAGCTTTATTTCACGGAGGGCGCCGACTTGACCGACCGCGAGGTGCTGGTGAAGGCGGCGGCCGACTGCGGCATGGACGCGGACCTGACGCGCGAACTCCTCGCGAGCGACCGCGACGTCGAGCGGGTCGCGCAGGAGGCGAACCAGGCCAAGGAAGCCGGCATCGAGGGCGTGCCCTGCTTCATCTTGGGCGGCGTGCTCGCGGTTTCGGGCGCGCAGGAGCCGGCCTATCTGGCCGACGCCATGGCGCGCGCCGCCGCCGAGGTCGAGAAGCGCGGCGCGGCCGCGACGGCCGCGGAATAGTCAGGGCACGAACCGGAGCGCCAACACAAGAATCGCGCTCGCGCCTATCCCTGCGCCGGCGACACGGATCGCTATCGCCTGCAAGCGCTGGTGCGCCAGCGACGCAATCCCCGCAGCCAGAGTCAGCACGGTGGCAGGCGCGCGCCGACTTCTCTATCATCCGCTCCACGATACGCCCGGCGCAAACGCAAGCGCCGCCAAAAGTGTCGACGGGAGGATCATCATGACGCGCAATCATCGCGCATCGCGTGTGTGCACGGCGCTCGTAGCGATCGCACTCCTGGCAACATGGCTGTTCGCGTCCGGCGCACGGGCGGCCGAGCCGATCAAGATCGGGTTCAGTGTGTCGCTGACCGGCGGACTTGCGTCGTCGGGCAAGGCGCACCTGCTGTCGAAGCAGATCTGGGCCGAGGAGGTGAACGCGAGGGGCGGTCTGCTCGGCCGGCCGGTCGAACTCGTCTACTACGACGACCAGACCAACGCGTCGACCGTGCCCGGCATCTACGCCAAGCTGCTCGACGTCGACAAAGTCGATCTCCTTATGGGCGCCGCGACCAACCTCATCGTCGCCGCGATGCCGCTCATCATGGAGCGCAAGAAGATGGTGATGGTGCT
>CAYZMR010000050.1:0-18519 GCA_964479515.1 uncultured Hyphomicrobiales bacterium | reverse complement strand
CATACATGCCGAGCATGACGAACTCGCCATGCGCGAAGTTGATGAAGTTCATCATGCCCCAGATCAGCGTGAGGCCGGACGAGAACAGCGCGTAGATCGCGCCGAGCAACAGGCCGCCGACGATGACTTGGAGGAGGAGCATGGGGTAGCCGTCACCCTGAGGTGCGAGCGAAGCGAGCCTCGAAGGGCGACGGCGCTTGCTCGGCGATTGCCGCCATCCTTCGAGGGCCGCCTTTGGCGGCCACCTCAGGATGACGCCGGAGTTACTTCCATCCCTTCATCGGCCAGACGAGCTTCTCGGTCGCGTTGGCGTCCGGCCATACGACCTTGTAGTCCTTGCCCTTGAGCTGAATGAGATAGGTCGAGGCGAGGATGTTCTGGCCGGTCTCGTCGAACTTCACGCCGCGATAGCCCATCATGAGCTGATCCGGCTTGAGGTCGGTCGCCTGCAGCGCCGCCTGCATCTTGGCCGGATCGACCGAGCCTGCGCGGTTGAGCGCGTCGGCCAGCATCAGCATCGCCTGCATGTTGCGGCCCGAGGTGTCGTCGAGATCGCGGCCGGTCTTGGCCTTGTACAGGTCGTTGATCTTCGCGGTGGTCGAACCCGGCTTGCCGATGTCCCAGGCGCTTCGGTTCATCACGCCTTGCGCGATGTCCTGAACCGCCGGGATGAAGGACGGATCGGAGAACCCGGAATCGTCGCCGAGCACCATCGGCGGCATGTAGTCGAGGTTCTTCATCGTCTTCATGTAGAGGATCGAGTCCGCCGTGTAGCTGATGAAGATCACCACGTCGGGCTGCTTGTCCTTGAGCTGGAGCACCTGCGCCGAAACGTCGGTCGAGCTCGCGCTGTAGGGAATGCGGTTCGTCACCGTGAAACCGGCCTTCTTGGCGGCCGCTTCCACCGCATCGCCGACCGAGGTGCCGTAGTCGGTGTTCTCGTTCACCACCGCGACCGAAGCGACCTTGTGGCCGGCCTTGTTCATGTCGGCGAAGAACCGCATGTAGGCCTCGGCGAAGTCGCTCGCGATCGGCGTCACGCGGAACAGCCATTTGAAGCCGCGCTGCGTGATGTTTCCGGCCGCGGAGTCGCCGACCACGAACGGAATGCCGTTGCGCTCGGCGACCGGAGTCGCGGTCAGCGTGCAGGACGACTGATAGGCGCCGAACAGCACGTTTACCTTGTCCTGGTTGATCAGCCGCAGGGCCTGCTGCTGGGCGACCGAGGGGTTGCCCTGGTGATCGATGAAGACGAGCTCGAGCTTGGCGCCGCCGAGGCTCGGGATTCCGGCGTCCTTGGCGAGCGGGATGCTGGCAAGCTCCGGATGCGCGTCGTTGACGATGTCGGCTGCGACCTCGACGGCCGCCTTGGACGCCTGGCCCGCAGCCGCGGCGTTACCGGTGAGGGGAAAAAGGACGCCGACCTTGACCGGATCGGCCGCGCGCACCGGCGACGTTCCGGCGGCCAGCGATACAGCCGCAGCACCCGTGCCGGCCAGAACGGTCCGTCGGCTCAAATCTCGCTTGCTCACGCAAACCTCCCTTGTGATCTGGTTGTGATTTCAGCTCTCGGTCCCCGGCCGCACCCGCCATTGCGGGTTCGCGGGCTCGCGGGTAGTTTCGCGCACCCGCGCGAACTAAAGGGCCGCGTTCCGATACTGTCAATCGCGGCCCGGCCCGGCCCGCATCATCCTTTCGGAGATATTGTCGCAATGCCTTACGACGTGACGCTGATCACGGTGCGGCCGAACACGCACTTGAAGGCGCTTCCCCCTATCGAGCGATGGTTGAAAGCCAATCCGCGCAAGGGCGAATTCCTCGCCTGCCTCGCCTCGGAGATCGGCGACCTCAACAAGGTCATGCTGCTGCATCATTACGGCAGCGAAGCCGACATGATCGCCGACCGCGAGCAGGTGGCGCGGAGCGCGAACCCGTTCGGCTGCGTCGAGCTGATCACCGGCATGTCGGCCGACACTTATCTGATGTTTCCGTTCATTCAGCCGATCAAGCCCGGGCAATACGGCCCGATCTTCGAGGTGCGCACCTATCGGTTCAAGCCGAACGGCCTCACGCCGACCATCGCGGCCTGGGAGAAGGCGGTGCCGGGACGGCAAAAGCTCTCTCCGATCCTGGCCGCGATGTATTCGGTCACCGGCGAAGTTACGCGCTTCATGCATATCTGGCCCTATCCGAGCCTCGAGGTGCGGGCTGCGACGCGCAAAACCGCAATCGACACCGGCGTTTGGCCGCCGGAAGGCGGCCCGGACTTCCTTGAGACGATGCGCACGGACATCTATCTTCCGGCCCCATTCTCGCCTATTCGTTAGCGAGAGAACGGCAACTCCGGAGCCGGCGGGCTCTGTGTTCGAATTTTTCAAAAAACCCAAGGTCTCAAAGAAACAAGGCGAGGACACTCATGTACACGCAGCTCGGGCTTTACATCGACGGCAAGTGGAACCACGGCAACGGTGGCGGCGGCGAGGACGTCATCAATCCGGCGACGCAGAAGGCGCTTGCGCACCTGCCGCATGCGTCAAAGGCTGACCTCGACGCGGCGCTCGCCTCGGCCGCAGCCGGCTTCAAGGTGTGGAAGAGCAAATCCGCCTATGATCGCGGCCGCATTATCAAAAAGGCCGCCGACCTGATCCGCGAGCGCGCCGACCACATTGCGCGCGTCATGACGCAGGAGCAAGGCAAGGTGTTCGCCGAGGCGAAGGGCGAGGTCGTCACCTCGGCCGACATCGCCGAATGGTTCGCCGAGGAAGGCCGCAGAGCCTACGGCCGCATCATTCCGAGCCGCAACCCGACAGTGCGCCAGATGGTCGTAACCGAGCCGGTCGGCGTCGTCGCGGCGTTCACGCCGTGGAATTTCCCGACGCTCACGCCCGTGCGCAAGATCGCGGCTTCGCTCGCGGCCGGCTGTTCGATCATCATCAAGGCCTCGGAAGAGACGCCCGGGTCCTGTGTCGAGCTCGTGAAGTGCTTCGAGGACGCGGGGCTGCCGCCCGGCGTGATCAATCTCGTGTTCGGCGTGCCGGCCAACGTGTCCGAGTACCTGATCGCGTCGCCGATCGTGCGCAAGATCTCGTTCACCGGCTCGGTGCCGGTCGGCAAGCATCTGGCCGAACTCGCGGCGCGCGGCATGAAGCGCGCCACCATGGAGCTCGGCGGGCACTCGCCGGTCGTGGTGTTCGGCGACGCCGACCCGGAGAAGACCGCCGACACGATCTCGGCGTTCAAGTACCGCAATGCCGGCCAGGTCTGCATCTCGCCGACCCGCTTCTACGTGCAGGAGGCGATCTACGACCGCTTCCTCAAGCGCTTCACCGACAACGCCAAGGCGATCAAGCTCGGCGACGGCATGGAGAAGGACACCACCATGGGGCCGCTCGCCAATGCGCGCCGGCTCGACGCGATGGATTCGTTCGTCGCCGACGCCAAGAGCCATGGCGGCAAGATCCAGACCGGCGGCAACCGCTCGGGCAACCAGGGCTTCTTCTTCGAGCCGACCGTGATCACCGACATCCCGGACAACTCCAAGATCATGACCGAGGAGCCGTTCGGGCCGCTCGCCCCGATCGTCACGTTCAAGACCTTCGACGAGGTGGTGCAGCGCGCGAACTCGCTCGAGTTCGGCCTTGCGGCCTACACGTTCACCTCCAACCCGAAGACTGCGACCGCGATCGGCGATGCGCTGCAATCCGGCATGGTCGGCGTCAACAGCGTCGCGATCTCGACGCCCGAGACGCCGTTCGGCGGCATCAAGGATTCGGGCTACGGCCACGAGGGCGGCATCGAGGGGCTGGAAGTCTACATGAACAAGAAGTTCATCGCGCAGGCGTGAACTCGGCTTCCGTGTCCCGGGCGCAGCGCAGCACGCAGTGGTGCGCTGCAGACCCGGGACCCCGGTTGCTTTTCCCGATCATGACAAACCGGGGTCCCGCATCTGCGATGCACCGCTACGCGCTGCATCGCGTGCGGGACAGGTGCATATGACCCAAGTCATCGACCTGCTCGGCTACGACCGCATCGCGGCGCTCGCCTCGGCGCTGCCCTTCGCGCCGGCCCGCGCGCGCTTCATCTTCGTGCGCCATGGCGAGACCGAAGGGAACCGCACGCGCGTCTATCAATTTCCCCACACGCCGCTGAACGCGGCGGGCGAAGCGCAGGCGGCGCGGGCGGCCAAAAGCCTCGCCGCAACGAAGATCGGCAGGCTCATCGCGAGCCCGATGGCGCGCGCCTGGCGCACCGCGAACCTGGTCGCGGCCGAGCACGGCATCCACCCCGAGGTCGACGGCGCGCTCTCCGAGCGCTTCTATGTGAGCCTGTGGGGCACCCCGATCCAGGGTGAATTCAACTGGAACTGGGACCCCGACGGCTGCGAGCCGCTCGCGACCTTCGTGCATCGCGCCGCGCACAGCGTGATGCGCATCCTCACCGACGACACGGGCGACGGCGAGACCGTGATCGTCGCGCATGGCGGCATCCTGCTGGTTGTCTGCGCGCTCACCGGCGCGTCGCTCGCAGGCGACCAGCGCCGCAACGCCGTGCCGTTGCGGTTTGAACGGCGGGATGGAACGTGGCACGTTTCGCCGATCTTGTAAGGTGAGTGCCGGTGACTGACCCCGCTGCCATCGAACGCCCCCTGCCCTCCGGCGCGAACGCGGCCGCGTTCGGCTCGGACGTCGTCGCCGAGACGCTGCGCGCGCTCGACATTCCGTATATCGCGCTCAATCCAGGTGCGAGCTATCGCGGCCTGCATGACTCGCTCGTCAACTATCTCGGCAACAGCGCGCCGCAGATGCTGCTCTGCCTGCACGAGGAGAGCGCGGTCGCGATCGCGCACGGCTACGCCAAGGTGACCGGCCGCGCGATGGCGGCGGCGGTGCATTCCAATGTCGGCCTGATGCACGCCACGATGGCGATCTTCAACGCCTGGTGCGACCGGCTGCCGGTGCTCGTGCTCGGCGCGACCGGACCGGTGGACGCGATGAAACGGCGGCCATGGATCGACTGGATCCACACCGCGCGCGACCAGGGCGCGCTCGTGCGACCGTATACCAAGTGGGACGACCAACCGGCCTCGCCGGGCGCGGCGCGCGAAGCGCTGATGCGCGCCTGGATGCTGGCGCACGCGGCGCCGATGGGGCCGGTCTATGTGAACCTCGACGCCGAGATGCAGGAGGCGGCGCTCGCCGAGCCGCTGCCGCCGATCGAGGTTGCGCGCTTCACGCCGCCGGTCGCGAGCGCGCCGTCCGCGGAGGCGATCGCGAAAGCCGCCGCGCTGCTCAAGGCCGCCAAGACCATCGTCATGCTGATCGGCCGCGCGTCGCGCAGCGAAGTCGCCTGGAACGCGCGCGTGCGGCTCGCCGAAGGCCTCGGGGCGCGCGTCATCACGTGTCTCAAGACGGCGGCCGCCTTCCCGACCGATCATGCGCTCCATCTCGGCGCGCCCTCTGTGCTCACGCCGGATGCCGAAGGCCTGGCGGCGCTCGCCCAGGCCGACGTGATCCTGAGCCTCGACTGGGTCGATCTCGCAGGTACCTTGAAAGCCGCGAAGGCGCCGGCGGCGGACGCGAAAGTGATCCACGTCTCGGTCGACTACCAGGTGCACAACGGCTGGAGCATGGATCACCAGGGCCTGCCCCCGGTCGACGTGCTGCTCGCGGCCGATCCCGAGCACGCGGTTCCGCTGCTGATCGATGCACTTGGCGCAGCGCCGAAACCCATCGCGGTCCGGACTGTGCCGGCAGAGCGCGAGCTCGCGCCCGACACGCTCACCGTCGAACATCTCGCACGCGCGCTGCGCGCGGCGGTCGGCGCGCGTCCCTGCTCGCTCACGCATCTGCCGCTCTCGTGGAACGGTGCATGGTGGCCGTTCCGCCATCCGCTCGACTTTCTCGGCTCCGACGGCGGCGGCGGGCTCGGCGCCGGCCCCGGCACCACGGTCGGCGCGGCGCTCGCGCTGAAGGGCTCCGGCCGCATCGCGGTCGGCATCTGCGGCGACGGCGACTTCCTGATGGGCGCGACCGCGCTCTGGACCGCGGCGCACTACCGCATTCCGCTGCTGATCGTCGTCGCCAACAATCGCTCGTTCTACAACGACGAAGTGCACCAGGAGCGCGTCGCGCGCATGCGCAACCGGCCGGTCGAGAACAAATGGATCGGCCAGCGCATCGCCGATCCCGACATCGATCTCGCCGCGCTGGCGCGCGCGCAAGGCGCGCAAGGCTTCGGCCCGGTCGAGGACGTGGTCCAGCTTGCGGCGACATTCGCCGAAGCGATCAAGGCGGTCGAGCAAGGCGCGGTCGCGGTCGTGGATGTGCGCGTTGCGCCCGGCTACACGCCCGCCATGACGGCGGCGGTGTCGAACGCCGAGAGGAAGGCGTGATGCTGCGTCTCGCGCACATCTTGCGCTCCTCGGGCGGTCTGTTCCCCTCCCCCTTGCGGGGAGGGGTTAGGGGTGGGGGTCGAGAGACCGCACCTCGACTGCGCCACCCCCACCCCGCCCGCCTCCGCTTCGCTGCGGCGGTCGACCCTCCCCGCAAGGGGGAGGGTATGGCACCGAGTTCGTGGCGCGTGTGATGGCAAATGTCGCACCGATTTCCAGCATGGCCCCGCGCTCTTCGGCGGCCGCGCCGATCCTCGTCGTCGACGACATCGTGAAGCGTTTCGAGACGCCGGACGGGACCGTCACGGCGGTCGACCACATCTCCTTCGACGTCGCGCCGGGCGAATTCCTGGCCGTGATCGGCCCGTCGGGCTGCGGCAAGTCGACCCTGTTCAACATCATCGGCGGCCTGACCGACGGCTATTCCGGCCGCGTCGCGGTCGCGGGCGAGACCGTGAAGGGGCCGCATGCCGCGATCGGCATGGTGTTCCAGGAGGAGTCGACCTTCCCGTGGCGCACGGTCACCGAGAACGTCGCCTTCCCGCTCGAGATCGCCGGCCTGCCGAAGCCGCAGCGCATCGAGCGCGCGCAGCATTTCATCGATCTCGTCGGTCTCACCGGCTTCGAGCGGCGCTATCCGGCGGAGCTCTCCGGCGGCATGCGCCAGCGCGTCGCGATCGCGCGCACGCTCGCGTCGGAGCCGAAGATCCTGCTGATGGACGAGCCGTTCGGCGCGCTCGACGAGCAGACGCGGCTCCTGCTCGGCGACAAGGTGCTGGCGATCCAGGATCAGTTAAAGCAGACCTGCCTGCTCATCACCCACAACATCACCGAGGCCGTGCAGCTTGCCGACCGCGTGCTGGTGATGACCTACCGGCCCGGCACCGTGAAGCGCATCGTCGCGATCGAGCTGCCGCGCCCACGCTCCAGCGAAATCGTGTCGAGCGACGCGTTCGGCCGCTACGTCGCGCAGATCTGGGGGGATCTGCGCGAAGAGGCGAGCCGCGGCATGCGCGACGACGAGCAGCACATCGCGGAGCGCGCGCCGTGAACCGCGCGCGGCGCACGTTTCTGCCGTTCGCGCTCGGCTTCGGCGCGCTGGTCGTGTTCATCTTGGCGCTCGAAGCGCTGATCCGCGCCGGGCTCATCAACCGCTTCATCGTGCCGCTGCCCTCGCAGATCGCCGGCGCGTTCGGCCGCGTGATCGTGGAAGAAGACATCCCGCACCGCTTCCTCGTCACGGCGCGCGAGGCGCTGTGGGCGGCGCTGCTGCTGCTCCTGGTCGGCGTCGGCATCGGCGTGCTGCTCTATCGCGTACGCCTGCTGCGCGAGGCGACGGAAACCTGGGTCGCGGCGCTCGCCTCGGCGCCGACGGTGCTGATGTATCCGCTGTTCCTGGTGATCTTCGGGCGCAGCGAGACGACCATCATCATGATGGGGTTCGTGGCCGGTGTGCCGGCCGTGATCCTGAAGGTCATCGAGGGGCTCGCCAGCACCAGGCCGGTGCTCATCAATGTCGGGCGCAGCTTCAAGCTCACCGAGCTGCAACTGTTCTGGAAGATCCTCTTCCCGGCCGCGCTGCCGACGATCTTCGTCGGCTTGCGGCTCGGCATGATCTTCGCGCTGATCAACATCGTCGGCGTCGAGTTCCTGATCAATTTCGGCGGACTCGGCCAGCTCATCAACGATCTCGCCGAACGCTACGACCTGCCCGGCACCTATGCGGCGATCTGCTTCGTCATCCTGGTCAGCGTCGTGTTCTTCTTCCTCACCGATCGGATCGAGCGATGGCTGAGACCGGTCGACTGAGCGCGCCCGCGGCGCCGCCGATCGCGCCCGTGACGCTCGTGCGCGTCGCCATCATCGTCTTCGTGCTGCTGTTCTGGGAGGCGCTCGCGCGCTCGGGGCTGTTGTTCCGCGACGTGGTGCCGTCGCTCACCGTGATCGGCAGCGCGCTGGTCGAGCTGCTGGCCGATCCGACCTATTACCGCCATCTCGGCGTCACGGCGGGCGAGATCGGCATCGCGCTCGGCGTCGGCGGCGTCGCGGGGCTCGCGGTCGGCATCGCGCTCGGCGGCAGCCGCCTGCTCGCGCGGGCGTTCGAGCCCTATCTCTACTACCTCGGGCCGACGCCGAAGATCATCTTCTTCCCGCTGATGATCATGTGGTTCGGGGTCGGGCCGGGCTCGAAGGTCGCGATGGGCGTGATCTCGTGCTTCTTCCCCGTGGCGCTCAGCGCCGCCGCCGGCATGCGCGGAATCGACAAGGTGCTGATCAAGGTCGGCCGCAGCTTCCGTGCCGGCACCTGGGCGATGGTCACGAAGATCTATCTGCCGGCGATGCGCGCGCCGATCATCAACGGCGTGCGGCTGGGCTTGGGCGTCGCGATCATCGGCACGCTGCTGGCCGAGACCAAGCTGTCGAACCGCGGCGTCGGGTTCCTCGTCATCAACGCCTATTCGACCTTCAACATGCCGCGCATGTATGCTCTGCTGATCGTGGTGTTCGTGCTTTCGATCGGCGCCAATGCGCTGGTCGGAAGGCTCGGGGGCGTCGGCGACATCAAGCGTGCGTAGCGCATGATCCCGAAAAACGGGAACTGGTTTTCGGAAAAGATCATACGCAACGAAAAAACAATCGGAGGTCCGACATGAAACGCCTGACACTGCTGACGGCTGCGGCGATCGCATTGGCGGCAACGCCCGGCTGGTGCGCCGACCAGCTCAAGGCGACGCTCGGCCAACGCGGCAATTGGGACACCGCGGTGATCCACCTCGGCACCAAGGCCGGCATCTTCAAGAAGCATGATCTCGAGATCGAGACCGTCTACACGTCAGGAAGCGGCGAGACCTTGCAGCCGGTGATCGCCGGCAGCGTCGACCTCGGTTTCGCAGTCGGCACGCTCGGCGCGATGGCGGCCTACGCGAAGGGCGCGCCGGTCCGCATCATCGGCGCGGAGGCGACGGGTGCGGCGGACTACTGGTACGCCAAGACGTCCTCGCCGATCAAAACGCTGAAAGACACCAACGATCACACAATCGCGTTCTCGACCAACGGCTCCTCGACGCAGTCGATCGTGCGCGCCTTCATCAGCGAGAACAAGCTGACCGCGAAGCCGATGTCCACCGGCAACCCCTCCGCGACCTTGACCGCCGTGATGACCGATCAGGTCGATGTCGGCTGGGCCTCGCCGCCGTTCGGCCTGAAGGAGATCGAGGCGGGCCAGATCCGCGTGGTGGCGAAGGCCACCGACGCCGCGATCGTGCGCGGGCAGACCATCCGCGTCATCGTGGCGAACGCCGACGCGCTCGCAAAGCGTAAGGACGTGATCGCGCGTTTCATGCAGGCCTATCGTGAATCCATCGACTACATGTACAGCGACAACCCGCAGGTCATCAAAGACTACGCGGAGTTCGTCGGCGTGCCGGAGTCGGTCGCCAAGCGCGTGCGCGACGACTTCTTTCCCAAGGCGCTGATCTGGCCGGACGAGATCAAGGGCATCGACACGCTGATGCCGGAGGCCGTGACCTTGAAGTTCATCCCGGAGCCGCTGACGCCGGCGCAGCTTTCCGAACTGATCCAGATTCAGGGGAAAAAATGAACATCTCCGTCATGCCTCCATTGACTCTCCCCAATCACCGCACCTGCTACTACGGCGGCGCGTGGCATGAGCCGAAGTCCGGCCGGCGCGCCGACACCATCAATCCCGGAACCGGGGAAATTCTCGGCGCGGTCGCGGACGCAGGCGCAGCCGACGTGGACGCCGCGGTCGCCGCCGCGAAGACCGCGTTCAAAGAATGGCGCAAGGTCGCGCCGCTCGAACGCGCGAAAATGCTCAAGCGCATCGCCGAGGTGCTGCGCGCGCATGCGCAGGAGCTCGCGATGATCGATGCCGCCGATGGTGGCAATCCGGTCAAGGAGATGGTGAGCGACGCAATGGTCGCGGCCGCGCAGACCGAGTTCTTCGCGGGTCTGGTCACCGAGATGAAGGGCACCTCGATCCCGATGGGGCCGGACGTCGTCAATTTCTCTGTGCGCGAGCCGCGCGGTGTCGTGGCGCGCATCATCCCGTTCAACCACCCGTTCATGTTCTGCGGCGGCAAGTCCGCGGCGCCGCTCGCCGCCGGCAACACCGTCATCGTGAAGCCGCCCGAGCAGGCGCCGCTGTCCTCGCTCCGCCTTGCCGAATTGATCGACGGCATCTTGCCGCCGGGCGTGTTCAACCTGATCCCGGGCGGCAAGGAGGTGGGCGCCGCGCTCGCCGGCCACAAGGACGTCGCCATGGTGGCGCTGATCGGCAGCGTGCCGACCGGGCGCGCCGTCATGAAGGCAGCCTCCGACACCGTGAAGCCGGTGATGCTCGAACTCGGCGGCAAGAACGCGCTGATTGCCTATCCGGACGCCGACCCGGACGAGGTCGCGGCCGGCGTCATCGCCGGCATGAACTTCACCTGGTGCGGGCAATCCTGCGGCTCGACCAGCCGTGCGTTCATCCATGAGAAAATTTACGACGCGGTGCTGGCGCGCGTGAAGGATCGTATCGCCTACTACAAGCCCGGCATCCCGACCGATCCGGCGACCACGATGGGGGCGATCGTCTCCAAGGTGCAGTTCGACCGCGTGACGGGCTACATCGCCTCCGCCAAGCAGGAGGGCGCGCGGCTGCTATGCGGCGGCGGCCCGCCGGCCGATCCGGCGCTCGCGAAAGGCTTCTTCGTCGAGCCGACCGTGTTCGCCGACGTCACCATGAGCATGCGCATCGCGCGCGAGGAGATTTTCGGCCCCGTGCTCGGCATCTTCCGCTGGTCGGATGAGGCGACGATGCTCGCCGAGGTCAATTCAGTCGAATACGGCCTCACGGCGTCGATCTGGACGAACGACATCTCGACGGCGCATCGCACGGCGGGAGCGGTCGAAGCCGGCTTCGTGTGGATCAACGAGGTCGGCAAGCATTTTCTCGGCACGCCGTTCGGCGGCTTCAAGCAATCCGGCATCGGGCGCGAGGAAGGGTTCGAGGAGATGCTCGCCTTCACGCAGGAGAAGAACATCCACCTGCGGCTCAAGCCTTCCAAGACAGCGTAAATCACGGGATAGCGGCGTTCGCGGTAAAACCATGGTCGGCAAGCGCGTTGTCTTCGATGCGGAGACCTGGGCCGCGCTCGATCTTTATGCGCGCGACAGCATGCGAAGCTTCCAGGAGATCGCCGACGAGGCGTTCGGCGACCTGTTGGCAAAGCACCGGCGGCCGACGAACCTGAAGGACGCGCTTCGGCAAAGCGCTCAGCAGATCGGCGCCAACGACGATCGGAAGAAAGGTCCCAAGCCGCCAAAAAAACGGCGCCGCTAGGGCGCCGCGATCGGGCACTCGCCCCGCGGGCACAATCGACCACCCTGTGACGGCGGCCACATCGCGCCGGTGCGCAGCTCTCTCGGGTCCCGACATGGCGGGATGCAGGGGCTGCGGATCGGCTTTTACAACCAAAGATTATTATGCTACCATGCATCAGGATAACAGCTGACTAACCACTTTTGATTGATCGCAGAGAGCCGCAGCAGGGAGCGCCACACATGGCCATCAATCCGCACGATCACAGTCCAGCCGCCACGTTTGATCAGGAGATGCAAATCGAGCCCCCAGCGGAAGCGCTGACGTTTCAGGGCCAGTTTCTGATGGCGCTCTATTCCGACGAACAAAAACAAAAGCTGTACGGATATATGGGTACCAGTGGCGGAAACTATGCGATCGGGGTCGCGAAAAAGGACGCGCTTAAAATCAACAAATACCAATACTACGCCATCACCTGTTACCAATACGGCAACCGTTATCTTTCAGTCAGCACGTTCGCATACGTCGGCTGGTATCTCTGGAACGGCGCGACGGGCTGGACACAGCAACCGAACGGCCTGTTCACGTCGGTCTGGAACGGCCAGAACCTTTCGTCGCGCGCCCCTGCCGGCGACTACCTGTTCGCCTGGAATCCCTATTCGCCATTATTCGTCAACCCGGAAGCCGCCTGAACAGGCGACGGCACGGCACAACGCGCGAGGCGTGAGATGACCTTCAATCCCCACGATCACAAACCAGCCGCCACGTTTGACGAGGAAATGAAGGCCGAGCCGCCGGCGGAGTCGAACTCGCAAGGACAGTTCGTCATGGCGCTGTATTCAGACGCGCAAAAACAACAGCTGGTCGGTTACCTGGGCACGAATCAAGTGTGGCTTAATTACGCGGAGGTCGCTCCCCGGGAGCGCGCGCTTAAAATCGAGCAGTTTCAGTACAACGCCGTCACCCTTTATCGCAACCTCGATCGGCTGCAGACTTGGCGATATCTCTCGGTCAGCACGTTCGCCTATGTTGGCTGGTATCTCTGGAACGGCGCGACGGCCTGGAGCCTGGAGCCCAATGGACGATTTGCCTCGCTCTGGAACGGTCAGAACCTGTCGGTGACCGACTACAAGAATCCGGGCCAGTACCTGTACGCCTGGAATGCATACCAGCAATTGTACGTTAAACCGGAGCCTGTTTGAGCAAGTCCGGCTGGCGTTGCCGGCCCATGCGGCGCGGCCGCTCGCGCGCCGTCGTTCGACCCAAACAACGCCAGTGAACCCGCGCCGATCATGAGGAGGACAAGATGGAGAAAGACCTCGCTCGCCTGCAGCAGCTCGTGAAGGACACGTGGGCGAAACTGCCGCCGGATGAAAAGGCGAAGCTGGAGCTAAAAATGCAGGCCGCGCACGCTCACCTGCTGGCGGCGCGCAGCAAAACCCTCCCCGCCGGGACACGTCCGCCGCACCGGGAGCTTGTAGCGTTGCACCGGGTGCTTCACGAGGACCTCGCGACGCTTGCCGCCCGGCCTCCGAGAGGCGTGCTCACCACGGTTCTGCCGGATGGCGAGATTTTGGACGGCGGCGTCGACTATGACTCGACCGATCCCTGGTGGGCCTATTGCTTCGTGGCTTATTATTGGACCGAGGGGATGACGCCACCCTTTCAGGTCGGCAAAGCAACCTCGATTCCGGACAACGTCACGCTCGCGATCCTCGGCGACTGGGGCGGCGCGAACCCACCCGCGTTGGCGATTGCGAAGGCCCAGCAGACGACCAGCTACATCATCCATCTTGGCGACGTCTATTACGCGGGCACCAATGAGGGCGAGCACACGTATCCGATGGAGGTGACCAATTTCCTGAGCGCTTGGCCGGGCGTCGTCGGCCGGTCCTTCGCGCTCAACTCCAACCACGACATGTACGCTCACGCCACCGGCTATTCGCTGACGACTTTGCGGAACAAGATCTTCCAGACGCAGGGAGGCAATTGCTTTGCTCTCTACAACAAGGCGTTCCGCATCGTCTGCCTGGATTCGGCTTATTACGCGCCCGACCCGGCCTTCGACGGCTATATGAAAGGCTATCTGGGCGACGCCGGTGGCGGCCAGATGAAGTTTCTGCTCGGTCAGATCAGCCAGCTCACGAGCGGACAGCGATTGATCCTGCTGACGCACCACAACGCACTCACGATCGACGGGTCGATCCCGGGACAGTCCGATGATGAGTACCTGCTGTGGCAGCAGGTGACGCAGGCCTTGCAGCAGCTTCCGGCCGGCGCCAACCAGAACGTCCTCTGGTACTGGGGGCACGTGCACGTGGGCGCGGTCTACAAGTCCCAGACCGTCGGCAAGGTGACCATTTCGCCGCGCTGCTGCGGCCATGGCTGCATCCCCTGGGGCATCCCCACGGATCTGCAGCCCGCCAACGGCCCGCCGCCCCCCTACGCCCCCAACGTGCTGTGGTTCGAACAGACCCTGATCCCGCAGGAGGGCTCCAACTACTTCGTCACCAATGGCTATGCCACGCTGACGCTCAACGGGTCATCGCTGACCGAAGCGTTCTGGAATCAGAACGGCAACCAGTCGTGGTCGGGATCGCTGCCGGCGGCGTGAGCTCGTAGCGCGGCGGCCGCGACAGGGCCGTCGACATCCCGGAGGATGGTTGCGAGGGCGTGACGAAGCCAAGCTGCAGCTTCCGCGTCGAACGCCGCAATCGCCCATCCTGTGACGGCGGTCACATCGCGGCGGGGCGCGGCTCTCTAGGGTGCCGGCATGGCTGGAAC
This sequence comes from uncultured Hyphomicrobiales bacterium, assembly GCA_964479515.1. Taxonomy (GTDB): domain Bacteria; phylum Pseudomonadota; class Alphaproteobacteria; order Rhizobiales; family Xanthobacteraceae; genus PALSA-894. The sequence continues at coordinate 4,018 of CAYZMR010000050.1, read as the reverse complement.
GTCCAGCCAACGCAACCCTGGAGGACACCATGTCGACCCTTGCGAACAGGCTGGCGGCTGTCGCCGTGATTGCGATGACGCTGACCACCGGCAGCGCCTATGCGGGCGATCCGGTCCACGGCACCGGCTCGACCCACGATCCGATCGTCAACCATCCGGTGCACGGTCCGGGATCGAGCCACGACCCGATCGTCGTCCAGCCGGTGCACGGCCCCAACTCGAGCCACGACCCGATCATCTGCGTCCCGGGCGCCCGGCCCGGCTCGCTCGACTGCCGGCACGATGGCAGCGCGCGTTAGGCGGAGACTCCTCATCCCGAGTTGCGAGCGAAGCGCGACGGACCTCATCCTGAGGAGCGCGGCGCGGCCGCGCGTCTCGAAGGATGGCCACGGGCGACAGTGGGGCCGCCTCGTGCTTCGAGACGCGGCGCTTCGCGCCGCTCCTCAGCATGAGGCGGGTTGGGGTCGGCGTACGCAGCAAGAAGCTAAAGCTTGTACGTCTCGAATGTCGTCGGATGGAACAGTTCCTCCACCGTGACGAGCCGCGACGACAGCCCCTGCCCGTGATGCTGCGCCAGGAAATAGTCGAGCTGCTTGCGGTTGCCCGCCACGCCGTAGGACCAGAAGTCGCGGCCCATCAGGCCGCGCGCGGCGCGCACCTGCTCCTCGACGAACGGCAGCGTGACCTTGGTCGACGACGTATCGGCGAGCCGCTCGATCGCGATTGTCTTGGCGCGTTCAAACGCCTTGAGCACGGCCGCCGGTAGCCACGGATGTTTCTCGACGATCGAACGCCGCACGCCGATGATGTGCATGATCGGAAAGATGCCGGTGCGCTTGAAATAGTCGGTCGCCGCCGCGACCGTGTCGGCGAACAGCCAGCCGACATCGGGATGCCCGCGTTCGAAGCACGGCGGCACGCGCGGACCCATGAAGGCGTCGATCTCGCCGGTCTCGAGCAGGCTGTCGAGCGTGCGGCCTTCCGGCACGTCGTCCAGGCGCACGTCGGGCGGCACGCTGATCGTGATCTTCTCCTTGCGCCCGGCGTCTTCGAGCCCGCCCCTGATCCAGTGGATGTCAGAGGGCTTCACGCCGTAATCGTCTTCCAGGAACGCGCGCGCCCACACATTCGCGGTGAGCTGATACTCCGGCACGCCGATCTTGCGCCCCTTCAGGTCGGCCGGTTGCCTGATGCGGTCGGTGCGCACATAGATCGAGGTGTGGCGGAACGCGCGCGACACGAAGGCCGGGACCCCGACATATGGATTGTTGCCCTGCGCGGTCTTGACCGTGAAGCTCGACATCGAAAGCTCGCAGATGTCGAACTCGGCATGACGGAACGCCCGGAAGAAAATCTCCTCCGGGTCGAGCGCCATGAACACCGGATCGACGCCGTCGATCTGCACGGTGCCGTCGGTGAGCGGACGGGTGCGGTCGTAGTCGCGCACCGCGATCGAGAGATTGAGCTTGGACATGCGGGGACGTTCCTGCCGATTTGCGCGCGCACTGTACGGGCTGCGGCCCTTGGTGCAAGCCGCTTTCACGGCGCGTTAACGGCAAAGCATCGACGCGCTGCGCGGCGCCGGCGGGTCGGATATGCTCGCGCCATGACCGCTATGGTTCGACTGGCGTGTGCCGCGCTGTGCATGGCGTTGCTGCTCGCGGGCGCGCCGGCGCGCGCCGACGACCTTGCGGATTTCAATGCGGCCGTCGAAGCCACGATGGTGCATCGCCGCGCGCTCGACCGGCATTTGCGTAACGGCGATCGCGACGACGCAATGCTCGAACTGGACGGCATGCGCGCGGCGTGGAGCAAGGTCGCCACCCTGCCCCGGCCGGCCGCGTTCAAGAGCACCGAGCGCTACACCGAGACCATGCTCGACATCTCGGCGCGCATGGTCGGGATGGTTCTCGTCCTCAACCTCGGCCGCCCCGATGTCGCGCGCGAGACGCTCGACGCGATCCGCGACGCGCTCTCCCGGCTGCGGCGCGAGAACGGCGTCAGGGTGCTGGCCGATTGCATCGCCGACGCCGGCATCGACATGGCGGCGCTCGCCGAGCTCGGCGAGAAGCCCAATTTCGAGAACGGCGCGATCGCGGCGATCGCACAGTCCTACGGCGCGTCATTGCGGCGCTGCGACACGATGGCGGATGCCGCCACCCGCGCGAGCGCGGAGTTCCGCCGGCCGGTCGACGGCGCGCTCGCAAGCCTCGCGCGGCTGCCGGAGACGATCAAGGCGCGCGACCCAGACGCGCTGCGGCGTCTGCTGATCGAACTGCGCGCGTTCGGCGAGGCGCTCGCCGCGCGCTACGGCTGACACGCACCCCGATCCCTGCTTTGTGAATGACGGCCGCGCGTGGGGCGTTGCGGGTGCGGTGCACATCGTTCCATCATGGCGGCCAAGCGGTCCGTGAACCGCATGGGGAGGAAAGTCATGTCACGCATGTCGCGCGCATCGTTGGTTCTCGTCGCCGCACTCGCGCTCGCGCCGCTGCCGGCCGCCGCGCAGAAGGGTGAGAAATGGGTGACAAGCTGGATCGGGTCGGTGCAGGGTCCCTATCCGGTCGGCAATCCGTCGGCGCAGCCGGTGCTCAAATTCGCGTTCCCCAAGCCTGAGGCCGGCGCGAACGACCAGACGTTCCGCCTGATCCTCGCGCCGGAGATCTGGGGCAAGCAGGCGCGCATTCGGCTCTCCAACGCGCTCGGCACCAAGCCGGTGACGTTCGACAGCGTCTTTGCTGGACTGCAGCTTGCGAGCGCGACGCTCGTCTCCGGCACCAACCGGCCGGTCACCTTTGGCGGCAAGCCGACCGTCACGATCGAGCCGGGTCAGTCGGTGTGGAGCGACACGGTCAATCTCACCTTCGTGCGCGACGTGAAGGCGCTCGCCGGACGCAAGCTCGCGGTCAGCTTCCACGTCGCGGGCGAGAGTGGGCCGATGACCTGGCACGCCAAGGCGCTGCAGACATCGTATCTGAGCGCGCCCGGCGCGGGCGCCAAGAGCCAGAACGAGGACGAGGTCGCGTTCCCCTATTCGACCGCCTCCTGGTACTTCCTCGACGCGGTCGACATGATGGCGCCGGCCGACACGCGCGTGATCGTGGCGTTCGGCGACTCCATCACCGACGGCACGGCCTCGACGTTCAACGGCGACGACCGCTGGCCGAACGTGCTCTCGCGCCGCCTGCAGGCGGCCGGCCGTCGCGCGGTGGTGCTCAATGGCGGCATCGGCGGCAACCAGGTCACGGGGCCTGCCGAATATACCCCGCAGAAGCCGTTCGCAGGCGGGCCGTCGGCCGCCATGCGGCTGGAGCGCGACCTGCTCAGCCTCTCGGGCGTGACGACGGTGATCTGGCTCGAGGGCATCAACGATTTCAGCCGCAACGGCACGGCGAATGCCGAACAGGTGCAGGCGGGCATGAAGGAGATCGTCGGACGCATCCGCGCCAAGATTCCCGATGTCCGGATCATCGGCGCGACGCTGACGTCGGCTCTCAACAGCACCAATGCGGCGTCCGGCTCGCCGGAGCAGGACGCGAACCGCAAGAAGCTCAATGAGTTCATCCGCAGCGGCGGCCTGTTCGATGGCGTCGTCGACTTCGACAAGGTGACGCTCGATTCCGGTACTGGCGAGATGCGCCCCGAATACGTTCCCGAAAGCACGACCGGTGGGCCGGGCGACAAGCTGCATCCGAACCGCGCCGGCTATCTTGCGATGGGCAGCACGATCGACCTCGACATGCTGATCGCGAAGCGCAAGGACGCCAAGGGGGCGCGGTAACGCTTCTACTGTCATCCCGGCCAAGCGCCGCAACGCCGCGCGCGAGCCGGGACCCATAATCACGACTGAAGCGATTTTCGATCGGTTGGTGGTTATGGATCCCGGCTCTCGCTGCGCTCGGCCGGGATGACAGCCGCAACACTCACCGCACCACCCCCGGCTCGGTCGTCGCCACGTCCATCAGGCGGAACTGCGGGCGCTCCTCCCCCTGATAGCGGTCGACCACGAGTGTGCCGG
>CAYZMR010000049.1:8569-18541 GCA_964479515.1 uncultured Hyphomicrobiales bacterium | reverse complement strand
CCGCCATGTCGGACGCCGCCGCGGCAAGCACAAGCGCCAGCAGAACCAAGCGCGCAGGAATCATGAGCCCCTCGGAGCAACACGTTGCTCAAGCGCGTAAAGGCAGACGGTGTCAAGAGTGGGGCTTTAAGTCGCCTAAAACCCCTCGAAACGGGCAAACGCGTCGAGCGGCTCGCGCTCCGAGCGCCAACGGTTGATCGGCGCGTCCTCATCGGCAAAGCCCAGCGCGATGCCGCAGAACAGGATGTGCTCGGGGGGAAGCTTGAGGAAGGAGATGAGCGTCTTGTGCCAGTTCGTCCATGCCTCTTGCGGGCACGTGTGCAGGCCGTGGGCGCGCGCCAGCAGCATGATGTTCTGGATGAAGCCGCCGACGTCCGACCATTGTGGCGGCCCCATCGTTCGGTCGATGGAAATGAAGATGCCGACCGGCGCGTCGTAGAACAGATAGTTGCGGGAAAACTGGCGATAGCGCGCGGGACGATCCTCGCGCGGAATCCCGATCGAGGCATAGAGCTGGTTGCCGACGCGCGCGCGGCGGCCGTAATACGGCTCCTTCAGCTCGCGCGGATAGACGTCGTATTCACCCCCCTCCCCGCGCGGCAACTCTTTGGCGAAGCGCGGCCGGATCAGGTCCTTGAGCGCCTCGAGCCGCGCGCCGGCGAGCGCGTGCACGATCCAGGGCTGGAGGTTGCCGCCGGAGGGCGCACGCGCCGCGCGATCGATGATGTCGCGGACGATGTCTTGAGAGACGGGAGTGGGACGGAAGGCGCGGCAGGAATAGCGGGTGGCGACGGCGTCACGCACATCCATCGAGGCAGCTCCAGCAAAAGGCGGGAGAGCTTTAGGGGAAAGCGGAACGCGTGACCAGCGCGGCGGAACACAAGTTCCGCGTTCCGCAGCTTGTCCCTGACGATGACTTGCGCGCTGGAACGCCGGCCCCGGTCGCACGTTGCCTGACCACATGCGCCGATTGGGAGGCGCGCACCACGGAGAACATGATGATGAAGGCAACGAAACTGACACTCGCGGCGGCGCTGCTGGCCGGCAGCTGCTCGTTCGCGCTCGCGCAGACAGCGACAGCTCCGGTCACGCAAGGGAGTGAGACCGGCACCTCCAAGGACTCCGCCGGCCCCGGCGAGATCCGCAAGAACGCCGTGAAGAGCGAGACGCCGGCGCCCGGAATGACGCAGCACCCGACGGGCCTGAAGACCAATCCGTCCGCGCAGGGCACCGAGACCGGCACGTCGCCCGATCCGGCCGGCCCCGGCGCCGAACGCAATGCGCCCGGCAGCGGCAATCCGAAGTAATCGCCTGGACGTCGAAAATCCCCGGCGCGGCCTGCCGCGCCGGGTTCTTCATGTCGACTTGCGCCAGCGCGACCGCGGCTTTGCTTTCGCCGTCGCCTGGTCCAGCGCCGCACATTCCCCTGCCGTCGCGGCATCGACGGGCCGCTCGCCCGCCAGCAGTGTGACGCGGGTCGCGCGCCATTCCGCGTCGGTGCAGGCGATGATCGCGTTCGCCTTGTCGAGCGCCGCGCCGCGCTCGGCGGCATGCGTCACCGCACTTTCCTTCGGCCGCGGCTCCGGATTGGGGACCTGCGCCAGATAGGCGGGCGGCGGCCCGATGTCGCGCGCGAGCGGCGCGACCGAGCTACTTGCGCAACCGCCGAACGCCGGCAGGAGTGTAGCGGCACTGATCGTCAAGCAGAGCTTTCGCATCGACCTTGGCCCCCGGTGTGGTGGATTGAAGCGGACGGTTCGCGAGCTCGTCGTTGAGCTCGTCGATCCGGCGCCGGCTCGCCTCTTCGGCCGCCTGCAGCCCCTTGATGACGAGTTGCGCCCGGCTCGCGCGCGCATTCGCGCTATCGCGGTCGATCGCGGCTGCCTGCAATTGGGCGCGCAGCGTCTGCGCCTCGCAGGCGCCCGACGCCGAGGCCTCGCCTTTCCAGTACGCGAAGGCATAGACGAGCGCCGCGCCGCCACCGACGATCAGGTATCGGCCGGCGCGCGTGCCGAACAGCGAGACCGCGACCCCGATGACGGGCAGGCTCGCGAGCGAGGACAGTCCGCCGGTCGCGCCAGCCACGAAGGTGAGCAGCGCGCCGATCATGTGGTCTTGCCTTCGCGGTGATCCTCGATTCGGGCCTTGCGGATCTGCGCCTGCTCGATCGCGAGGTAAGCGAGGCCCGCGCCGAGGAACGCCCACCAGTATTCCAGGAACAGGCTGGCGAACGGCTTCACATAGGGCGCGAGCGGATCGAGCCAGAGCTGGACCGCGTCGAACTTGCGCGTGAGCCACGCCAGCACGCCGCCGGTCACGATGGTGCCGCCGGTCGTGCCGGACAGCGCTGCCTGGCGCTCGGCGCTCGCGATGATGCGGCTGTCCTCCGGGATTCCTTCGGCACGCGCAACCGCGATCGGCCGGGTCCAGCCTTCGGCCTGCGCGCGCTCAAGCTCGGCGATCAGCGCGCGGTCGAGCAGCGGCGCGCCGGCAAGGCCGCGGTCATGCCGGAATGCCGCGACCGCCGCGATCGTGCGCGAGCCGATGGTCCCGTCCGGCAACCCGACTTCATAGAACTTCAGGTCGTGCAGCGCGCGCTGCGCGCCCTTGACCTCGATCGAGCTCAGCTTCGGCTCACCGACGGGCGCATCGGCCGAAGGCTGCGGCTCCGCCTCGTCGCGCGGCTCGACCGGACGCTCCGGCACCGGCTCGGCCGCATGATAGGCGGCGAACGCGATGTTCGCCCACTGCACGCGGCTGTCGTAATGCTTGTATTGAGCCGCCGCGCGCTCGAACGTGAGCTCGAACGCGATCACCTTCCGGCGCAGCGCGTCGGCGCCCTCGCCGAGCGGCGCGTTCTTCACGGCGGTGATCGCGCCCGGATAGGACGAACGCAACTCCTCGAGCAGGAAGCCCATGTTGGCGTCGTCGGACGCTGGATCGAGCGCGTGCCGTGCGCACCATTGCGTGAACTCCCTCCGGCGCGCCCCGGTCCATTGCGCCCATCCGTAGCCGCCCGCCGAGCCCGGAATGAGCGGCTTCTTCTCCTGCAGGAAGGCGAAGCCGCCGCTCTCGTGGCCGAGATTGCCGAGGATCGCGGCGGCGTCGGCGACCGTGAGATCGAAGTCGCGCATCAGGATCGCCATGATCCCGGGGGCTTTCGCCCGGAACAGCGCATTGTTCGCCATGATGCAGGTCCTACGGGATCATCCGGAAGCAGCGCGCCCGGCCGGCATTGTCATTGAACAGGAAGGTGCCATCGGGTCCGAGCATTGCGCGGCGCGCGAGCACGAAGGTGCCATCGGCGAGCCGCCAGCCCTCGCTCGGCAGCGACACGCGCGAGGCCGCCATGCAGACCGGCGACGCGACGCGCAATGCCGGGCGCACGCCGAGGAGGCTCTCGGCGAGAGTCCACGCCGAGGCGGCCGCGAGCATCAGCAGCGGCACGCCGAGCGCAAGCGCGATCGCCGCGCCGTAAGGCCGTTCGCGCATGACGCCATCTCTTTTGCTGAATGTCCGCGCGCTCGCCGCGCGGGCTACCAACCGGTATCGGCGCGACGATGACGCGCCGTCACAGCCTTGCGACTGCCTCCACGGTGACGCTCGAGGCGAAGAAATAGTCCGTCGCCGTCCCGGTCACCTTCGCGCGCAATCCAAGCACCGTCGCCGAGCGCGCCCGCGTCGAATGCCGCAAAACTGAAGCGCGCCGGACACGCATCAAGACCGAAGCACTGTCTTATGCTCAGTCATCATAACCTCGCATCCGAAACGAATTGAAAGCCAAGCTCGACAGCCGAAGTCGCATCTGTCGTGCCGCCGCGAAAACTATTCAACCCGGCATTATCGACGACAGCGGTCTTACCAGCCGCGCCTTTGTAGACCTTCCCTGCTGTACCGACGTTGTCGTAGAGCGTGACTGTTGAAGATGCTCGCTTCGGCACCTGATAGCGCACACTCAGATGCGCCTCACCGGTGCCCGCAGCGGCCGGAAGATATAGGTTGCACCAACCAGCTGTCGTTCCCGCGCCCGGCGGGGTGCCGTAATCGTATGAAGCCTCCCAATACCTTCTGCATAGCGTCAATTCCTGATCGAACGGCCGCATGATCAGGGGCGCGCGATCCGAAGACGGCAGTTCGATTCCCGGCAGCACGATCAGCCCGGTCATGATCGTGAGGTTGTTGTTGGTGCCGAGTAGGTTGGTCGAACTGGTCGTCTGCGTCGTGTTGGTCGACGTCCACGCGCCCGGCGCGACCGGCGAGGCGGCCTTGCCGGCCGAGAACACCTCGATGATCAGCCCGTTGCCGTTGCTCTTGTCCCACGTGCCGCTGGTATCGCCCGTGATCGTGCCGGAAAAGAAGTTCCAGCCGGCCGCGACGGTGATTTCCTTGTAGTAGTTGCGGCTCTTGTCGCTGTTGGAAAACTTGACGAAGGCCGTGCCGGAAGCGGTCGAATAGAACTGGAACGCATAGGCGAGCGGCTGCGCGCCGGCTGCGCCCCAACCGAGCCGCGCGACGCGATAGCCTTCGATGTGCCAGCGATGCAGCGCGTAGTCGCCGTTCGCGGGCGACGAGAGCGCCGTCGTCGCCTTGAGCTGATGGCCGAACGAATAGCCGGGCAGCGCGGACGGGAAAGACGCCGCGGCGAGTTGTGCACTAGTGACGACGGCCGTGCCGGCGCCGTGCACGTACTGCGCCTCGATGCAGTCGGCGATGTATTTGGCCGTGCCCGACGCGAGCGTCGCGCCGGTGGTGCCGAGTTCCTGGGCAACATCGACGTTGCCGTTCACCTGCATGCCGTTGAACGCGAGCGCGTCGAACGGCGCCGCGTAGATCGCGGCGCGCGCGCTCGGCGTGTCGGCGGCGGTGAGCAGCGCGCGCCCTGTGGAGGTGGAGTCGCTGACGTCGGCCGCCGCAGGCGCGATCACGGGCTTTCCGTTCGCCCGCTGATAGGCGACGACATACCAGTTGCCGGAGCCATCCGACACCGCGATCGCGCGGTCGTTCGCGGCGGTCGCGATATTCGCCGCGCCGGGCAGGACCAGGCTCGTCGCGTTGTGCGTCAGCGTGAGCGCGCCGGCGAACTTGATCAGCCGCAGCGCGTGCGGCGCGGTGCCGAACGACGTGATCGTCGTCGTCCCGGTGATCGCCACTTTCAGCGCGGCCGCGGCCCCGATGTCGCAGGTCGACGCCGAGGCGACGTTGGTTTCGGCGGCGCGGAAGCGAACGCCCCCGGTCGTGCGATCGACGACGAGCGCCTCCAGCCAGGTCGAGCCGTCGGACGAGACCTTGACGTGGAGATCATCGTCGCCGGTCAGGCCGATCTCCGCGCGGCCGGAAAAATTGTCCTGCAGCAGCAGCGAGAGCGTGTTCGCGGCGCTCTCCTTGCTCATTTTGTAACGCAGGTTGCCGTCGCCGCCCTCCGCGGCGGTCTTCGCGGTCCAGAGCGCATTGTTGAGCTTCGCGCTCAGCGGATTGGTGGAGTCCGCCGTGGTGCCGACGCCGAGCAGCGCGAGATTCTGCAGCGTCGTGATGCCGCTCACGTCGAGCGCGTTCACCCAGGCGGTGCCGCTCCAGGCAACCAGCGCGCTCTCGTCGATCAGATAGGCAAACCATCCGACCTTTGGCACCGCGAACAGCCAGCCGCCGTCCTGCCACGCCGCAACTTGATTGCCGTGACTGGCCCAGGCGCCCGTCGGGCTCGGGCTCGCCTTGACGATCCAGCGCTGCCCCTCGCTCGGCGAGCCAGGCGGCGCGTTGAGGTCGCGGTCGACGATCGCAAGCTGCACCAGGGTGTCGATGAGGCGCAGCGCCTCGTTCAAGGTCACGTCGGGCAGCAGTTCGCCGCCCTCGATGAAGGGCATCGCCAGGTTCGGTGAGTCGGTCATGGAAGATCCTCAAGTCCGCCGCTCGCGGCTCCGTGTCGCCAGGACGGATTTCGTGTCCTAAACATAAGGTTGTATGATCGCCCCGGACGGCGGAGCGGGATGCCGTGAACGAAGACTGGGTCGGAACCGAACAGATCACCGGCGAAGACCGCGCCTATCGCGGCTCGCGCTTCGCGGAGGTGCGCGAGGCGCTGTTCGCCAACCCGTATCAGCGCGTCTGGGGCGCGCCGGACGAACCCGCGCTTCCGGTGTACGACGTGACCACGAGCCGCCTGCTGCGCGGCGTTCTGCCGTTCGGCCGCCCGTATATCTTCAAACAGGCGGTCGAGCGCGCGCTCGATTCCGGCGCGGATCTGCGCTGGGGTCCGGACCGCAAGGGCTTCCGCCGCGTATTCCACCCGAACGGCGTCTGCCTCATCGGCCGCTGGCGCATCAACCAAGACAGCCTCTATTCGGGTTATTTCCGCAAGGGCAGCGAGGCGCTGATCGTGGCGCGTTATTCGGTCTGCTGCGAGGAGACGCGGCGCGGCCACACCCGCTCGCTCGCCCTCGTCGGCAAGCTGTTCCCGACCACGGATGCGCAGCACGCCGAGCCGCTGCGCACAGCCAATTTCATCACCCAGGAAGACATCGCCGGCGCTTACACCGACTTCATCAACGACGCCGAGCTGCGCAACGCACCCGACACCACGCTGATCCGGCGCGGTGCCGGCATGCCGGTCCTCATGATCGCCGGCGCGGTGTTCGGGATCGTCGACAAGGTCGCGACCGCGCGCCAGGTCTATCCGGTCGCGGAGCTCGGCAAGCCGGACAGCGAGCCGACGCGGTCTCCGGATTTCATGCGCCTGCTGGTTGCGCCCGAGCAGCCGCGGATCGAGGGCCAAAACCTCGATTTCCGCGACGAAGTCATGGCGCAGATCTACGACAAGGGCGACCCGCGGCCGAAGCGCACGCTCACCTTCAACATCGAGGTGACCGACGACGGCACCAGCCGCGGTCCTGCCTTCCACTTGCGCCGCACATTCGCGAACTGGCGCCGCATCGGAACGATCACGTTCAGCGAGGCGGTCGTCTCATACAATGGCGACTGCGTCATCCACTTCACGCACCCGACCTGGCGCGACGACCGCAACGATCCCGCGACCGCCACGCGTCAGAACGGCCGCAAGGTGCATCGCTAAGGCGTCAGCACCGCCCCGGCGGGAAAGCCGCGGCCGACGGAGGCGGAGAGCTGATAGACGCGGACCGACAGGCTCGACTGCGCGCTGCCGAAGTCGGCGATCTCGTCGGCGGCCGCATAGAGGAGCGACGGCGCATCCGCCGCCAGCGTGCGCACGACCGTCATGCCGGACAGAACTTCCAGCACGTAGGATTCGGGGCTTTCGCCGAGCGGGACGCGCACCGCGAAGGTCACGCCGGCAAGTCCGCGGTTGCGCGGGCGCCACGAGATGTGAACGCCGTCGCTGTCGCGATAGGCGCGCAGATGCACCGGCGCGAGCGGCTTCAGCGCGGTCGCGCCCGGCGTCACGGCGAGCGACACCGCGGCGGGATCGCCGTAGTCGCGGCTCGCCGCGACGACGCGGAGCTGGATCGGCCGCGCGAGCGCGTCGAGGCCGCGCGCGAGTTGCACGATATTGTCGTTGAGCACGACAAACGGCGCGCCGGCCGGCAGCGGGTCGCCGATCGCCTGCTCGCTGCCGAGTTCGCCGCGCAGCAGGCGCGAGAGCTGGTAGGTGTGATCGCCGGTGAGCGTGGCGTTGGCGAATTGCAGGATCTCCCACGCGCCGTCCGATCGCTGCACGGCCGCCGCATTGGCGCCGCCAAGCACGCGCGCATCCGAGGTCGCGGCGAGCGCGCCGCCATAGAGGCGCACGCGCGCGGTCGCGACCTTGTCCCAGCGGCTCGTCGGCCCGCTCGGGAGGTCATCGAGCGTCTCGCCGATGATCGCGGGCGCAACGACCGTCGCGACGCGCTCGTAGCTCGCGCCGTCGCGCGAACGCCAGACCGCGACCGGACCCGGCCACGGATCGGCGAACACGGCCAGATGCGCGAGCACGGGCGGATCGTCGCCGGGCAGCGCCGGCAGGTCGAGGACGAGCGCGTACACCGGCCCGATGGCCGGCGGCGCGACCGGCGGCGGGCGGCGCGGCGCGGCGACCTCCTGGTCGAACACGTCCGGGTCGATCGACTGCGCGGTGATGCTGCGGCTCTGCGTATCGACGATCGCGCGGATCTCGATCAGGCGGCGCCGTCCGCCGGCCGTGAGGCCGACCACGTCGCCGGGTGCGAGCGCGAGCGCGCTCGGCGGCAGCGCGAACTCGGCGTTCTCGCGCCCGGCCCACAGGTCCTGCAGCCAGATGTCGGCGCGCCGGGAGGCGGCCGCGTCGTTGGTGACGACCGCGAGGTCGGCCTGCGCCGTGCTGGCCGAGCCGCCGACGAGACGGCGCGAGGTCACGGCGGCGCGGCGATAGTCGTATTCGCCGTCGGTGTAGCCGATCGAGACCTCGCGCGGCAGCTCGGTCTCCTGCGCGCGCGTCAGACGCAGCGGCGCGGCATCGTCGGGCAGCACCAAATCGTCCTCGACGAATTCCGCGACCGTTTCGCCGCCGCGCGCACGGAAGCGCAGCGTGTCGCCATCTTGGCTCGCATCGAAGGCGTAAGCCGACGCGAGCGGCTCGATCGCGGCGCGCGGCGACATCGGGCGGTCGATCACGTAGCCGTCCGGCCCCTCGCCGAGCGCGGTCGCGTCGAAGCCGTCGGTGATGCCGGCGTCGGTGAGGATCGTGGCAACCAGCGCGTCGAGCGGGGCGCCGCCGAGCCGGCCGGTCAGCCAATGGCCGGTGTCCCAGTTGCCGCCGTCGCTCCAGACATCGAGCGCGGCGGGAAAGACCGGATAGGGCCGCGCGTCCCAGGTCCACAGATGGATCGCCGACGGATCGAGCATGCGGTCGGCATAGACCGTGGAGATCGGGTTGTTGCCCAAGGTCGCACCGAACGCCGGATCGACCGTGGTGAGCACCGCCTCATGGAAGCGGCGCTGCATCAGGTCGTCGCGCGCGCCGGTCGAGAAATAGGGCAGGCCCGACTCCGAGGACTTCGGATCGGGGAAGACGCTCGGCTGGTTTGCGCCCTTGTCGACGCAACCGCAGCCGATTTCGCTCAGCCAAATCGGTTTGCCTTGCGGCACCCAGGCGGTCGGCGTGCCGAGTTCAACGCCGCCGACGCGCTCGTAATGCGCGCTCGCCCACCAGTTCCAGATGTCCTTGACGCGGAACACCCAGGGCTTGCCAAGCCCATCGGTGATCGGCGTGCGCGTCTGCGCGGCGCGGTCGGCGTCGCTCGCATAATAGAAGTCATAGGCCTCGCCGCCGCGCAGATTGCCGGCGATATACGCCCGATCGTAGATCGAGTCCGTGATCGCGCGATCGAGATGCGGATCGCCGTCGCGCCAGTCGGCGAGCGGCGCGTAGTAGTCGATGCCGACCGCGTCGATCGAGGATGACGCCCACAGCGAATCGAGCGGGAAACGCACTTCGCTCGCGCCGCTGTCGACGACATGCGCGCCGTACTCGGTCCAGTCGGCGCCGTAGGTGACCACCGTGCCGGAGCCGACGATCGCCTTCGTGTCGGCCGCAAGTTCAATGAGCCGCTCCACCGCCGGATAGACGCCGCTCGCCGAGCGCACGCGCGTCAGGCTGCGGAGCTCCGACCCGATGAGAAACGCATCGACGCCGCCGGCGTCGGCGGCAAGCTGCGCGTAGTGCAGCACCATGCGCCGGTAGCCGAAGGCGTCCGGATCGCCGACGCCGAAGAACGTGTCGACCTGCGTTGCGGCCGTGCTGGTGCCGTCGGGCGAGCCGGTTTGGCCGGACGCGGGATCACACGTGATCCGCCCGCGCCACGGATAGGCCGGCTGGTCCGCAGCGCCCGTCCACGGATCGGAGAGCCCGTTGCCGGCGGGAATATCCATCACGACGAACGGATAGAGCGTGACCTTCAGGCCGCGCGTGTGCAGCGCCTGGATCAGATGGCTCACGCTGTCGTCGGACGGCGAGCCGCCATAGGCGGGCAGACCGTCGACGGTCGA
>CAYZMR010000049.1:0-8469 GCA_964479515.1 uncultured Hyphomicrobiales bacterium | reverse complement strand
TCACGCTGTCGTCGGACGGCGAGCCGCCATAGGCGGGCAGACCGTCGACGGTCGAGACGAGATGCGCCGCGCCGCGCGACACGCCGGCAACCGACCAGTCGTTCGGAAACGTCTCCTTGGTGGCGGACTCGACGCCGGGAACGATAACGCAATGCTCCGCGCGCAGATCGGTGCCGAACCACGCGACGACAAGCGCGACGCGTTCGAGGTTCGGGCAGGCGCCTTGGAGCGCATCGAGCGAGGCATCGACGTCGGACGGTGTGATCCCGACGTGCCGGTTCTCGGCGCCCATCTGCCCGGGTCCGAGGAGTTGCACCACGCAATCTGGCTCGTAGCCGAACTCGGTCGTGCCGGGGATGAGCGTGACGGCGCGCACCATGCGCTCGAGCGCGCCGATCGGGCGCATGATCTCAAACGAAAGCTGCGGGATGCGGTTGCCGAAATTCTCCAGCGGCAGCCGCTCGAACACCACATAGGCAAGGCCGCGATAGGCCGGCGCATTGTCGGCGCCGTCGGTCGCGACGATCAGCGGATCGGGCGTCTGCGCCTCGTCGCCGAAATAGAAGCGATAGGTCAGGCCGGAGAGATCGAGCAGCTGGCCGTCGACCCAGATGCGCCCGATGCGCCCAATCGGGCCGGCGCACAGGCCGACCGCGAAGTTCGCGAAGTAGCTGTAGGTGGTCGTCGTGGTGGTCGAGCCCGCCAGCACGCCGCCCTTCCCGCCCGTGGTCTCGCTGTCGGTCGATGCGACCTCTTCGAGCGGCGTTGCCCAGATCACCTGGCCGGAAAGCCGCGCGCGCCCATAGACGCGCGGGATCGGCGCGCCCTCAGTCGAGGCCATGACGTCGAGGTCGGCGAGACGCGGACCCTGGATATAGCGGTCGCCGCTGCCGCCGAGCAGCGCGTGGTCGATGATGTTACCGCCGATCGCGCCCGCAATGCGGCCCGCGATCGCGCCGACCGGCCCGAACAGGCCGCCGATCGCGCCACCCGCGACGGAGAGAACAAGGGCTGCCATCACGTCACTCCCGGAAAGGCGAACGCATAGGCGAGCCGCCGCCGCCACCACGGTGCAATCGCGACCTCGGCGACCGACGCGCCGTCATGCGCGTGCACCATCAGGGTGGGCGCCGTCACGATCGCGGCATGCTTTGCCGGCATTTCCGAACGCCAGCGGAACAGGATCACGTCGCCGGGCGCGAACGCGCTCGGATCGGCGAGCGGCGTCAGATGCCGCGCCGCGGCCGCGGCAAGCTGCTCGGTGCCGGTCGCCTCGGCCCAGCCGGGCGCATAGGCCGGCACCGGCTCAGGCTCCTCGCCGCAGACCGCGCGCCACACCCCGCGCACCAGGCCGAGGCAGTCGCAGCCGACGCCCTTGAGCGAAGCCTGATGGCGGTAGGGCGTGCCGATCCAGGCACGCGCCTCGGCGATGATCGTCGCGCGAGCGAGAGGCATGAGATGAACTCGGTGATTCGCTTCAGGCGCCCGTGCGCGTCCCCGCCTGCCCAGGCATCGGATAGCTGACGACGAAGTCGTTGCCGGGGATCGCCGGGAAGCCGCGGAAGTTGATGCTGTTGGCGAAGCGGTCGCGGCAGGTCGCAAAGCGCTTGTCGCAGCCGGCCGTGACGGCGAACGTATCGCCGAGCGCGATCGCCTCGGGCGCTGCCTGCCACAGCTCGATCAGCACGCCGTCGAGCGCCACGCGATGCGTCTTCACCTCGACCGCAAAGCCGTTGTTCGCGCCGCTCGTGAAGGTGAGCTTGCCGGCGGTGAAGTCGCCGTCGTCGAATGCATCGAGCCCGCTGACGCGGAATGCCGCGGTGCCGGCGAGCGAGGCGACCGTGCCTGCGCCATGATAGGCGGCGTTGGTGAGATCGACGGTGCAGCGCGCGTCGCCGAGATCGGCCGCGCAATTCGCCGTATAGAGCGCGCCGCTCTCTTCGTTGAGCCGATAGGTCAGCGAACGCAGCTCGGCCGTGAAGCCCAAGCCCTCGCGCCGCACCTCGCCGAGCACACCGGTCGCGAGCAGGACGCGCAGCGACGGATCGCTCCAGTCGACCAGATGCACCGCGACGCCGGCCGCGTCATAGCGCCCGGCCGCGAGATCGGACTCGGCGAGCGAGTCATCGGCGAGCGCGCCCGCGATCTCGGCGCCGTCGACCTGCAGGCCGAGCCGCGCGGTCGCTTCCGAGGCGGTGAGGCCGGTCGCTGCGCGACACACGGTGCCGTCGAGGGTGATGTCCTCGTCGTGATCGGTAAAGCCGAGCGTCACGGCGTCGCGCCGCGTGACGATCCAGCAGCGCGCCAGAGTGGTGACGCCGGAGGAGAGCTTCGCTTGCAGGCCGGATGGAATGGTTCTCATAGCTTGATCTCCACCAGCGGAATCCGCGGCACGCTGCCGGCCGCGAACGCCGAGAGATCGACTTCGAGATAATCGCTGTCGAACCGCACCGGCACGTCGAACTGAAAGCCCGCCGTGATGCTGGCACTGCTTGCGGGCACATGGCCCGAGAGAAACGTCACGATGCCGGTGGTGGTGTCGACCGTGAACGCCGTGCCGGCGGTCTGCTCCGTGCCGTTGACGGCGACGCGCACCGAGCCCGCGACCGGCTTTGCGACCGGGCGCGGATAGGGCGCGTAGGCCGACCCGTAGGTCTTCACGAGCTGGAACGTCGTCGCAGCGCCGTCGCCCGTGCCGATCGCCTGGTCGAGCGGCGTCACGGCGGCGGCCGGCGCCGCGGAGGAATTGTCGAGCCGGTCGCGCCAGCGGAAGCCGTACAGCCGCCCGCGCCGCTCCTCGAAGAACGCGACGACGGCCGAGAGCGCGTCGAAGGTCTTCACGCCGTAGCCCGCATCGTAACGCCGGCGCGAATGCGCCCAGCGCGCATTGCGTTCCTCGGCGCCCGAGCCGAGCGCGACGATCTCGGTCTTGCGCTCCGGCCCGCCCGCGCTCTTGAGCGCGATGTCGAGCGGAAACAGGACTTCGTGGAAGGACATTACATCCCCCTTTGCCCGCGTGAGACCGCGCGGGCGATGAGGCCGGTGAGATAGGTGTCGGAGCGGCGGAAGCTGTCGGCGTCCTGCGTCGCGATGTTCACGGTCACGTTCGAAGCCGCGCCGCCCGACGTTGCGACGCCGAGCGAGCCGTCCGGTCCGCGCGTCAGCGGCATGATCGCTTCGGGCCCGGCCTCGCCCGCAAGGCCGAGCTGCCCCGATCCGAGCGGAAAGAACGTCGGCGTCGCGATCACGCCGCCGGTCGCGAACGGCTGCGCGGTGTTCATCGCCTTCATCAGGTCGGTGTCGCTGGTGCCGGTGCCGAAAGAGCCGAGCAGGCTGGTGAGCCCGCTGCCGAGCGCGTTCGTCACCGGGCGCAGCGCCTGACTGACCGTCAGATCGGACAGCCGCAGCGCGAGCGATTTGAGCGCGTCGTCGAAGCTCTTCGCCCCGACCATGCTCTGCGTGAAGGCGGTGTTCATCGCGCGCGCGAAGGCGTTCGCGTTGATGGTGAGGTCGCGCGTGCGCGTCTGCAAGTCGCCGATCGTGCCGGAGAGATCGCCGCCGATCGCGCCGAGATCGCCCGTATCGTCTGCCATGTGCCAGCCCTCAAGATCGACCCGGCGCGTCCGGAAACCGCCGCACCAGCGCGTCGAACGCGCCGCGTGCGAGCGGAGCCGGACGCTGCGGCGCGAAAGCGCCGATCGCGGCCGCAAGCTCGCGCGGCGTCATGCGCCAGAAGGCGTCGGGCGGAAGCCGCAAGGTGCCGAGACCGAACCCCATCGCCATCTTCCAGGGAAAGGGAACAGCCTCGGCACGCTGCGCGCCGCCCCGTGTCACTCCTGCGGCGCGCCGGCCAAAGGGTCGGCGTGCTCGCTCCCGAAGGTCGCGCTGATCAGGTTGGCGGCGATCCGCACATAGCCGGCGGCGGCGCCGCGCACTTCGAGCCGCGCGACCTCCTCGTCGCTGATGATCTCGCCCGCCCCGCGCAGGCCCGCGCCGATAACGCGCACGAGGTCGCGCGCTTTCAGGCGACCGGTGCCGAAGCGCTCGGCGAGCCCGATCAGATCCTCGGCGTCGAACGCCGCCTCGAGCTCGGCGAGCGCGCCCAGCGTGAGCACCAGGCGGCGGCGCGTGCCGCCGATCTCGGCTTCGATCTCGCCACGATGACGATTGTGCATGTCTCTCTCCTTAATCCCTCCCCCGGGTCGCGGGGGATCAGCTGCCGGTGAACGTGACCTCGCCGGCGGATTCGAGCGCGAGGTCGGTCGTGACCTCGCCGTCGTGCTCGCCGGCAAATTCCAGCGACGTGATCTGGAACGGACCGGCGACGGTGCCGAAGCCGGGAATCACGATCTGAAAATTCTTCACCGCGCCGTCGAAGAAGGTCTGGCGGGTCAGCGCGTCGCTGTCGGCGTCCTTGAACAGGCCGCGGCCCGAGACGGCCGCGCGCTTGACGCCCGCGCCGTCGAGCAGCTCGCGCCAGCGGTTGGAGGATTCCGCGTCCGTGATGTCGACGGTCTCGGCGTTGAACGAGAGCTTGCTCGCGCGCAGCCCCGCGATGGTGGTGAAGCTGTCGCCATTGGCGATCTTCACGAGCAGGTCCTTGCCTTTCTGGGCGGCCATGGTG
This sequence comes from uncultured Hyphomicrobiales bacterium, assembly GCA_964479515.1. GTDB lineage: Bacteria > Pseudomonadota > Alphaproteobacteria > Rhizobiales > Xanthobacteraceae > PALSA-894. The sequence goes on along the minus strand of CAYZMR010000049.1, from coordinate 3,845 downwards.
GTGTCCTTTCTGTCAGGTCGGTTCCGTCACGGCGCGGAAGCGCACGAGCGCGTGGTAGGTGCGCCCGTCCTTCTCGCGGCGGATGTCGGCGACCGAGAAACGCAGGTTGACGAGGTTGAAGCCGGAAGGCGTCAGCGGCGCGTCGTCGAGCGCCTGCAACAGCGCACCGGCGATCAGGTGCGCCTCGCGCTGCCCGCCCTGGCGCGACCAGACATGCAGGGTCAGCCGATGTTCCTGCGTCGGCCCGTCGATGACGGAGACGTCCTGCACGCGCGCTTCGCCGAGCGTCACATAGGGAAACGTCGGCGTCGCGGGCGGCTCGTCGTAGATCCGCGCGGCGCCGAGCAGGGCGGTGAGCGAAGTGTCCGCGACGAGTGCGTCATGGATCGCGGCGCGCAGCGCCGCAGCGGCGGATGACATGGGAGTGGTCCTTGCAACGCGCTCGGTCTGTTCCCTCCCCCCTTGAGGGGGAGGGTTAGGGAAGGGGGTCGCGCGGTACGCGCGGCCGGTGCCTTGAGCGCGACCCCCACCCCGCCGCCTTCGGCGGCGACCCTCCCCGCAAGCGGGAGGGATCAGCCCGTCCGCTCCTCGGCGTGGATCACGCGAAAACGGCGACTGGCGTCTTCGTCGCGCACGGCGACGACCTGATAGGTGCGCGCGCCCTCGACGAAGCGATGCTGCGTGGTCACGTCCGGCCCGGAGCGGATCACGATGCGATGCGTGATGGTCGCGCCGGCGCCGGCCGCAATGATGTCGTAGCGCCCGGAGATGGGCTCGACCTTGGCCCACAGCGTCGCGGCGTCCGTATAGGTGCGCGTGACGCCGCCGGCGCCGTCCGCGGTCTCGACCGGCGCCTGCAGCGTGAGCCGGCGGTTGAGTTCGCCCGGTGTCGTCGATGCGGCCGTCATAGCGACAACACCCGGTAGGGCGCGATCAGCGCCGCGACGGTCGCGGGCAACACCGCGAGCTGGCCGATCGCCGCGATCGCGCGGTTCTCGTACCAATGCGCGACCAGCAGGCGGATCGCCTGGCGCAGGGCCTCCGGCACGTTCGCGCCCGCCGCGCCGTAGCCCACCGTGATGTCGATCTCGATGCCGGCGAGCGGCAGCCCCGGCGCGGGCGGCGCGCCGTTCGCAAACGCGATGAGCGCGGGCGCCGACGCCTTGTCGAGCACGAAGCCCGACGTATCGATCGACTGCGTCGTGCCGTCGGCGTGATAGATGCGCGCGGCGGTGACGCTCGCGAGCGGAACCGGCAGGATCGCGATCCGCCCGCTCGCCGGCCAGGCGTCGCGCACCAGTCGCCAGCTCTGCGTGATCAGCGCGCGGCGCGTCTGCGCCTCGACATGGATGCGCGAGCCGGCGATCAGCGCCCCGATCAGGTCGTCGTCGTCGTCGTTCTCGACGCGCAGATAGAGCTTCGCCTCGGCGAGCGTGACCGGCTCGACCGCGGGTCCGGTGAGAAGGATGGAGGGCATGTGTCTCTTTCCGTCGTTGACATCCCGCGTGCGGCGAGGCTCATGCGCGCAATGCCGCGCATGCTGACCGCCCTCGCCTGTCTGATCGCGTCCGCGCTGCCGGCGCCGGCGATGGTCGGCGGCGCGGGAGCGCCTGCCGACGCCATCGCGCGCGCCGTCGTGCTGATCGTCGGCTCGCGCGGCAACTCCTGCACCGGCGTCGCTCTCGCGCGCGACCTGATATTGACCGTCGCGCACTGCGTGCTGCCCGGCTCCGACTACAAGATCGTCGAGTTCGATCGGGCGCGGCAGCCGCAGTTGCGCGACGTTGCGAGCGTCACCGCTCATCCGAAATTCGATCTGCAGACCATGCTCGGCCATCGCGCGACCGCGGACGCGGCGCTGCTCAAGCTCGTGGCCCCGCTCGCGAGCGTGGAACCCGCGCCGCTCGCCGCGCCAAGTTCCGTCGCCGTCGGCGACGCGTTCATCGTCGCGGGAACCGGCGTCGCGGTGCGCGGCGATGGAAAGTCGGGCGGGGTCACACGCGCCGCGACCTTGATCGCGACCGGCAAGCCGGGAACTCTGCAGATCCGCCTCGTCGATCCCTTAACGAAAGGCGAGAAAGCCGGGCTCGGCGCCTGCACGGGAGACTCCGGCGCGCCGGTGTTCCGCAACCTCGACGGCCGTCGCGCCGTGATCGGACTGGTGAGTTGGTCGACGGGACCCGGGAACTCGGCCGGGTGCGGCGGTCTCACCGGGGTCACGCCGCTCGCGCTTTACCGTGACTGGATTCTGCAAACAGCAAAATCGCTCGGGAACCAACTTTAATCTTGCATTGCACAAGATGAATGAGGAATGTAGCAACTAGGGTTTGCGACAGCACGGTCTGTTAATGGACCGATGGGACGAGGGGTCAATTCATGCCGCAGCGCGTGACGGCTAGCGTCAAGATTCGCCAGCACCTTCCTGCATTCGCTCTGTTCGCGGCGGCTTCGGCCGCCTTTATTTTTGCGCCCAGCGACGCGCAAGCCGTGATGCGCGGCCACGCGGCCGGCAGCATCAGCCGCCATGTGGTCAAGCTCATCGGCACCAATCTGCTCTGCACCGCGACCGTGGTCAGCCACCAGCAGGTGCTCACCGCCAACCACTGCATCGAAGGCCCTGGGCCGTTCTTCGTGGTCGCGGGCGGCCGCAAGATCGCGGTCACCGGACACACGGGTTCCGGCCAGGCGACGCTGCTCACGCTCGAGAGCCCGTTGCCGGCGAGCGCGGTTCCGATCGCGACCGGCGAGCCGGTCGGCAATGGACCCGTGATCATCGCGGGCTACGGCACCGCGCAGGAAAGCGCCAACATGCACTCGGCCGGCCTGCGCGAAGCGCAGCTCGTCGCCGACAGCCGCTATAATGGCCTCGTCGATCCGAACCGGCGTGGCCCGATCAGCGCAAGCGCCTGCATGGGCGATAGCGGCGGCCCGGTCGCGCGATTCGACGGCAAGCGCTACGTCCTGGTCGGCATCGTCGAGCGCGTCTCGAACTATCAGGGCATCGGCGCCTGCGGCTACCTCACGCACTACTCCACGATCGGCGGCGTGCCGAACTACGATCAAGCCCCGAGCAATTCGCGTGTCGCATCCGAGCCGACCGCGCCGCGCAAACCGGTCAAGCGCGCCAAGGAATGGGCGGAGATGCAGTAAGCCTGCATCGTTTCAGTTTCGACGCAGAACGGCGCGGTCACCCGCGCCGTTTTTGTTTCGGGCGGAACGCCGCGCTATCCGTTCGTCTTCGGCAGATATCGCGGATGCGGCTTCGCCTACCCGGGTTACCCGCTACCGCTGCAAGGCTCGCGCATGCGCAAGCTTCTCGGCGATAGCTTGCGCGCGATTGCGGTCTCCGTTCAGACCCATGGTCTTAATCTCGAGACCAAGCAGATATCTTGACAAAACCGAAGCCGGCTCGCCCGCAACGACCATCTGTACGATAGGGTCGACGTATTGATCATATTCATCCTGCGCGGCCGCGACGTCGCGAACGCCAACCGGATCCCAGTCGTTGAGAAGGATTTTTCCGACGGCGCTGCGAAGCAAATCAAGATGCGTCATGTCGATCCTCGAATGGCGAGCACGCCCCGTTCCGACGACCTGCCCCAAACGGTCACGACCTGACCGGTGGGATTGAGCACCACAACAGCGTCTCGGCCGACATACCTCGTTGTGCCGTTCGCCTGCGGGACAATTTCAAGCGGATTTACGACCGCGTCTTGCATAGCCGATGGCGAAATGCCGCGCTGCATGGCTCATACCATGCTTGGCAAATCCCGTTATATCGTTCGCTAATCGGACGCGTTGGGCGTCGGATGAACTCTGTCCGTTGCCATCCCCGCTCGTCCACT
>CAYZMR010000048.1:0-18737 GCA_964479515.1 uncultured Hyphomicrobiales bacterium | reverse complement strand
CGGGTTAAGCTCCGTCAGGCGGGGTTCGGAGGCACCTGGCAACAGAAGCCTCCACCTTCTGCCCCGGGACGGACGCGCAAAGCTGATCTATCATCGGGTTTCGTCATCGCGGCTTTTTCCGATTCGCCCATGCCCGTCGACCACATCCGCTACGATCTATTGACCCAGCAGGCGCTGCGCGGCGTGCTGCGCCGCGTGCTCGGCGATGCCGCCAAGAACGGGCTGCCGGGCGAGCACCATTTCTACGTGACCTTCGACACGCAGGCGGCGGGCGTGCGCATCTCGCCGCGGCTGCGCGAGGAATACCCCGAGGCGATGACGATCGTGCTGCAGCACCAGTTCTATGAGCTCACGGTGAGCGATGCCGGCTTCGAGGTCGGGCTGTCGTTCGGCGGCGTGATGGAGCGCCTCTCCGTGCCGTTCGAGGCGGTCACCGGCTTCTTCGATCCGTCGGTGCAGTTCGGCCTCCAGTTCGAGACGGCCGACGCCGACGCGGAGTCGGAGGGTCCCGAGACGGCCGCGCCGGCCGTGGTCCATCAGCAGCCAAAGCCCGCGCGCGCGCGGCGCAAGCCGCAGGCCGTCGCCGAGCGGGGCGACGCGAGCGAGAAAGCCGCGCCCGCAAAGCCGCAACCTGCGCCCGCGCCGGTCGCCGAGATCAAGCCGCAGCCGGACAAGCCGAGCGGCGGCGCCGAAGTGGTCCGGCTCGACCGCTTCCGCAAGAAATGACACGCAGACAAAGCGATAAAGCGAGCCGCAAGACCCGCTTCGAGTCCGACAGTTTCGGCGAGATCGAGGTTCCGGCCGCGCGCTATTGGGGCGCGCAGACGCAGCGCTCGCTGCAGAACTTCCGCATCGGCGACGAGCGCATGCCGGTGCCGCTGATCCGCGCGCTCGCGCTGGTGAAGCGCGCGAGCGCCGAGGTGAACTTGGATCTCGGCTCGCTCGACAAGCGCCGCGCCGGCGCGATCGTCACGGCGGCGCAGGAGGTGATCGACGGCAAGCATGAGGCTGAGTTCCCGCTGGTCGTGTGGCAGACCGGCTCCGGCACGCAGACCAACATGAACCTCAACGAGGTGATCGCGAACCGGGCGAACGAGCTGCTCGGCGCCAAGCGCGGCGGCAAGTCCCCGGTGCACCCGAACGATCACGTCAACATGAGCCAGTCCTCGAACGACGCGTTCCCGACCGCGATGCATATCGCTGCCGCGACGGAGATCGCCTGGCTGCTCGATCCGGCGCTCGCGCACCTGCAGGACGCGCTGCAGCAGAAGGCCAAAGCCTTCGCGGGGATCGTCAAGATAGGCCGCACGCACACGCAGGATGCGACGCCGCTGACCTTGGGCCAGGAATTCTCCGGCTACGCCTCGATGGTCCAGCATGGCATCGGGCGGATGCGGCTTGGCTTGAAGGAGCTCTATCCCCTCGCCCAGGGCGGCACCGCGGTCGGAACGGGTCTGAATGCGAAGCCGGCTTTCGCGAAAGCCTTCGCCAAGCGCGTCGCCGCGCTGACCAGGCTGCCGTTCACCTCGGCGCCGAACAAGTTCGAGGCGCTCGCCTCGCACGGAGCGTACGTGTTCGCGCACGGCGGGCTCGATGCGGTCGCGGCCGACCTGTTCAAGATCGCCAACGATATCCGCCTGTTAGGATCCGGCCCGCGCTCGGGCCTGGGTGAACTGATCCTGCCGGAGAACGAGCCCGGCTCCTCGATCATGCCGGGCAAGGTCAACCCGACCCAGAGCGAGGCGCTCACCATGGTGTGCTGCCGTGTGTTCGGCAATCACGCGACGATCACTGTTGCGGCGAGCCAGGGCCATTTCGAGCTCAACGTCTACAAGCCCGTCATCGCGCTCGCCATGCTGCAATCGATTCGCCTCGTCGCGGACGCCGCGCGCTCGTTCACCGACAACTGCGTCATCGGCATCCGCGCCAACGAGGCGCGCATTCGCGAACTGACCGAGCGCTCGCTGATGCTCGTCACGGCCTTGGCGCCGCAGATCGGCTACGACCAGGCGGCCAAGATCGCCAAGGCCGCGCACCAGAACGGCACGACGCTGCGCGAAGAGGCGGTCGGCGGCGGCTATGTGACGGCCGCCGACTTCGACCGCCTGGTGCGACCGGAAAAGATGGTGCGGCCGGGCTGAACTGGGACAACGCGCCGGCCTCCAGCCTACCGGCCCTTCGGATCGCCGGCCTCATCTAACCTAGAGAAATACCCCCGTCGCAATCATCGAACGAAGAGTCCCGGCTTGGTGTTTTACATTTTTTTATTGGAAAATGACTGAATTAGAAATTCTACAGAACATATTTGGCTGTTGTGAAGTAAGTATTCGTGGTTTCACTATAGCAAACTTTATGTAGTCGCGGCAGGAATTGAGCATCTCCACGGTTTTTCTACGTTTTACTGTTAGCTAGACACTTATATAACATGTTAAATATCGAAAGTTTATGCATCATAATTGAATTAGATTCGCGATTGAATAGGGTTGATCAACTAACCGTGTCTTGCGTCATGCAACAACATACCGTCATTTTAGGTTCAATCTTCCTTCTGAACGGGGGCAGCGCTCGGGGGCGTCCACTTCCCTCCCCAGCATCTCGCCACAGTTGTCCCCCAGTATCGTGGTACCAACGGTCCAACGATGGGCTAGGCAATGGGCAAATTGATCAGCCTGCAGAAGGCTCGCAAGAACGCAAAGCGACAAGCAGACGCGGAACGCAGCGCTGCGAATCGGCTCGCGCATGGCCTGTCGAAAGTACAGCGAGCGCTTGATACGAAACGCGCCGAGCAGTCCCGTCGTAGCTTCGAAGCGCACAGGATCGATACGGGAGAGGGCACATGAAATCTCCGGTCGTCAAACGCTCGATCGTCATCGCGGGACACAAAACCAGCGTCAGTCTCGAAGATGCTTTCTGGAGCGGACTGAAGGATATTGCGGCGTCCCGCAACATGACGCTGTCGGACTTGGTCGGCTCGATCGACGCCGATCGGCGCCATGGGAACCTGTCCTCCGCGATCCGGCTGTTCGTGCTCGACCATTATCGTTCGCAGCTTGCCAGCCATAGCCAGCAGGCCGAAACGCCGCGCGAGGCTGGGATAGGGCGGCCGGCCGCCTCAGCGTAACGGGCCAAAAATCGAATCGAGCGCGGAGCGCGGCGGGGGAGGCGGCGGGTTTGGACGCGTATCGCCTGCGGTCGAACCGGTTGAACGCGACGGGCGAGCTGGCCGCGGGGTGTGACCCGGGGAAGGCGCGATATCGAGCGGAGGCGGCAGCGCCGGCGGTTGATCGGTGGGTGTTGCCGTCGTCCGCGGTGGGGTGATCGGACGCGTCGCGCGGTGCGGGCGAACAGGCTCGACCGGGGCTGTTGCAGGCGCTCCCGCCGGCGCAATGTCGGGCGCGGCCGGCGCCGGCAAGGCAGTGGGAACCGGCGCAGGCGTCGCGGGAGCAGGATCGATTTGAGCCGGCTCGTGTCGTTCGGTTTCGATCGCCTCGATACGTCTCGCCTGCCGGTCGACCGAGCGCAACGTCAGCCAGCCGGACAAGGCCGACGCGTCGACTGTGCGCTTTGGCGCCCGCAGCGGACCTTTGACCGTCACCAGGATATCCGGCCGCATGGTGCTCGAGCCATCCGCGGGAATCGGACCGGTCAGCGTGAGCCGCGCCTCCAGCGTTGCGTCGGCAAGATCGATCCCGCCCGTCACCGCAAGATCGGCGCCCTGCCCGAGCACGATCGTGCGGCCGGCACGCGCCTGCCCCGCCGTGACAGTCAACGCCGCGTCGAGACGCGGTATCGTCAGACTGCCGCCGTCGAGCACCGCCGTCACGATGTCGCGGGTCTTTGCCGCGTCGATCGCCGATCCTTGATCGGCGGAGCGGATCGCCGCATTGAACGCTCTCGGATCAAGCCAGGCGATCGTGCCGCTCTCGAGCGTCAGCGTGCCGGAGCCGTTGAGCGCGCCGATCAGCGCCGCCGGACTGAGCCCGCTCCCGTCCACATCGAATTGCAGCCCGAGCGTCCCGGTCGCCGCCGGCTGCCCCTCGCGCGGCAGGAACGTCGACGCATCCGCGTTCACGAGTGCGACGCGCGCGGCCGCGGCGAGGCCGGTGGCGTTGCGGCGGAAGATGAGTTGCCCGGTCGCACGACCATTGGCGAACACGCCTTCGATGTCCTCGAGGGCGATTTCCTCCGGAGCGAAGCGGATTGCCCCACGCACCTGACGGCCGACGAGCGCAGGTCCGAGCGCGGCGCGCGCTGCGGTGAATTCGACGCGACCCAAAAAGTCGCCGAACAGGCCTTCGCCGAACGGCTCGGCCGGCCATATCGGTGCGTCGGCTGCCTTTGACGGCGCCGGCATGCCGATCGCCGCCGCGATCACCGTCGCGGCGTCGACCGCCTCGGCATGGATCAGGCCGTCGATGCGCATCGGCGAACCGAGAGCGACCTTGAGCTTGCCGCGCACCGGCGAGCCCGCGATCGTGCCGGACAGGTTTTCGACGTTGACCTCGTCCGCAGTCGCGCTCACGTGTCCGTGCAGCGCGATCGGTAGCGGCGTCTGCGGCGCGCCCGCGGCACGGCGCAACGGCGCGGCATCCGCCTGCAGCGCCAGATCGAGCGCGGCCGCAGCGCCATTGGCCGCGAACAGGCGCGCGGTGCCATTAGCGCTCGCGTCGAGCCCGCCGGCGGTGAGCCGCGCATCGAGGCGCAAGTCGCTGCCGTTACCGCGCGCCGTCATGGTGAACGCGCCCGCGCGCCGGTCGACCGTGATCAAACGGTCCAGCCCGGCAAGGCCGACAAGTACGCTTCCGTCGGCCGCCGTGATCTCGCCGTCAAGGCGGATCTCCGGCAGGCTCAGTGTCGCCACGTCGCCGCTTGCTTCACTCGCAAGCCGGACGCGCAACACGCCCGCGGTCCCGTTGAGCGCAAGCTTGGCGGTGCTCCCGACCGCGCGGCGTTCAAGGTTGAGCGTGACGTGGGCTTTCAGCGGCGTGATGGTCGCGGCCGCGCGGCGCAGCGGATCGGCCGCCTGCGGCAGGAATTTGGCGAGCACCACCGCCGTGCCCTCGAGCCCGCGCGCATCCACATCGAAGGCAACGCTGCCCTGCGGGGCGGACAGAGGTCCTTCCAGCCGTCCGTTGAGGTTGAACGCGGCCCCGGCGAGATCCGCGATCTTGACGCGGTCAAACGAGAGGCCCGCCGGATCGAGCTTGAACGCGCCGCTCACGCCCTTCACGTCGACGCCCGCAACGGTGACGCGGCCGACATCGACGTTGAGCGTGACCTCGCCGGGCCGTTCGAAAGCGGCGCCATCGAACGCGGCACGCGCGAAGCCAATCAGCCCATCGACATCGAGCTCAGCCGCCTTGAGTTCGGCTTCCAGGCGCGCCGCGCGATTGTCGGTTGCGTAGGCGTAGGCAAGCCGGCCATCGATGGTCTTGCGATCGAATTCGAAGCGCAGCCGGTCGACCGCGACCTCCTGTGCCCGAATGGTCAGGTCGCCCGACGCGCGCAAGATCCCGAGTTGGATCGGGCTGACGTCGCTGCGCCCTTCGAGCCAGGCGGCGAGCGCTTTCGGATCGTTGGCCTCGATCTTCGCCGGTCCCTTGAACGCGACGCCTTGCGGCCCCATCGCCAACCGGCCGCTGAGGCGAACCTGCGTGAACCCCGGCGCGCGAACCTCCAGGGTCTCGATGTCCCAGCCGTCGGCTTCCATCTTCAGGTCGCCGCGCAGGCCCTGCAACGTGCCGCCGGCGAGCGTCACGCTGTCGAGGCCGATGCCGAGCCTGACCGGCACCGGCGGTCGATACGCGACCCCGAGCGTTTCGATCACCTGCTTGAGCGCCGTGAACGGCGTGCGGCGCACCGCATCGGGCAGATCGAACGTGCGATCGAGATCGGCTTGGCGCGCCGAAAGCACAGCGTCGAGGCGCGGAGCGCTCCCAAAACGGAATTCGGCGGTGCCGGCAAGCTTGAGCGCGCGATCGTCGGGGCCGTATTGGTATTCGAGCTGCTCGAACAGCGCCTGCGCGGGCGTTGCGCGGACTTTGCTCGTCACGCGCCACGGCGTTTCGATGACGCCCCGCCCATTGGGCGAGGCGACCGCCACGGGCCGCGCGAGCGCAAGCGTGCCCTCGAAGCGCGGCGCGTTGTTCTCCATGCGCAGCGCCCCGTCGGCCACGATCGAGAGCGGATGGTCCGCGGGATCGAGCCCAAGGCGCACCTTGATGGCGCCGTCATCGCCGATGCGACCGGCCGAAACGCGGTAGCCGTAGCGCTCGCCCGCCGCGGTGAATCCGCCCTCGCCTTTCGCGGGCCCAAACAGCGAGCGCACGTCGCCGTTGAACCACAACCCTTCGAGCGTGACGCTCGTGCCGCTTGCGGCGTCGCTGAACGTGAGGCGGCCGCTCTCGAGCGCGAGATGCTCGATCCAAAGCCGGTCGGGGTCGAAGCCCACGCGTGCGGCCGGCCAATCCGGCCGCCCGTCAGCCGCGAGGGCAAGCCTGATATCGGGCGCGACGATGCGCATGTCGGAGGCGCGGAACTCGCCGCGCACCAGCGCGCCGAGCGCGAGCTCAGCATGCAGCTCGCGCGCCGCAAGACGTGGCGCCGCGGGGTCTTCTCCGGCCTCGACATTACCGAGCGTGAGCATCGGCGTCGGCAACAGGCGCACCTCGATCGGCCCGGTCACGCGCACCGGCATGCCGACGAGCCGGCTCGCCTCGGCCTCGAAGGTCGCGCTGTACTGGCTCCAGTCTATGAAGTACGGGCCAACCAGCGCCGCCACCAGCGCCAGGATGATCGCCGTCGCCAATCCGAGCAGGGTCGCCTGCACCAGCGTCTCCGGGCGCGCGCGCGCCGCCTAGCTATTGAAGCGCGATCTTATCCGAAAGCCGGTTCCCACCCCGGATCAAGTCCGGGACGGGCATTTTCGGGATCACGCCCTGGTCCAAAATCATCATCGCCCGAACGCCTGATTCGAGTTGAGCCGGCCGCGGCATGATCGGGCGAAAGCCGGCCGCGCACCAGCGCACGGCAGACCATCGAGAGGATCGCGCGCTAACGCGGCGATTATATGTCGATTTGGGCTGAACTGATTAGAATGCGACGATTTTTCCGGGGTTCATGAGGTCATGCGGGTCGAGCGCGTGCTTGATCGTGCGCATGACATCGAGCGCCCCGCCGTGCTCGGCAGCGAGGTACTTCATCTTGCCCTGGCCGACGCCGTGCTCGCCGGTGCAGGTCCCCTCCATGGCGAGCGCGCGCTCGACCAGCCGCTCGCTGAACGCCTTCGCGGCGGCGACCTCCGCGGGGTCGTCCATGTCGATCAACGGCGAGACATGGAAATTGCCGTCGCCCACGTGACCGACGATCGGCGCGATCAGCTTGTGTTCGGCGATATCCTTCTGGGTTTCGATCACGCATTCGGCGAGCCGCGACAGCGGCACGCAAACATCGGTTGCAAAGGCCTTCGCGCCGGGGCGCAATCCGACACACGCCCAATAGGCGTCATGCCGCGCCTGCCAGAGTTTCGTGCGATCCTCGGCCTTGGCGGTCCACTGGAAGGCGCCCCCGCCGTGGTCGGCCGCGATGGCCCCGAAGCGCTGGGATTGCTCGGCGACCCCGGCTTCGGTGCCGTGGAATTCCAGCAGCAGCAACGGCGTCTCGGGCAACGTCAGCTTGGAATACGCGTTCGCGGCCTTCACCTGCAATTCATCGAGCAATTCGATCCTCGCGACCGGGATGCCCGACTGGATCGTCTCGATTGTGGCATTGCAGGCCGCCTCGACCGAGGGAAACGAACAAATCCCGCCCGCGATCGATTCCGGAATGCCGTGCAGCTTCACCGTCACCTCGGTGATGACGCCGAGCGTCCCCTCCGATCCGACGAACAGCCGCGTGAGGTCGTAGCCGGCGGACGATTTCTTCGCGCGCCGCGCGGTCTGGATCGTTTCGCCGTTGGCGAGCACGACCTTCAAGGCGATCACGTTGTCCCTCATGGTGCCGTAGCGCACCGCGTTGGTGCCGGACGCACGCGTCGACGCCATGCCGCCGATCGAAGCGTCCGCGCCGGGATCGATCGGGAAGAACAGCCCCTGGTCGCGCAGATATTCGTTGAGCTGCTTGCGCGTCACGCCCGGCTCGACCACGCAATCGAGATCCTCGGCATGCACCGCGAGGATGCGATTCATGTCGCGGAAATCGATCGACACGCCGCCAAGCGGCGCGTTGATATGGCCTTCGAGCGAGGTGCCGGTGCCGTAAGGGATGACCGCAACCCGGTGCTGCGCGCAGACGCGCACGATGTCCTGAACGTCCTCGGCCGATTGCGGAAAGACGACGGCGTCGGGCGGTTGGTTCTCGATCCAGGTGAGGGTGTTGCCGTGCTGCTGGCGCACCGCAAGCGAGGTGACGAGCCGGTTGCCGAACTTGGCAGCGAGCGCCCCGATTACGGCCTCGACCGCCTTCTGGCTCCGCCGCGCGCCCGCCTGAGTTTTTTCCGCCGCCACTGCCATTGTGATTTTGCCCAGGTTCCTTGTGCGGGCGGACGTTAGCAGAAGCAATGCGCCGCCGGCAAAGTCACCGACGGCGCCCTGCCCTCAACCGCGCCGGAACGGGATCAGCATGCCGACGCGCTCGCGGTAGCGCCGGTACTCGTCGCCGAACAAATTGACGAGGTCGCGTTCCTCAAGTGCGATGCCGACGAAGATGTACGTCGTCGTGACCGCCGCGAACAACAGGTGGCCGAACGTCATGACCGGCGCCACCCAGAACGCGATGATGAAGCCGAGATAGATCGGGTGACGCACGAGTTTGTAGAGCACCGGCGTCTTGAACGTCACCGCCGGCATCGGGCGGCCGCCGAGATTGTTCGCAACCTGATGCAGCCCGAACAGCTCGAAATGGTTGATCAGGAAAGTCGAGGTCAGGACGAGCAGCCAGCCGACGAACGACAGGCCCGTGATGGTCATGGCGATCCGGGGATCGGCGACCTGCCACACCACCGTCGGAATCGGACGCCATTGCCAGAACAGCAGGATGAGCGCGAGGCTCGCGAACAGCACATAGGTGCTGCGCTCGACCGATTTCGGCACGTATCGTGTCCACCAATCCTTGAATTGCCTGCGCGCCATCACGCTGTGCTGAATGGCGAACAGCGACATCAGGAGGATATTGACGATGAGCGCTTCCGTCATCGGCACGACCGTGCCGGTATCGATGGTCTTGGGCACCACGAGGCCCGAGACGAAGCCGATGGCGTAGAGGAAGGTGCCGAAAAACACGACGTAGGCTGCGAGCCCATAGAGAAACGCGACGAACCGGCCAACGAGATTGCCCTGGCCGGGGCGCGTGTCCTGGTTGACGGCTTGGATCTGGGTCATGGTCTCCCCTCGGGTTTGTTGCGATTTCCGCAATCGCAATCGAGCGGTGCGGAGAATGCGGAGAGCGCAACCAAAAGGCTTTGCCCGGAGCTTGATTTGTTCGTGAGATGGGCATGATTATTCCTTGAGAGCGGGTCGCAGCCCGTTCCGGGCACCACATGCAATTTCTCTTTGCCAATCATACGCTTGATACCGACCGGCGCGAGCTGCACCGCGGTTCGGAGCCTATTGCGGTCGAGCCGCAGGTGTTCGACCTGTTAGTTTACCTGGTGCAGAACCGCGACCGGGTCGTCAGCAAGGACGATCTCATCGCGTCAGTCTGGGGCGGCCGGATCGTGTCGGATTCGACGCTCACCAGCCGCATCAACGCCGCGCGCAAGGCAGTCGGCGACAGCGGCGAGGACCAGAAGCTCATTCGCACCGTCGCGCGCAAGGGCCTTCGCTTCGTGTGCGTGGTGGACGAGCCGCCGCGCGAAGCCAGCGCTGGCGCGCCGTTGCGATCCACAGCACCGCCTGCACCGCGTCAGGAGATCCAGTTCTGCACAACTCGCGATCGCGTCCGCATCGCCTATTCGGAAGTCGGCCGCGGGCCGCCGCTGGTGAAGGCGGCGAATTGGTTGGCGCACCTCGAACACGACTGGCAAAACCCGCTCTGGGGACGCCTGTTTCATGCTCTCGTGGCCGAACATCGGCCCGTCCGCTACGACGAACGAGGCACCGGTTTCTCCGACCGCGAGGTCCCGGACATATCCTTCGACGCATTCGTGCGCGATCTCGAAGCCGTGGTCGATGCGGCGAAACTCGACCGCTTCGCGCTGTTCGGCGCTTCGCGGGGATGCTCCGTGTCCATTGCGTACGCGGTGCGCAATCCCCACCGGGTAAGCCAGCTCGTTCTTTATGGTGGCTATGCTCGCGGGCGTCACCGACGTGGCACGTCGGGACAGGCGGACGCGCTTCTGACCCTGTTCCGAGAGGGCTTCGTCCCCGAGAATCGATCAATCCGTCAGATGCTGAAGTACGCGATCTTTCCCGGCGCCACGGAGGAGCAACTCCGGTGGTTCAACGACCTGCAGCACAGCGCGGCTTCGCCTGAGATCGCGGTGCGTCTGCGCCAGGCGACGTTCGACATCGATGTCAGCGACCTCCTGCCGAGCGTCAGTGTGCCGACCCTCGTTCTTCATTGCCGCGACGATCCCGCCGAACCGTTCGAGGAGGCCCGCCGCATCGCGGCCGGTATCCCGAACTCGCGCCTCGTCGCGCTCGAAGGGCCCAATCATCTGATCCTCGACAGCGATCCGGCATGGGAAAGACTGCGCGAGGAGATCATGACGTTTCTTGGCTGATCGGTTCGTTGGAGCAGAAAGTGCTTTTTGCCTTCAGCGATCTCTTTTGCGAGACCGGCCATGATCCGCTTTCTCGACGAAATCCGGAATTTTCTCACTGCGCGGCCCGCGCGATCACCCATCCCGGCGAATGATCCGTGCATCGGTTCCTCCATCATTTGCTCATCACGCCGCTCGCGATCGAAGTGACGGGAGGATGCCGCCGGCATTCACGAAAGACTTTGCGGGGAAGCTTGCTTTATCCCGGAGATTGGCCTGATTATTCCTTGAGACCCGCCCGCCGTCGGGCTTCCGGAGACCGGCGTGCATTTTGACTTTGACGGGTATGCGCTTGACGTCGACCGGCGCGAACTGCGGCGGGGGTCAAACCTCGTTGCCCTGGAGCCGCAGGTTTTCGACCTGTTAGTTTACCTGGTGCAGAACCGCGACCGGGTCGTCAGCAAGGACGATCTCATCGCGTCAGTCTGGGGCGGCCGGATCGTGTCGGATTCGACGCTGACCAGCCGCATCAACGCCGCGCGCAAGGCGGTCGGCGACAGCGGCGAGCGGCAGACCGTCATCCGCACGATCGCGCGCAAGGGCATTCGCTTCGTCGGCACGATCCAGGACAGACAGAAACCCGTCACTGTGGTCGCGGCAGACATTGCGCCCGAGGTGCCGCACGCGCCAACAAGCATTCCGCATAAGCCGTCGATTGCGGTCCTTCCGTTTACCAATCTCGGCGGCGATCCCGAGCAGCAGTACTTCGCGGACGGGATTGCGGAGGACATCATCACCGCGCTGTCGCGGGCTCGCTGGTTCTTCGTGATCGCGCGCGACTCAAGCTTCAACTATCGGAATCCGAGGGCGGACGCGAAGCACACCGCGCACGAACTCGGCGTGCGCTATGTACTGGTCGGAAGCGTGCGACGCGCCAATGATCGCCTGCGCGTCGCTGCCCAGCTCATCGACGGGACCAGCGGCAACAATGTGTGGGCACGAAATTACGATCGCGCCCTGTCGGATATTTTTGCCGTTCAGGATGAGATCACTCAGACCATCGTCGGAGCCATCGAGCCCCAATTGGGCCGCGCGGAACGTGAACGCGCGCGGGTCAAGCCGCATGATAACCTCGATGCGTGGAGCATGTACCAACGCGGCATGTTTCATCTTTACCGCTGTACGCGCGACGATCTGGCCGAGGCGCGCAGGCTGTTTCAACAGTCGATCGCCGCCGACCCGGACCTCGGCCCGGCCTATTCGGGCATCGCCGAAGCCTACTATTACGAAGTGGTGTATGGCTTGGCCGCATCGAATCAAGACAATCGCGAAAAGGCAATCGTTCCGGCGCAGAAGGCGGTCACACTTGATGCCGAGGATGCCGGGGCGCATTGCACGCTGGGGAGAGTCCGCTATCTGCGGCGCGAATACCCCTCGGCAATTGCCGACCTCCAAATCGCGCTCGAGCTCAACCCGAGCCTTGCGTTGGCGCATCATGGTCTGGGGGCAGCGCTGGTATTTTCCGGAAGGGCCGCAGAGGCATTTCCCCATCTTGAGGCCGCCATCCGACTAAGCCCGCATGACCCGAACATGGGCTCTTTTCTCGTGCGCATCGCGGACGCGAAGTATTTTGCGGCCGATTACGAGGGTGCCATTGCGCTTGCACTCCGAGCACTTGGCCAGCCAAATTTCCAATGGTCGCGTTACGCAGTCCAGATCGCCGCTCTTGGGCAGCTTGGACGATTGGACGAAGCACAGCGGTCTCTGGCCGAAGTGATGCGGACGCGGCCCGACTTCTCGGTTGCGTTTGTGCGAGAAAAGCATCTGTTCGGTGATCAAGCGTATATGACCCATTACCTGGAAGGCCTTCGCAAAGCCGGGGTCCTGGAAGCCGCGTGACAGACGTTCGGGTCACGCCACCGCCTCGGCGATCCGCTCGCCTCGGCAATCAGCGGCAGCATCAACGTCCGCGCCGGACTTTGGCCGCGCCGCTGCGACATGCCGGACGATGAGCGCGCTGACTTCGGCCGCGTGGGTCAACGGTCCCATATGGCCGGCGCCCGTGATCACCTCCAAGCGCGCGTCCGGCAGCAGCAGAGGCAGCTTCTCGGCGATCAAGCGCGTGGGTGCCGGCGCGTGCTCGCCGCGGATGATCAGGACGGGAAAGCGAAGGTGCCTGTAGCCGCTCGCGGGCGTCGGCTCTTCGATCAGGGCGGCAAAATCAAGCGGCGCCTTCGGGGTCCAGCGGACGAGCGCGTCCTGCAGCGCCGGCCGGAGCGTTTCCCATGCGCCCTGCCCGCTCCAATAATCGACGAAGGCTTCCGCCGCCCCGCGATAGTCGCCGGTTACGACGCCGGCACCGGCTTTGCCGGCGATCGCTTTGATCTCGGCAAGTGCCGCAATTCCGCGGTCGCCGAACGCCTTGAGAAGGTGGAACGCCGAGGGCTCGTAGAGCGTGAGGCTGGCGATACGCTCCGGCCGCGCGAGCGCGACGTGCAGCGCGACCCCGCCGCCATAGGAATGGCCGACAAGGTGCACCTTGCACTCGGTCGCGTCGATGAGCGCGATGGTTCGCGCCGCCTCGTCGGCCAGCGTGAAGGCGTGCTCGCCGGTCCAAGGTCCGACGCTGTCGCAGCCAAAATGCTCCGGCGCGACCAGTGCGTATTCGGGGCCGAGCGTTTCGCCGAGCCGGCGCCACTGTGCGGCCCCCGCGCCCGAGCAATGCAGCGCGATCACCGGTCCGGGCGTCGGCCGCGTGGGACGTGCAATTTCGGAACCCATGGCATCGTATCCTTTGCGGTGACGGTGTTTGCGGCGCCTCGAAGGATCAGCGTGCGATGCTCGGCGGGTTGGCGAGGCTGGCGCTGATCGTTCCGGCGCCGCCGGCAATCGGGCCGTTCCAGCCGGCGCCGTCGCGCGCGGGCGCGAGGCACAGCGCGCCCGCGAGGACAGCGGCGGCGACGAGAGGTTTCAGCAGCTTCGTCGCGCTGCCGAAGAAGTTCGTCATGACGGCGCGACGCTCCGTCAGGCCCTGCTGGCGATAGAAATCGATGTCGATCGAACCATCGTGGCGGCGGCGGATGTCCTGGCGCTGCGTGAGCATGATGCTCTCCATCTGATTTCGACCACGACCATCGCGATCGGCATGCATGGAGAATGCCCAAGTCCGGGGACGAAGACTTTGCGGGATGCTTGCTTTATCCGTGAGATTGCCCTGATTATCCCTTGAGACCGGGTTCGGGCTGGCGAGGTAACCGTGCAGTTCCTCTCCGGCGATCATTCGCTCGATACCGGCCGCCGCGAGCTCCGGCGCGGCTCCGTGCTGATTGCGGTGGAGCCTCAAGTCTTTGATCTGCTTGTCTATCTGGTGGAGAACCGGACCGCGTCCTCAATTGACGCATGTGACCGCAATCAGACCGCGGTCGTATGCCGTCGCTCCATGCTCACGGAGATTGCGTCAGCATATTAGACCGCGAATGCCGGAGGGGTGCTTTGGGCCACGTCAGCCAGATGAGTACGCCGACGAGAGCGAGGTTGCCGGCACCAGCGAGCGCCCCTGCTGCGAAGCCCGCCCCGTAACCCGCGGTGAGGTCATAGGCGAAGGCACCCTGAAAGCCGCCGAACGCGTGGCCGAGCCAGGCGAAGGAGAGCACGATTCCCATCCAGGTCGCCTTGTTTCGCGCCGGAGTCAGCGCCCGCGTAGCGACCAGGAGCGAGGTCATCACGCCCGCATAGGCGAAGCCGTAGACGATGGAGAACAGCATGAAGCCTCGCGGGCTGGTGAACTGGGTGAAGGCCAGCACGCCGATCGTCTGGAGAGCCGAGGCCACGAACCAGGATCGGAGAGCACCGATCGTGTCGCACAGCTTGCCGTAGGCAATGCGTCCGCCAATGGCGGCGACGAGCATTGCGAGCATGACACCGCCCGCATCCGTGGAGGATATGCAGAGGCTCTGGATCAACGGCATCAGATGCATGAGCGGCACCGCCATGCAGGTGCAGCAGAAGAAGACCGCCGCCGCGAGGACAGGTACCGCCACCGTCGGCGAGAGCTGCGCCTCGCCGACTGACCCGGCGGCGGTAGCGGGAGCGGGAGCCTGTCGCATGCCGAAGGCCAGCGGCGGGAGGATCGCAAGGGTGCCGCAGCCGAACGCGAACATCGCGCCGCGCCAGCCGAACGACTCGATCAGATAGGCCGCCAGGAAAGGGACGCCACCCTGTCCCACGGCCTGCCCGGCGGCGGCGAAGCCGATTGCCAGGCCGGCGGCTTTCGGAAACGAGTTGCCGACATAGGCGAAGATCGGCGCGAACACCGTGCCGCCGCCAAACACGCCGGCCAGGAAGAAGAGCATATACAACATCCAGGGTGAGCCGACCTGCGATGCGAGGATCAGGCAGGTGCCCATCGTCGAGGCGGCGAGCAGGCAGATGCCGCGTATGCTCAGGCGGTTGGTCACGAACCCCATGACCACGCTGCCGACCGCGAGCCCGATCAGGCCGAACGAGTTGATGCCGGCAATGTCGGCACGGGCCCATCCTTCCGTGACTCCCATCGGCACGACGAACGCCGTCAGCCCGTTGACGAGCATTCCCATGATGACCGCGAGCATCGCGGCGGAAGCCCCGACGGCATACCAGGCCATTGATGCCCTCCATCCGATCTCGACCACGACCATCGCGATCGGCATGCCTGGAGAATGCCCACGTCCGCGAATGAAGACTTTGCGGGATGCTTGCTTTATCCGTGAGATTGCCCTGATTATCCCTTGAGACCGGGTCGGCATCGGGCCTGCGGGGCAACCGTGCGGTACCTCTTCGGCGACTACTCCCTCGACTGCGGCCGCCGCGAACTCCACAGCGGCTCCGCGCCGATTGCGATGGAGCCGCAAGTCTTTGATCTCCTTGTCTATCTGGTGGAGAACCGCGACCGCGTCGTCAGCAAGGACGATCTGTTCACGGCGGTCTGGCATGGCCGGATCGTGTCTGAATCGACGCTGACCAGCCGCATCAATGCGGTGCGCAAGGCGGTCGGCGACAGCGGCGAGCAGCAGGCGGTGATCCGGACGATCGCGCGCAAGGGCTTCCGCTTCGTCGGCGCGATCAGCGAGCAAGGCGGACCGGTGCCCATTCAGCCGGCTCCAGCCCCGGCGCAGCCTTCTGCCGCGCCGGCTCCGCTCCGGCAGCAAGTGCATTTCTGCACCGGTTCCGACGGAGTACGCATCGCATACGCGGAGGTCGGACAGGGGCCGCCTCTGGTGAAGGCTGCCAACTGGCTCAACCACCTCGAATATGATTGGGAAAGCCCGATCTGGAGCCATCTGCTGCACGAACTTGCCACGCGGCACCGCCTGATCCGCTACGACGCACGCGGCAATGGCCTTTCCGACTGGGAGCCCGAGGACATCTCGTTCGACGCGTTGGTTCATGATCTTGAGACGGTGGTTGAAACACTTGGGCTGACGCGTTTTCCGCTGTTCGGCATTTCACAGGGGTGTGCCGTTTCGATCGTTTACGCCTTGCGCCATCCCGGGCGCGTCAGCCACCTCGTGCTCTACGGCGGCTATGCGCGCGGACGATACAAACGCGGCCCGACCTCGATGGCTCAAGCAGAGGCCATGACGACCCTGATGCTCCAGGGGTGGGGGCAGGAAAATCCCGCTTTTCGCCAGCTTTTCACATCGCTGTTCATTCCCGGCGCGACCGCCGACCAGGCGCAATGGTTCAACGACCTGCAAAAGAACACGGCGTCACCCGAAAGCGCCGCGCGCCTGTTTCAGGCAAACCATCACATCGACATCAGCGAGTTGCTTTCGCAGGTCACCGTACCCACGCTGGTGCTGCATTGCCGCGACGACGCCGTCGCCCCGCTCGACGAGGGACGAAGGCTTGCCGCCGGCATTCCGGGCGCGCGCTTCGTCGCGCTGGAAGGGCGCAACCACCTTATCCTGGAAACCGATCCGGCATGGGATCGCTTCGTCGAGGAGGTGACCACCTTTCTGCGCAGCTAGATGCACCAAACGTATTCCATCCGGCGCCGAATATGCCAATATCGGCCGCCGGGATGATGGATATGCTCGACCGTACCGACCTCGAACCCTTGTTCTTTGCGCCTTTCGTGTCGTCCGTCATGCGCGTCGAGCCGGCCTGGATCGACTACAACGGCCATCTCAACATGGCCTATTACAACGTGCTGTTCGACCGCTGCGTGGACGAGGCCTACGAACTCCTCGGCATCGGCGCGGACTATCTGGCGCAGCGCGGGCACTCGACCTTCACGGCCGAGGCGCATGTGCGCTATCTGCGCGAATTGCACCAGAACGATCCGGTGCGGGTCACGTTCCAGCTTCTGGATTACGATCAGAAACGCTTCCATTATTTCGAGCAGCTCTTCCATGCGACCGAGGGCTGGGTGTCGGCCACGTCCGAGAATATGACGCTGCACGTCAACATGGCGGAGAAAAAGGTCGCGCCGTTCCCCGACACCGTGATGCGCACGCTCTCGCGCATGAAAGCCTCGCACGCACGCCTGCCGCGCCCGGAGGCCGCCGGCCGTCGGATCGCGATGCCGGCGAAGGGCTAGCCCGTTCTCAACCAAAATCGTTCCGCCCCTCGCCAAAGCGGGGGTGCGATGCCATTTTCGGGATGTAGAGATTCGCCGAAATCCCGGCATCCGAAAGCATTCTTGTGGCCGACCCCTTGCGTCATTCCGCAACAGGAGTTCCCGCCCCCGCCCCGGGCGGCATCGCGGCGCGCGCGCGGGCGGCGGTCGCGGCGCCGTATCTCGCGGGCCTGAACGCCGAGCAGCGCGAAGCGGTCGAGACGCTCGACGGCCCCCTGCTCGTGCTCGCGGGCGCCGGTACCGGCAAAACGCGAGTTCTCACAACGCGTATTGCGCACATCCTCAGTCAAAGTCGCGCTCGGCCGTCGGAGATTCTCGCGGTCACCTTCACCAATAAGGCCGCGCGCGAGATGAAGACCCGCGTCGGCGCGATGGTCGGCCAGATTGTCGAGGGGATGCCGTGGCTTGGTACCTTTCATTCAATCGGCGTGAAAATCCTGCGTCGCCACGCCGAGATGGTCGGCCTCAAGCCAGACTTCACCATTCTCGACGTTGATGATCAGATCCGGCTGTTAAAGCAGTTGCTAGAGGCCGAGAACATCGACGAAAAACGCTGGCCGGCGCGCGTCCTGGCGCTCATCATCGACGGCTGGAAGAACCGCGGGCTCACCCCCGACAAGGTGCCGGCCGGGGAAGCCGCGACATTCGCGGGCGGACGCGGGATCGCGCTCTACAAGGCCTATCAGGACCGCCTGAAAACCCTCAACGCTGCCGATTTCGGCGACCTGCTGATCGAGATGCTGCGGCTGTTTCGCGAGCATCCGGAGGTGCTGCGCCAGTATCAGGAGCGCTTCCGGTTCGTCCTGGTCGACGAATATCAGGACACCAATGTCGCCCAGTATCTTTGGCTGCGCCTGATCGGCCAGGGTTCCAAGAACATCTGCTGCGTCGGCGACGACGACCAGTCGATCTACGGCTGGCGCGGCGCCGAGGTCGACAACATCCTGCGCTTCGAGCACGACTTCCCCGGCGCGAAGGTCATCCGCCTCGAAAGAAATTATCGCTCGACCGGCCACATCCTCGCCGCCGCTTCGCATCTCATCGCCCACAACGAAGGCCGGCTCGGCAAGACGCTGCGCACCGAGGACGTGCCGGGCGAGAAGGTCGCCGTCACGGCGGCCTGGGATTCGGAAGAAGAAGCGCGCGCGATCGGCGAGCAGATCGAAGAGCTGCAGCGCGAGGGCTGCTCCTTGAACGAGATCGCGATCCTGGTGCGCGCGTCGTTCCAGATGCGGGAGTTCGAGGACCGCTTCGTCACGCTCGGCCTGCCTTATCGTGTGATCGGCGGCCCGCGCTTCTATGAGCGTGCCGAGATCCGCGACGCGCTCGCCTATCTGCGTCTCGTCAACCAGCCGGCCGACGATCTCGCCTTCGAGCGCATCATCAACACGCCGCGCCGCGGCTTGGGCGACGCGACGC
>CAYZMR010000047.1:5332-19004 GCA_964479515.1 uncultured Hyphomicrobiales bacterium | reverse complement strand
TCGCCGTATCGGGATGCTCGGGGCCGAGCACCTTCTCGCGGATCGCCAGCGCGCGCGCCTTGAGTGTCCGTGATCCTGCAAAGTCACCTTGTTCCTCAAGAAGGACGGCTAGGTTGCTGAGGGAAGGCACCGTCTCGGGATGTTCGGGGCCGTGCGCCTTCTCGCGGATCGCCAGCGCGCGCTCGTAGAGCGGCCGCGACCCGGCAAGGTCACCCTGGGCCTTAATCAGGAGCGCAAGGTTGCCGAGGCTCGCCGCAGTCTCGGGATGCTCGGGACCGTGCACCTTCTCGGAGATCGCCAGCGCGCGCTCGTAGAGCGGCCGCGCTTGTGCATAAGCCGCCAGCACGTTGTGCCGATAGGCCGCAAGCGCATCCAAAAGGAGTCTCGCTCGAGTCTCAGCCGCTGGAGGCACTACACCGTCACCGACCAAAGGGAGCGCGAGCGTGTCGAGCCGCCGCACGCGCGGCCAAGTGTGCGGATCCCGCCAGATGTTTCTCGGATAGACCGCCGCCACGGCCGCGATCAACGCCCGCAGCGCCGCCTCCCGCGGCTCGCCCGCGCACCTTGCCGCCGCGACCTGTCGCACCAGGCGATGCAAGCGGATGCAGTCGGTCGTGATCGTCGGATCGCGCTCATCGGGGATCGCCTCGCGATCGACCAGCGCAAAGACGCGCAGCGCCGCCACCGCCTCGTCGAGGCCATCGCCCGCGAGCGCCGAGGCCAGCGGCTCGCCGAGCTTTTCGCGTCCTTCGGAAAATAGAAACAGCGGGATCGGCTCGGGCGCGAGCAGCGCGCAATGCACGATCAGCGGCTCGGCCGCGGCATGCAGCTTGGCGGCCTCGTCAATCGCCAGCGCGAAGGTCCTCGCCACCGTGAGACCGTCGTGATACTCGGCCGGCGCGTGGCGCGCGTCGTCCAGGAATTTCGCCGGCGTCGCGTCGAAGCGCTTGTGGTACTCGGCGAGCGCCATGTCGAGCCGCTCGCAATAGGCCGCGGCCTGCTCGTGCGCGAGCGGCAGGCCGCCGAGCGCCCGCGAGAGCGCGAGCGCCGCCTCGCGTTCGCTCTCCCGCCCCGTCCGCGCGACCAGATAGTCCGCGCCGATCGCCGCCGGCCACAGCTTGATCTCGACGGGCGCCGCCACGCCGCGCCAGGCATGCGCGTTCGATGTAACGAGCACGCGCGTCGCCCCGCCGCGCGGCAGATAGGGCTTGAGCGCGTCGGCATCGATCGCGTTGTCGTAGATGAGCAGCACGCCCTCGCCCTCGTGGCGCAACCGCTCCATCACGGTGGCAAGCGCCGGCTCCTCCTTCTCATCCGAGGCGACCCAGCCGAGCCGCACGCCGAGCGCCACCAGGTCGGCGCGCATGCCGTCCGCGGTCTGCGCCCTGATCCACCAGGTCGCCCGATAGTCGCCGCGATGGCGCTCCGCATAGGCCGCCGCCAGCGTCGTCTTGCCGACGCCGCGCAAGCCATGCAACGCCGTGATCGCGACGCGGCCCTCGTAGCGCGTGAGCGCGGTCGCGATCGCGGCAAGCGAATCCTCGCGCCCGAGAAAATGCTCGGGCACGCGGATCGGGATGTTGGAGACCGCGAACACCTTGCCGGGGAATGCGGCGCTTGCGGGCGCTTCGCGCTGTGCCATAAATTCGCCGAAGCGGATGCGCGCCGCCTCCTCGGGCACGCCGAACAGTTCGCAGCGGCGAATGTGATCCGACAGCGTCGGCAGCCGACACGGCTGCACGGCGACGAACAGAACGAACCCTGGCCGCTTCGCCGCCGCCTGCCACAGCGCGGCGTTGCGTTCGAGCGTCGAGTAAGGTGCCTTCAGATAGTCGTCCGAGACGACGCAAAGCACATGGTCGGCCGCCTCGTGGC
Organism: uncultured Hyphomicrobiales bacterium; assembly: GCA_964479515.1. Taxonomy (GTDB): domain Bacteria; phylum Pseudomonadota; class Alphaproteobacteria; order Rhizobiales; family Xanthobacteraceae; genus PALSA-894. The sequence goes on along the minus strand of CAYZMR010000047.1, from coordinate 17,129 downwards.
GCGCCTCCATCCAGGCATAGATGTCGTCGCCGCCCTTGATCTCCCACTCATGGACGTGTGCCGTATGCCCGAGCGCCTGCAGCTCCTTGGCGATCCAGAACGCCCAGTCGCGGTCGCTTCCCGTATAGCTGACGAAGATATCCGCCACGGTGCAGGCACTCGCCGGAGGGTTGCGGCATCATCATGCGCCGCCTTCCCCTGCGCAAGCAGGTGTGCGCACCGCCAGCGTCGCGCGGCCATGTCGACGCGGATTCGTCTCAAAACAACGAGAAAAACGTTCCCGGAACCAAACCACGATACCTCGCTTGCGTTCGTCGTACGCGTTCGTAGACTCGTTACCATGACGACGACGGGGCGGCCCTCGCGGCTTTGCGTTCAGCTCGGCGATTGCTTGCGGCCGGCGCACGGAGCGACCGTAGACTTGCAGGGTTGACGCCATGGCGATGCGGCTTCGCTTCCGACACGCGAGCGCCATCCCGGGATTCGGGCTCGCGCTCGGCTATACGCTGTTCTATCTGTCGCTGATCGTGCTGATCCCGCTCGCCGCGCTGCTGTTCAAGGCTTCGGGGCTGGGCTTGCGCGGATTGTGGGACATCGCGACCGAGCCGCGCGTCGCGGCCGCGCTGCGGCTGAGCTTCTCGCTGTCGCTCGCGGCGGCTTTCGTCGACACGATCTTCGGCGTGCTCGTCGCCTGGGTGCTGATGCGCTACCGCTTCCCCGGGCGCAAGCTTCTCGACGCGGCGGTCGACCTGCCGTTTGCGCTGCCGACCGCGGTCGCCGGCATCGCGCTCGCGACGCTTTACGCGCCGAACGGCTGGCTCGGCGCGCCGCTTGCGGCGCTCGGCATCACGGTCGCGTTCACGCCGCTCGGCATCTTCATCGCGCTGATGTTCGTCGGGCTGCCGTTCGCGGTGCGCACCGTGCAGCCGCTCATCGCCGAGATCGATCGCGAGGCGGAGGAAGCCTCGGCGACCCTCGGCGCGGGCCGCGCGCACACCCTGCGCCACGTCATCCTGCCGATGCTGATGCCGGCGATGCTCACCGGATTCGCCCTCGCCTTCGCGCGTGCGGTGAGCGAATACGGCTCGGTGATCTTCATCGCCGGCAACCTGCCCTATGTCTCCGAGATCGCGCCGCTGCTGATCGTCATCAAGCTGGAAGAGTACAACTACGCCGGCGCGACCGGGATCGCGGCGATCATGCTCGCGGTCTCGTTCGTGACGTTGCTGGCGATCAACCTGCTGCAGGCCTGGACCCGCAGGTTCGAGCATGACTGACGCAAGGACAGTGGGGATAAGGCGGGTCACCGCCGAGACGCCGCGCATGCGCGTCGCGCTGATCGCAATCGTTCTGATGTTTCTCGCTGTTTTCCTTATTGTTCCGGTGCTCGTCGTGTTCGTCGAGGCGCTCCGGCATGGGTTCGGGGCGTTTCTGGCCGCATTCGACGATCCGGATGCACGCGCCGCGATCCGGCTCACGCTTCTGGTCGCGGCGATTTCGGTGCCGCTCAACCTCGTGTTCGGGCTGGCGGCCTCATGGGCGATCGCGAAGTTCGAGTTTTTCGGAAAGAACCTGCTGATCACATTGATCGACCTGCCGTTTTCGGTCTCGCCGGTGGTCTCGGGCCTGGTCTATGTGCTGCTCTTCGGCGCGCAGGGCCTGCTCGGCCCTTGGCTCAAGGCGCACGGCATCCAGATCATCTTCGCCCTGCCCGGCATCGTGCTGGCGACGATTTTCGTGACATTTCCGTTCGTTGCGCGCGAACTGATCCCGTTGATGCAGGAACAGGGCAACGAGGAAGAGGAAGCAGCCCTCACGCTCGGCGCCTCCGGCATGCGCGCCTTCTTCACGGTGACGCTGCCGAACATTCGCTGGGGATTGCTCTATGGCGTGCTCTTGTGCAACGCGCGCGCCATGGGCGAATTCGGAGCCGTGGCAGTGGTTTCCGGCCATATCCGCGGGGTGACCACGACCATGCCGCTGCAGGTGGAAATCCTCTACAACGAGTACAATTTCGTCGCCGCATTCGCGGTCGCGTCCCTGCTCGCGATGCTCGCGCTCGTGACGCTGGCGGCGAAATCCTACCTCGAATGGCGCTACGGTTCCTCGCTTGCCGGCGCGCGGCCCTGACGGCGACATGGACATCCGCCTCATTGATATCGCGAAAGATTTCGGCGGCACCGGCGCGCTGCGCGGGGTCAGCCTCGACATCCGCGACGGCGAACTGGTCGCCCTGCTCGGTCCGTCGGGCTCGGGCAAGACGACGCTGCTGCGCGTCATCGCGGGGTTGGAAATCCCGAGCACCGGCAGGGTGTTATTCGGCAACGAGGACGCCACCAACCTACCCGTGCAGCATCGCCGCATCGGTTTCGTGTTCCAGCACTACGCGCTGTTCCGGCACATGACGGTGTTCGACAACGTGGCCTACGGATTGCGCGCCCGCGCCGAGCAACCCAAGCCCGCCGAGATCGCCACGCGCGTCAAGGACTTGCTCGACCTGGTTCAACTGCCCGGCATCGAGAAGCGCCATCCGGCGCATCTCTCCGGCGGGCAACGCCAGCGCGTGGCACTCGCGCGCGCGCTCGCAGTCGAGCCGCGCGTGCTGCTGCTCGACGAACCGCTCGGGGCCTTGGATGCCAAGGTTCGCAAGGACTTACGCCGCTGGCTGCGCGAGCTGCACGATCGCATCCATCACACCACGGTGTTCGTGACGCACGACCAGGAGGAAGCCCTGGAGCTTGCCGACCGCGTCGCGATCCTCAACGAGGGCCGCATCGAGCAGGTCGGCACGCCGGACGAAGTCTACGACAGCCCCGCTTCGCCCTTCGTCATGGGGTTCGTCGGTGACACGGCCAGCATGCCGATCGCGATGCGCGACGGGCAGACGAGCTTCGCCGGCAAAGCGTTTACGGCCGACATCATCGGCAATGCGGAGGGCCCGACGGAGCTTTATCTTCGGCCGGGCGACGCCGTGCTGGTCAAGCCGGACCCCGGCGACCTCGCCGGCACGGTCTTGAGCGTGCGCCGCACCGCGACCGGCCGGCGCGTCCACGTGCAGCTCGAGACGACCGAGACCGCGATCGAGATCGAGACCGCGGCCTCGCGCACGGTGACCGTCGGCGAAGCCGTCGGCGTGCGCATCCTCAAGGGTCGCGTGTTCGCCGCGACGTGATCAGCCTGCGGCGACCCGCGCGGGCGTAGCCGCCCGCGCGCGGAAATACGGCATGACCTCCGTGGCGAACAGCTCGGAGCTCTTCTTCACGAGCTCGTGCGGCAGCGTGCCGAAGTGGATCGACGGCAGCAGATAGCCGAAGCCGATCTCCTGCTGGTAGCGTTCGAGCTTCTCGCGCAGCGTCGCCGGGCTGCCGCACAGGAACACGCCCTTCTCCACCACGTCTTCCAGCGTCTGGTTGCCGGTCGAGAGCGCGCGTTTCGCGGCCATCACGCCCTGCATCGAGGAGAGCGACAGATAGCCCGGCGGCAGCAGCATCTCCTGCGGCATGCGCAACAGCTTGTTGAGGAAGAACTCGATATGCGGCTTCGCCTCGCGGCGCGCGATCTCGTCCGTCTCGGCAACGTAAGTCGGCACCGCCCAGCCGACCTGCTCGGACGTCGCGGTGTAGCCGTATTTCTCCGCGCTCTCGCGATACATCCCCATGTAGCGCGCGAGCGCCGTCACCGGACTGAAGGTCTGCAGGTAGGTGTACTTGCGGCTGGGGTGAGAGGCCCATTCGATCGTCTCGCGCGAGCCTTGGCTGGGGATCCAGATCGGCGGATGCGGCTGCTGATAGGGACGCGGCCAGCAGTTGACGTACTGGAAGTGATAATACTTGCCCTCGAAGACCGACGGCCCCGGCTGCGTCCAGGCCTGCAGGATCAGGTCATGCGCCTCGTGGAAGCGGTCGTGCGACTCCGCCGGGTTCGCGCCCCAGGAGTGATATTCCGCCCCGATACCCCGCACGAAGCCCGCGACCAGCCGGCCGCCCGTGATGTTGTCGAGCATCGCGAACTCTTCCGCCACCACCAGCGGGTTGTTGAGCAGCGGCAGCGCGCGGCCGAGCACCGCGATCTTGGCGTTTTTGGTACGGCGCGACAGCGCGCCCGCCATCACGCCGGGGACCGGCATCAGCCCGTAGGCGTTCTGGTGATGCTCGTTGACGCAGATGCCGTCGAAGCCGAGCGCGTCGCAATATTCCAATTCATCGAGATACCGGTTGTAGAGCTGGTGCCCGATCTTTGGATCGTAATAGCTGTTGGGCAGCGTCACCCAGGCGGTGTTGTGCTGCTTGTCGTAGTCGGGATCGAGCGCCGCGTAGGGCATCAAATGGAAGGCAAAGAACTTCATGACGCGACCTCCGCGATGAACGAGGCGATCTTGCCGGTCCATTCTTCCATCCGCTCGACCTGCGGGAGATGACCGCAGTCGGCGATCACGTCCAGGCGCGATCCCGGAATGAGTTTTTGAAACGCCGGGCCGTAGCCGGGCGGAATCACCTTGTCGTCGTCCCCCCACAGGATCAGGGTCGGCACGTTGATGCGGTGCAGCCATTTGGCAAGGTGCGGATTGTAGAGCCGCGGCTGCCAGGTGAGCTTCGCCATCGTCAGGCGATTTTTCATGTCGGCGAACTGCTGCTCGTCCGAGACCGGCTGCGCCAACATCTTCTCGGCAAGCGCGGGATCATGCACGAGATTACGCACCATCTGCTCGGGCGACCACAGGAACGTGTCGCCCTTGCTCAACCCCTTGACGTGGATGCCGGCGGGCGCGGAGAGCGTGAGCGTTTTCAGGTCACGGCAGTCGCGCACCGCGATCTCAGCCGCGACCCAGCCGCCGAGCGACGTGCCGACGAGGTGAACGCCGGAAAGACCCAGCGTCTCGATCACGTCGAGATAGAAATACGCAAGGTCGCCGACGTTATCGAGCCAATCGGGCGAGTCGGACCTGCCGAAACCCGGGTGCTCCGGGACGACCAGGTCGAAGCCCTGCGCCAGCCGTTCCATGAATGGGAGCCACGCGCGCGCGCCGGCCGCGCCGTGCAGGAACAGCATCGGCGGGCCCTTCCCGCCCCGCATCAGATGCGTCTTGCAGCCGTTGAACGTCTCGATGCTGTCGCGGAACGTCATGAGCAAATTTCCTCAGCGGTCATGCGCGGCTTGATGCGCGCTTGTCTCGCAACTGAAATGCGATCACCCGACGGATCGCCTTCCCGGACGCGGCAATGACGCGCGATCCTTCACGATGCGGCGCGCTTGCGCAATGACCTCCGGGATCGCGGCCTCGTTGTTCGGCGCCATGATGTGCGCCCCCGCGACGCCCGGAACCTCGGCGAGTTGCGCAATGAAATCGACGCAGATCTGCCGCCCCTCGGCCGCGGGGTCGCCCGCATAGTCGAGCCGTTCCACGAACGCGTCGGGAATGATCGCGCCGAACAGATGCTGCTTGATCCAGCGCGCGGATTTGGCCGAACGCAGCGGCACGACGCCGATCAGGATCGCGACCTTGCGGGAGAGCCCCTCCTCGGTCAGGCGCGCCATGTAGCGTCGCACCACGCCGATATCCATGCAGAATTGCGTCTGCGCGAACTGCGCGCCCGACGAAATCTTGTCGGCGAGGCTCTTCGGCTTCCAGCCGGCCGGCGGATCGATCGGCAAATCGGCGGCGCCGATGAAATAGCTGGCCTTGCCGGTCACCTTGCGTCCCGACGGGAGCTCACCGCGGTCGCGGATGCCGACCGCCGTCTCGATCAGCGCGCGCGAGTCGAGATCGAACACCGGCTTTGCGTCCGGCTGATCGCCCGCGCTCGGATCGTCGCCGCGCAACACGAGCAGGTTGGTGATGCCGAAAGCCGCCGCGCCCATCAGGTCGCTTTGCAGCGCGAGCCGGTTGCGGTCGCGGCAGGTCAGCTGAAGGACCGGCTCGATGCCGTTCTCCTTCAGGATCGCCGCCGAGGCGAGCGCGCCAAGATGCGCGCGTGCTCCCGCGCCGTCGGTGACGTTGACGGCGTCCGCCAATCCCTTGAGCGGCAACGCCTTTCCGAGCAAGTCGGCGCGGTCGCACGAGACCGGAGGCGTTACCTCCGCGGTCATCACGAACCGGCCCGATTTGAGCGAGGTTTCAAGCGGGCCGGCGTCATTCGCTGTCGTCATTTCGGTCTTTCGTGCGCAACGGAATGCCCGCACGAACGACGGCGAGCCGCTTCTGCCTTAGCAGAAGCGGACGACGACATTAAGCGTCAACGCGACGGTCGGAAGCCGCTGCCCACCACCGCCACGACCGGCGGTGGGCAGCGACGAGGACAATCACATCGCCAGATAATTGCGATGCACCCAGGTGCCGTTGCGACTCGTCTCGAAGTAAAGCGCCCGGTCGCCGGCGCGCGTCTCGAGCCTGATGTCGGCCGGCAGCGTCTTCTCGGTCGTCTTGCCCTTCAGGGCTTCGTCGAGAAACGCCATCACGGCCTCGGTCGAAGGCGCCGGCGCGCTGCCTGCATCCTTGTCGCCGATCGCTTCGGTCACGCTTGCGCGCAGGAGCTTGCGCCACATTTTGCGGAACAGGCCGTTGGACGGGTAGACATCCGCGCTGTTGAGCTTGCCGTTGATCGCGAACACGTAGCCGACCACGTCGTCGTCAGTCATGCCGGCGGCTTCCAAGGCCTTCACATAGGCGGCCTGCAGGTCGCGCAGCTTCTCGTTCTCGAGCGCGAGCTGCAGGCTGCTTTGCGATACCTGGGCCGCGACCGGCGCGCCGACGCTCGAGGACAGCCGCTCCTGAATGGTGCGGACCTTCTTCCACACCTCGCGCTGGCGCGTGCTCGTGTCGACCGTTGAGGGGGCCGCGCGCGTGGGGTCGCCCGAAAGAAGCCCAACAACCGGAATCATTCCCATCAAATTGCCCGCGACCTCGGGGGGCGCCTTCATGGCGATCTTGGCTTCGCGCGACGGCACGGCGGCGGCGGCCGTCGCGAAGGTCTTGACGTCCTCATTGGCGCGCGCCGACCAGCGCCCCTGCTCGACGCAGAACGCGGCGAGCGGGATGCGGCCCGAGCGCGGCGGAAGAATCAGGCTGACCGTGAGCGCGCGGTCCTGCTGGCCGCCCTTCACGATGTCGCCCGACTGGATGAAGACGTCTTCGTCGCCGCGGTTCTCCACCGCGAGCTGATTGACGTCGCCGGTTTCGTGCACCTTGACGACGCCCTTCGCGAGCGCTTCATCGAGCGTCAGCGGCACGCGGCCAGGGGCCGACTTGCCGTGCAAGATGTAGATCGCGAGGTTCTCATGCGTGACCGGGCCGGTCACGCGGTATTCGTCCGCGCGCAACGGCGGCGCGCCAAGCATCAGGAGCGCCAGCGACGACGCCGCGAGCGCGGGCAGCAATGTTCGATGCATCAGGAAGTCCTCCCGAAAGTCCCAGCGGCCGCAAGCTGACGTGCTTCTGCGGCGGGCGTTGGGAACGGCCCGGGCGGATTTCCGGCTCAATCGTGGCGCGAACCGTCCGCGCGCTGGTGCAATTCGGGCGGCGCGTTCCGATTGATGAATTCCGATGCGCTGATTTGAGCCGCCGGCCTCGACTTATTTCGTCAGGCGGACGCTTTGCGTGCCGGAAGACGTCGTCATCGCGAGTGCGCCCGCATCGAACGTCCAGTTCAGCGGATTGAAGATGAGCGACGAGAACACCATCGTCACCTTGTCGGCGCTGACGTTCGACACCGAGTTGATCGTGACGTCGCGGCTCGGCAGATAAAGCAGGCCCTGCAAGCTGCTGCCGCTGGTGCCGTTGATCGGCAGGTTCGAATTGACGAGACCCGTCGGCTCGAACGCCAGGATGTTGGCATAGGTGCCCGACGTCGGCGGCGACAGCTTGAAATTGACGTTGCCGTTGAACGTAAGCGTCGCGTTTTGATCGACGAGATAGAACGTCACCCCGTTGCCGCCAATGGTCCAACCGGAGTTGAACGTCATCCCGCCGTTCTTGATGATGTAGAGACCGGGATTGAGCGTCAGCGTTCCCGAGCCGTTGAAATTGGTCCAGCCACAGTAGACGCCCGGATTGATGGTCACCGTGCCGGGATTATAGGTCTGATTGTTGTAGGTGCAGGAGCTGACCGACACGCTCGGCATCGTGCTCGCGAACGGGTCCGAGATCGCCGCGCAGCTCACTTCGACCGGCGGGTTCGCGCCGCCGTTCTTGATGACCGTGCTGCCCTTGACGCAGATGCGCTTGACGTTGAGCGTCGTGCTCGCGTTGAAGATCGCGGCCGGGCTCGCAGTCGAGCGCACGTGAATCTCGCAGTTCGGCGCGTTCAGGTTCGCGCCGGAATTGACCAGGAAGGATTGCGACTGCGTTGGGTCGACCAGCAGAATGCAGACTTTGGATGAACTGCCGGATGCGATTCCAGCCGAATTGACACTGACCGGGATGGAGTTCACGCCGAGCAAGCCGACAAACGAGGCCTTCGACGACGCGGTCGCGGACCCCGTCAGCTTGCCGCTGCTGTCGACCGAAAAGCTCGCCGTGGGCGCAGCGCCCCAGCTGTTGGACATCTGCGATTGGAAGTAGGCCGAGGCTTTCGCGATCTGGAGCGACGAGGTCGATTCCTTGGCGCCGGCGAGGATCGCGGCGTCGATGACCTCCTGCATCCGCGTGCGCAGTTGCGATGCCTTGGAATAGTCCACCGCCACGCCGACGGCGCCGGCCATGGGCAGCAGCGCGAGCGCGAACATGACGGCGACGTTTCCCGACCGGTCATTGCCAAATCGAAGCACGGAACGACAAAGTCGCTGAACGCGGGAGGTCATGGCACAGCATTCCGGGGTGGATGGCTTTGTATTTCCGCTACACGATCGCCGTTTCGATTACGTAAATACCCCTATAGGATTGCTTGGTATCTGCATGCCGCGGAGGCTGAATCTGCTCACTTTTTGTCCTCAACTGTCACGGAGCACGGCGGCGCCGCCCAGCCTTGGCGGTTGTCGGCTAAATGGGCTCGACCTCCCGGATCGGCGGCCGTGACGAGGCCCTTCGCGCCTGCTTGCGGCCTCCACGGGCGTGAATACATGACCGAAATACCGTTCGCCCCCTACCTTGTTCGAGCGCGGTGGCTCCACTAGGGTCCCGCCGAAGCTGCAATCCGGGTCATTTCATGCAAGTTCGCGACGATGTCGTCGACGCCATCGGCAACACTCCCCTGATCAAACTGAGGCGCGTGTCGGAGGCGACCGGCTGCACGATCCTCGGCAAGGCCGAGTTCATGAACCCGGGACAGTCGGTGAAGGATCGCGCCGGCCGGCAGATGATCCTGGAAGCCGAGAAGCGCGGCGACATCAAGCCGGGTGGCCTGGTTGTCGAGGCGACCGCCGGCAATACCGGAATCGGGCTCGCGCTCGTCGCCAACGCGCGCGGCTACCGTACCCTGATCGTGATCCCGCAAACGCAAAGCCAGGAAAAGAAGGACGTGCTGCGGCTGTACGGCGCCGATCTCGTCGAGGTGCCCGCCGTCCCCTACGCCAATCCGAACAACTATCAGCACATCGGCCGCCGCCTTGCCGACGAGCTGCGCAAGAACGAACCGAACGGCGTGCTGTTCGCCGACCAGTGGAACAACCTCGATAACCGCAAGGCGCATTACGTCTCCACCGGTCCCGAAATCTGGCGCGACACCGGCGGCAAGGTCGACGGCTTCATCTGTTCGATCGGCTCGGGCGGCACGATCGCCGGCGCCTCGACCTATTTGAAGGAACAGAGCAAGGACGTCGTGATCGGCGTCGCCGATCCGCGCGGCGCTGCGATGTACAATCTGTTCGCGCATGGCGAGGCCAAGGTGACCGAAGGCGGCTCGATCGCCGAAGGCATCGGCCTTGGCCGTGTGACGCCGATCATTGAGGACATCAAGGTCGACAAGGCCTACCTCATCCCCGACGAAGAGGCCGTCCCGATCATCTTCGATCTGCTCGAGCACGAAGGTCTCTGCCTCGGCGGATCGAGCGGCATCAATATCGCGGGCGCGGTGCGGCTCGCCAAGGAGCTCGGTCCCGGCAAGACGATCGTGACGGTGCTCTGCGACTACGGCACGCGCTATCAGTCGAAGCTGTTCGACCCGAAGTTCCTGCGCGAGAAGGGTCTGCCGGTGCCGTCCTGGCTGGAGCGGCGCTCGCAGGTCAAGGTGCCGTATGTGTGACGGTCGCTTGGCGCTCGGACCGGATGACGTAAGAGGACAGTGATGCCTACCGACTGCCTGTTCCGCGAAGACGCCTACATCACCTCGACGCCCGCAACCGTGCTCGGTCTGACCGAGAAGGGCGGCATCGTGGTCGATCGCACGTGCTTCTACGCGACCTCGGGTGGGCAGCCGGGCGACAGCGGGATTCTGATGACGCCCGCGGGCGAATTCCCGCTCGCGACCGCCGTCTACAATGATGCGCTCAAGACCGAGATCGCGCATGTGCCGGCCGAAGGCGTCGCGTTGCGGCCGCAGATCGGCGAGCCGGTCACGCTCAAGATCGACTGGGGCCCGCGCTACGCCCGCATGCGCATGCACACCGCGCTGCATCTGCTCTCGGCCATCCTGCCTTATCCGGTGACCGGCGGCGCCGTGAACGAGGACGACAGCCGGCTCGATTTCGACATTCCGGAAGCTGGCCTCGACAAGGACGAGATCACGGCGAAGCTCAATGAGATGATCGCAGCCGACGCCGAGGTGCGCTCGCGCTGGATCGCGGATGCCGAGCTTGAGGCCAATCCGGGTCTGGTCAAGACCATGTCGGTGAAGCCGCCGATCGGCAGCGGCCGGGTGCGGCTGATCGAGATCGTCGGCTTCGACCTGCAGCCCTGCGGCGGCACGCACGTTCGACGCACCTCAGAGATCGGCGCCGTCCGCGTGACGACGATCGAGAAAAAGGGCAAGCAGAACCGCCGGGTGCGGATATCGTTTGCCTGATTGGAGCAAGTCATGAGCGAATCCCCTGCCCCGCCGAGCCGCCGGTTCGTCTCCACCGAATGGCTCGCCGCGCGTCTGAACGACCCGGGGCTAGCCGTGGTCGACGGCTCATTCTATCTGCCGGCGCTCAAGCGCGACGCGAACGCCGAATACCTCGCAGCCCACATCCCGGGCGCTGCGCGCTTCGACATCGACGCGATCGCGGATCATTCGACCAGCCTCCCGCACATGCTCCCGAGCGCCGCCGATTTCGCGGCCGCGGTCGGCAAGCTCGGCATCGGCGACGGCATGACCATCGTGGTCTATGACGGCGCGGGCCTGGGCGGTGCCGCGCGCGTGTGGTGGACCTTCCGCGTGTTCGGCGCGGACAACGTCTTCGTGCTCGACGGCGGCTTCCCCAAATGGAAGGCCGAAGGGCGCCCGACCGAATCCGGCCCGGTCACGCATGCCGCGAAGGCCTTCACGTCCAAGATGAACGCCGCCATGGTGGCAAACGTCGACATGATCAAGACCGTGCTCGCCGACGGATCGGCGCAGGTCGTCGATGCACGCCCCGCCGACCGCTTTCGCGGCGAGGCGCCGGAGCCGCGGCCGGGCCTCAAGGGCGGCCACATGCCGGGCGCGTTCAACGTGCCGACGACGAGCGTGGTCAAGGACGGCCGCCTCGCGCAGCCCGACGCGCTCAAGGCCGCATTCGCGGCTGGCGGTGTCGACATGGGCAAACCGACGATCACGAGCTGCGGGTCCGGCGTCACCGCCGCCATCCTGTGGCTCGCGCTCGACGCGCTCGGCAAGGAGCCGAAGGCGCTCTATGACGGCTCGTGGTCCGAGTGGGGCGCGCGCGACGACACGCCGATCGCCAA
>CAYZMR010000047.1:0-5232 GCA_964479515.1 uncultured Hyphomicrobiales bacterium | reverse complement strand
CGGGCGATCGCGGCGAATGACCGCATCGCGGCCTATCACGGCACCATGGCGCAGGCCTGCCACGCGCTCGGGCGGCGCGAGGCGGCGATCGATCATCTGCGCAGGGCGGTCGAGCTACAGCCCGACGATTGGGTCTTCCGCAACCAGCTCGCCGACCTGCTGCGCGATGGCGGCGACCTTGCGGCCGCGGCCCAACATTATGCTGCCGCCGTCAAGCTCAAACCGGACCTGGCTTCCGCGCAGCACAATCTTGCGGCCGTTCTGCTCGACCAGGGCCGCGCAAACGAGGCGCTGGAAGCGATCTCACGCGCCCTCGCCGCGCGGGACAGCGCGGACGCCCGCGCGCTGTTCGTCCAATGCGTGCGCGGCGCGGACCGGCTGCCGCCGGTCCCGGCGTTCCGCGGGCTGATGATCCGCGCGCTGCGCGAGGCTTGGGCGCGCCCGGTCGACCTGACCGCCGCCGCCATCGCGGTGATCAAGGGCGAGCCGACCATCTTGGGCGGTATCCGGGCCGCTTTGGCGTCGTGGCCCCGTCGGTTGCCGCCGAGCGAGTGCAGCGTCGTCATCGGCGTGCTCGCGTCCGACGAACTGCTCCGCGCGGTCCTCGACAACGGGCTCGTCAGCGATATCGGACTGGAACGCCTGCTCACCGGCGTGCGCACGATCCTGCTCGACGCGGCGCTCCGCGCGAAGACCGAGGTTTCCCCCGAGATGATCGGTTTTGCGTCCTCGCTCGCGCGCCAATGCTTCATCAACGAGTATGTGTTCGACGTGTCCGACACGGAGCGCCAGGCGCTGGAATCGTTGCGCATGTCGGTGCGGACGGCGCTCGCCGTCGGCTCGCCGGTGTTCGCGATCCATCTGATCGCGCTTTCGGCCTATGCGCCGCTCCACACGCTCGACCGCGATTCCGCATTGCTCGGCCGCAAATGGCTACAACCGCTCGACGCGCTCATCACCGAGCACGTACGCGAGCCGCAGGCGGAAGCCGCGCTACGCGCCGCGATACCGCGCCTGACCGAAATCGTCGACCCGGTTTCCCAGGCGGTACGCCAGCAATACGAGGATAACCCCTATCCGCGCTGGGTCAGCGTTGCGCCGACACCGCCGGAACACAGCATCGGCGCCTATCTGCGCGGCCTTTTTCCAAGGCCGCCGCTGCGCGATATTCCGGAGCCGGAAGCGCCGGACATCCTGGTCGCCGGCTGCGGCACCGGGCAGCAGCCGATCGGTACCGCCCAGCGATTCCCGCAGGCGCGCGTGTTCGCGATCGACCTCAGCCTTGCAAGCCTCGCCTACGCGAAGCGCAAGTCGGATGCCGCAGGCGTCAGCATCGAGTACGCCCAGGCCGACATCCTTGCGCTCGCCCTCGATCGCCGTTTCGACATGATCGAATCGAGCGGCGTCCTGCACCACCTTGCCGAGCCGATGCGCGGCTGGTCGACGCTGGTCAAGCTGCTCAAGCCGGACGGCTTCATGCGGCTCGGGCTCTACAGCGAACTCGGACGCCAAAACATCGTCGCGTTGCGCCAGATCATCGCCCAACGCCGCTACGGCACGACGCCCGACGACATCAGGCGCTGCCGCCAGGACCTTTTCTCCAGGCCGGACGCGCGCTTCGCCACGGTCCTGCAGTCGCCCGACTTCTACAGCACCAGCGCATGCCGCGACCTCCTGTTCCATGTCCAGGAGCACCGGCTGACGCTTCCTCAAATCGGCGCATTCCTCAACGAGCATGGCTTGACGCTGCTCGGTTTCGAGCTGAGCGCGCCGACGCTCCTGAGTTACCGCAGGGCGTTCCCGGACGACGCGAGCATGACCGATCTCGCGCTATGGGACCGCTTCGAGGCCGCGAATCCGGATACGTTCGGCGGCATGTATCAGTTCTGGGTGCAGAAGGCGGCGTAGCGCCGCGGACAACGAAACGGAAGCGCCATGATCTTCCGCCAGCTTTTCGACAGCGTCTCGGGCACCTACACCTACCTGATCGCGAGCCGGCATGGCGGCGAGGCGCTGATCCTCGATCCGGTGCTGGAGAAGGTCGAGCGCTATCTCCAGCTCGTCCGCGAGCTCGACCTGAGACTCGTCAAGGCGGTCGACACGCATCTGCATGCCGACCACATCACCGGCCTCGGCGCGCTACGCGACCGCACGCAGTGCATCACCGTGATGGGCGAACAGAGCAAGGCGGACGTCGTCTCGATGCGCGTCGCCGACGGCGAGCGTCTGACCATCGACGGGGTCGCGCTCGACGTGATGTACACGCCCGGCCACACGGATGATTCCTACAGCTACCTCCTCGGCGATCGCGTCTTCACCGGCGACACGCTGCTGATCCGCGGTACCGGCCGCACCGATTTCCAAAACGGCGACGCACGCATGCAGTACGAATCGATCTTCAACCGCCTGCTCAAGCTGCCCGACGAGACGCTCGTCTATCCGGCGCACGACTACAAGGGCGACACGGTCTCGACCATCGGCGAGGAAAGGGCGTTCAATCCGCGCCTGCAAGTGACGTCGATCGACGAATACGCCGCGCTGATGCGCAGCCTCAAACTTCCGAATCCAAAGATGATGGACGTTGCGGTGCCCGCCAACATGAAGGTGGGGTTGGCGCAGGATGAGATCGCGCGGCGCGGCCTTGCCGTGAGCGCAAGCGAGGCGATCGGCCTGGTCGGACGGTCGGACGTCGCGTTCATTGATCTGCGCGAGAGCGCGGAGCGCGAGAAGCACGGCGTCATCCCGGGGGCCCTGCACGCGCCCTACCCCAACCTGCGCGCCAATATCGCGCCCGGCGGCGCCATCAGCGCGCTCGCGGCGGCGCCGCATCGGCGTCTGTTGTTCTACTGCGCCTTCGGCGAACGCTCCGCCATGGCGGTCCAGGCGGCGCAGGACGCGCGTCTGACAACCGCCTGCCACGTACAGGGCGGGATCGACGCCTGGAAGAAGGCTGGCGGGCCGCTGGATCGGCCGGCGCCGCCATGAAGACCGAGCGTCGCGTGGCATTGATCACGGGTGCAGCGCACGGCATCGGCCGCGCGACCGCACGGCGCCTGCTCGATGACGGTTGGCGCGTCGGCGTTATCGATCTCAAGGCGGGTGATCTCAATCGCGCCTATCGCGGCCACGCGCGCCGCGTCGCCGTCATCGAGGGCGACATCGGCGAGGAAACGACAGCCGAACGCGCGGTCGCCGCCGTGGTCGACAGGTTCGGCCGCCTTGACGGCGTCGTGTCGAATGCCGGGATCATGATCAGGAAGCCGATCCGGCAACTCACGCTCGCCGAATGGCGGCGCGTGCTCGATGTCAATCTGACGGCGGCGTATCTGCTCGCCAAAGCCGCCGAACGGCCGTTGCGCCAGTCGCACGGCGCGTTCGTGGCGATCGCCTCCACCCGCGCCGCGATGTCGGAGCCGAACACCGAGGCCTACGCGGCGACCAAAGGCGGCCTCGTCGCGCTGACGCATGCGCTCGCGATGAGTCTTGCGCCGGTGCGCGTGAACTGCGTCAGCCCCGGCTGGATCGCCACCAAGGACTACAACACGCTGCGCGCCAAGGATCACGCCCAACATCCCGCGGGCCGCGTCGGCAAGCCGGAAGACATCGCCGAGATCGTCAGCTACCTGCTCGACGGCGGACGTTCCGGCTTCGTCACGGCTGCGAACTTCACCGTCGACGGCGGCATGACGAAGAAGATGATCTACGAAGATTAGTCAGCTCTTCACCGCGCCGGCGGTGAGGCCCGCCACCATGTAGCGCCGAAACACGTAATAGATCGCGGCCGGCGGCAGGGCGTAGATCACGCCGGTCGTCATCAGCAGTTCCCACGGCGAGTCGTCCGCGGCGAGGAAATTGCCGAGCGCGACCGGAAGCGTGAGCTCGACATCCTTCGACAGCAGCAGGAACGCGTAGAGATACTCGTTCCAGGCGAGCAGGATCGCATAAGTGCCGACCGCAACCAGCGACGGCATCATCAGCGGCACATAGACCAGCCGAAAAAGCTGCAGCGTCGTCGCGCCGTCGACCAGGGCCGCCTCGTCGAGCTCGATCGGGAGCTTGTCGGACGCCTGCTTCAGCACCCAGATCGCGTATGGCGACGCGATCGTCACCATCGCGAGGATCAGCGACCAGTGGTTATTCAGCAGACCGTAGAGTCCCATCGTGCGGTACATCGGCACGGCCAGGAACGCCGCCGGAATGAAATAGGTGAACAGCGCGAGGTTCATGATGGTGCGTCCGCCCTTCACGCGCAACCGCGAGATCGCGAACGCCGCCGCCGTCGCGATCAGCAGCGTGAATACGCCGACCGCGACCGCGATCACGGTCGAATTCCAGAACTGGACGTAGAAGTCGCGCAGATAATAGTGCTGCTGATGGAACACGATGCTGAAGTTGCGCAACGTCGGATGGTCCGGCCAGAGCTTGCCGCTGAACGCGTCCTCCTTGGGCGAGATCGAGAACAGGAACATGTGATAGAGCGGCAGCATCGTCCAAATGAACACCGGGATGCCGATGAGCAGGAGCTTCGCCTCGGTGCCGACGTCGCGCAGTGACGGGAGCTTCATCGCGACAGCCGTTTCATCATGAAGTACACGAGCGGCAGCACGAACGGCAGCGCACACACGATCGCCGCCATCGCGAGGTCGAGCTGATCGAGCCGCAGATAGCGGATACCGAGCGTCGCCAGCACATGCGTCAGATCGGCCGGGCCTCCGCCGGTGAGCAGGTAGACGCTGTTGAAATCGCCGAGCGTCCAGATCATCGAAAGCAGCGTGCAGGTGAGATACAGCGTCTGCATCGACGGCCAGGTGATGAAGCGGAATCTCTGCCAGGAGCTCGCGCCGTCGACCTCGGCCGCCTCGTAGAGATCCTGCGAGATCGCAAGCCGCCCGGTCACCAGGATCAAGGTCCAGAACGGCAACGATTTCCAGATGTGCACCAGGATCGCCATCGTGAGCGCGATCGTCGGCTGATTGAGCCAGTTTGGTCCATCATCGAGCGTGAGCTTGAAGATGAGCTGATTGATCATGCCCCATTCGGGATTGAGCATGAATCGGATCGACAGGATGGTCGGGATCGACGGAACGGCCCATGGCAAAATGAAAAGCAGCGAGAGCCACCGGATCCAGGCGCGTTGCTGCACGAAGAATCCCGACAGCACCAGCGCGATGATCATTTTGAAGTTGATGCCGATCACCAGGAAGATCAGCGTATTGATCGCCGCGCGCGCGA
>CAYZMR010000046.1:0-19202 GCA_964479515.1 uncultured Hyphomicrobiales bacterium | reverse complement strand
TGCTCGCGCCCTCGCCGGGCGGAGCCGCGCGCAGTAGCTGAAACGTCATCCTGAGGTGGCCTCGCGAAGCGAGGCCCTCGAAGGATCAGCCGTTCGCCGGTCCCGGATCGTCCGACTGATCGCCGCCCTGCGGCGCGTTCAGGTCGCCGCGCGGCCCGCGATGGCGCCGCCGCCGGCGGTGCAGCGGGAAACGGTCGCCCTGCGTATTGTCGTAGCCGTTCGGCCCGTTGCTCGGCGGCGCCGCCAGCGGCGCACCGCCGGTGATGAACGCCGGCAAGCTCTCCACATGGCCGGGTTCGGCGGCCACGCGCGGTTGTGCCTGCGGTTGCGGCCGGGCCTCCTGCGGCTGGCCGTCGCGCGGTTGATACGGCTGATTGTCGCGCTGCACGAAAGGCTGCGCATCGCGCGGGATGTAGGGCTGCGGCTCGCGCGTGCCGAACGGCGTGTCGGCCGCGAAGGGCTGCGGCGTCGTATCCTCGTCGCCGTCGTCGAAACTTTCCTCGTTGCGCGGCTGGAACTGCTGGTCGTTGCCCTCGGCACGCGGCGCCTGGAAATTCGGATTGTTCTGGCGGAACTGCTCCTGCGCCGCCGCGATCAGGCGGAAATAATGCTCGGCGTGCTGGAAGTAATTCTCAGCCGAAACCGGGTCACCGGAGGATTGGGCGTCGCGCGCGAGCTGAAGATATTTGTCCGCGACGTGGTTGGCGGTGCCGCGGATCTTCACATCGGGTCCGTTCGACTCATAAACGCGCGTGAGCGGATTATGGCTGCGCCGATTGTTGTTATTGTTGTTGTTATTGTTGCGCCCGCGCATGCGCTGCTTGTGGTGCTGATGTTGACCGTTTCTCATGGCGTGTTGTTCAACAACTCCTTGATTTGCGGCGTCTCTCACACGCCAGCGCCTTCCAAGCTCTTAGACCCGAGCCCTCATCCGGCATCCGCGCCGGCACGAAAAATCAACCGCCCGCGTCAGAACCTGACGAAGTGCCGCCCTATTGCGTGCGCCGATAGGCGACGATCGCGGTTGCGATTGTCCTGACATTCTCTCCCGCCGTGGCCACGCCACGGCATCATCACCCTTCGTCACGCACCTATCAGGCCAAAGCGACAAGCCCGATACGTGCCAACCGGTGAAAGCGTTCGATTCCCGAGCGGCGAACCGTCAATTCCTTAAGCTAAGGAAGTTCCTCATTCGCCCCGTCTGCGCCACTGCCTCGCGGAGCTTCGCTCCGGGCCTCTGTCGTGGTGCTTCGACCAATCTGGGATCGATTCCTCAGACAAACCTAGTCGGTCTTCAGCCATATTCCAAGTGCTTTTTTACCGGTTCCCGGGAGCCCGGGACGCATGGCTAACAAAGCCGAGCGCGCGCGTGATCCCGGCAAGGTCGCGGCGCCCCGTCATCAGGCGAAATCCGGCTGCCGCAAACAGGCGCTCGACGTCCGCCTCCTGCCCCCGGCCGATCTCGACCACGGCCGGTCCGCCCGCAAGGCGTGCCGCATCGGCGGCGATCGCCCGATAGGCCTCGAGTCCATCGGCGCCGCCGTCGAGCGCGCGGCGCGGGTCATGCTCGCGCACCTCCGCGTCGAGCGTCGCGATCCCGGCGCTGGCGATGTAAGGCGGGTTCGACACCACGAGGTGGAACGGGCCGGTCAGCGCGTGGCCGTAATCGGCCGCGACGAAGCGCGCGCGCGCCACAAGATCGAGCCGCGCCGCATTGTCGCGCGCGACTGCGAGCGCCGGCGGATCGATGTCGGTCCCGACGCCGCATGCGCCGGGCAGTTCGGTGAGCAGCGCCAACAGCAGCGCGCCCGATCCGGTGCCGAGATCGGCGATGCGCAGCGGCCGCGTGCGCGGACCCTCCTGGTCCATGAGCGCAAGCGCGAGCTCGACCACGGTCTCGGTCTCGGGCCGCGGCACGAGCACGGCGGGGGTCACGGCGAGCCGCAGGCCCCAGAACTCGCGCGCGCCGAGGATGCGCGCGACCGGCTCGCCGGCAAGCCGTCGCGCCGCGAAGCGGTCGATCTGGCTCGCGGTCAGGTCCGAGATCTGCTGCGCGGCGGCGCGCACCAAGCCGGCGTGATCGAGCCCGAGCGCATGGCCGATCAGGACGCGGGCATCGAGCTCGGGGGATTCGATATCCGCGGCGCGGAACTGCTCGGCGAGCGCGCGGCGCGCGTGCGCGACCGAGGCGCCGCGCAACGTCGCGATCACGCGTCCTCCGCCGCCAAGAGCTCCGCCTGATGCTCCTGCGCCAGCGCGTCGATGATCTCGCCGAGCGCCTCGCCCTCGAGGATCTGCGGCAGCTTGTAGAGCGTGAGATTGATGCGGTGGTCGCTCACGCGCGCCTGCGGGAAATTGTAGGTGCGGATGCGCTCGGAGCGGTCGCCTGAGCCGACCTGGCCGCGCCGTGCGGCGGCGCGCGCAGAATCCAGCTTCTGGCGCTCCATCTCGTAGAGTTTGGTCCGCAGCACTGCCATCGCCTTGGCGCGGTTCCTGTGCTGCGAGCGGTCCTCCTGCATGGCGACCACGATGCCGCTCGGCATGTGGGTTATGCGGATCGCGGACTCGGTCTTGTTGACGTGCTGGCCGCCGGCGCCGCTGGAGCGAAGCGTATCGATCTTGAGATCGGACTCGTTGATCGTCACGTCGACGTCCTCGGCCTCGGGCAGCACCGCGACGGTTGCGGCCGACGTGTGAATGCGCCCCGATCCTTCGGTGTCGGGTACGCGCTGCACGCGGTGCACGCCGGATTCGAACTTGAGCTTGGCGAACGCGCCGCGTCCCTTGATCTCGGCGATGATCTCCTTGTAGCCGCCCATGCTGCCTTCGCTCGCCGACAACACCTCGACCTTCCAGCCCTGCTTGGCGGCATAGCGCTCGTACATGCGGAACAGGTCGCCGGCGAACAGCGAAGCCTCGTCGCCGCCGGTGCCGGCGCGAATTTCGAGCACCACGTTGCGCTCGTCCATCGCGTCCTTGGGGATCAGCGCGCGGCGGATGTCCTGCGTCAGCGCTTCGCGCTTCTGCTCCAGCGCCGGCTTCTCGCTCTCGGCGAGCGCGCGCATCTCGCGGTCGGTTGCCGGATCGGCGAGCAGCGCGTCGAGATCGGCGATCTCGCTCATCGTTGCGCGGTAGCTCCTGATCGTTTCCACCACCGGCCGGAGTTCGGCGAATTCGCGCGACAGCTTCACATAGGTCTCACGGTCGGGGCCGGCCGCAAGATCGTCCTCGACGGTCTTGAGGCGCGCCACCAACGCGTCCAGCCTGTGTTCGGGCAGCATCATCGGGGCTGGTAGGTAAGGGACCCGGTCGGCCGGGACAAGCGGCAATCGGGGCCAGCCACTCCTGGCTCGCTCAGAGCTGCAACCCTTCCGCCGCCGCGAACGCCTCGAGCCTTTCGCGCACCGTCACCTTGCGGTCCGTGCCGTTGAGCAGCGGCGCGACGGCGGCCGCGGCCTTCTTGGCGTCGAGCTCCAGCAGCATGGCCTTGACCGGCCCGACCGAGGACGCCGAGAGCGAGAGCGCGCGATAGCCGATCGCGATCAGCGCGAGCGCGCCGATCGGCTGCGAGGCAAGCTCGCCGCACAGCGTCACCGGCTTGCCGACGGCGCCGGCCTTGTCGACGATTTGCTTTAAGGCGCGCAGCATCGGCGCCGAGATCGGGTCGAACCGTCCGATAAGGCGCGTGTTGCTGCGGTCGGCCGCGAACATGAACTGCGCCAAATCGTTCGATCCGATCGACAGGAAATCGACCCGCGCCAGCAGCTCGTCGAGCTGATAGAGCAGCGCCGGCACCTCCACCATGACGCCGACATGCACGCGCTCGGGCAACCGGTGGCCGTGGCGGCGCAGATGGGTCAGTTCGCGCTCCACGAAGGTCTTGGCCTGGTCGAACTCGCCGACCGTGCTGACCATCGGAAACATGATGCGCAGCTCGCGCTCCGCGGCCGCGTCGAGCAGTGCGCGGATCTGGCTGCGCAACAGGCCCGGCCGATCGAGCCCGAGGCGGATCGCGCGCCAGCCGAGGGCGGGGTTCTCCTCCTCCTCGAAGCGCATATAGGGCAGCACCTTGTCGCCGCCGATGTCGAGCGTGCGGAACGTGACCGGACGGTCGGCGGCGGCGTCGAGCACCTGGCGGTAGAGGCCGAGCTGCTCGTTCGTGCGCGGCAGCGAGGGCGCGACCATGAACTGCAGCTCGGTGCGGAACAGGCCGATGCCGGCGGCGCCGGTCTCGTCGATATGCGGCAGGTCGACCAGCAGGCCGGCATTGAGCAGCAGCGAGATCTTCTCGCCGTCCTTCGTCACGCAGGGCTTGTCGCGCAGCTCCGCATACTGCGCCTGGCGGCGCGCGCGCAGTCGCACCCGGTCCGCATAGGCCTTCTCCACGTCGGCGGTCGGGCGCACATGCACATGGCCCATGGTGCCGTCGACGATGATGGCGTCGCCCGGATCGACGATGCCGGTCGCATTGGCGATCTGTCCGACCGCCGCGATGCCGAGCGCGCGCGCCACGATCGAGACGTGCGAGGTCGGCCCGCCTTCCTCGAGCACGAGCGCGCGCAGCTTCTTGCGGTCGTAGTCGAGCAGCGCCGCCGGCCCCATCGCGCGCGCGACTAGGATCGCGTTGTCGGGGAGCTCCTCGCGCGGCGGCGCGTGGTCGCGGCCGACGAGCTGGCGCATCAACCGGTTGGCGAGGTCGTCGAGGTCGTGCAGGCGTTCGCGCAGGTAGGGGTCGGTCTGGCGCATCATGCGCGCGCGGTTGTCGGACTGCACGCGCTCGACGGCCGCCTCGGCGGTCAAGCCGGTCGTCACGGCCTCGTGCATCTTGTGCATCCAGCCGCGGTCATGCGCGAACATGCGATAGGCTTCCAGCACCTCGCGGTGCTCGCCGCCGTCGGCGACATCGCGGCGCTCGAGCAGAAGGTCGAGGTCGGCGCGCAGCGTGTGCAGCGCGGCGTCGAGGCGCTGCAATTCCTTCTTCGGGTCGTCGGCGATGAGGGTGGTGACCACCACGCGCGGCTCATGCAGCACGACGTGGCCGAGCCCGATGCCGTCGGAGATCGAAAGGCCGATAAGCTGCAGTGGCCGATGCGCGGCGGGCTCGAGGCCGGGTTTTGCGAGCGCGGAGAGTTCGCCCGACGCGATGGTCTCGGCGAGCACCATCGCGGTCGTCTGCAGCGCTTCCTCTTCGTCCTCCGAATAATTGCGGCCGGCGCGGTTCTGCACCACCAGCACGCCGAGCGTGTTGCCGGCGCGCAGGATCGGCACGCCAAGGAACGAATGATAGATTTCCTCGCCCGTCTCCGGGCGGAACGCGAAGGCCGGATGGTGCTGTGCGTCGGAGAGGTTGAGCGACTTCGCTTCGCTCGCCACCAGGCCGACGAGGCCCTCATCCTGGCGCATCACCGTGACGTGCACCGACTCCGGGTTCAGGCCTTCGGTGGCATATAATTCGAGCGTACCGTCAACGCGCAGCACATAGATCGAGCAGACCTCCGCGACCATGTTCGCGGCGATCAGCACGACGATCTTGTTCAGGCGCTCCTGCGCGCTGACCGGCTCCGCCATGACCTCGCGAAGCCGGCGCAACAGCACGCGCGGTCCGCCAACTGCGCCACGCACCGCCATCGAAGTCCTTGCGCCGTGTTTCGGCTTTCAGGTCGCGGGCGCCGGCCCCACGACCATCCACTGCGAGGCTATAGCGAATGCAGCGTGCCGCGGGCAAGCGACACGATCATTACCACGCGTAGCTGGCCGCGATACGGCCGCAGGAAGCGCGGAACGCATCGGAATCGATGATCCGGCGATAAGCGTCGCGAATGGATTCCCGATTGTGAGCAGCATTGTGCTGCACTGCGGGAGATTCGCCGAATAATCTTGTCATGATCGCCGCCACGTCAGCATCGCTTGCCGGGCGGTCGAGGTCGCGTTCCCCTGTCGTCAGCATGTCAAAAAACACGGCCGAGTCGGTCAATGGCAGCATCGCGAGGTCGGCGCTCTGCAGCAGCAGCGAGAGACGGTGATCCGGATGCGCCGGGTCGATCGCGGCGCCCTTGTAGTGCCCGATCTGGGGCCCATCGGCGTACCACTTCGGGCCGGCGGTGAGTTTGTCGGCGAGCGCGCTTGCTTCCGCGGCGACGTAATAGCGGTTGAGTTCGTCGTCCCAGACATAGGAATAGCCGTGGCGGCCGAGTTGCGGCTCCCACTCATCCCAAGCCGGCGCGAGCGTGAACGGCTTGATCGCCTCGACCACGATCACCTTGGGACGGAAGCGCGAAAAATCCGCGCCGCGCAGCGCGTCGGCTTCGGCACCCTCCACATCCACCTTCAGAAAGTCGATTCCGGCGGGCGGGTGCGCGCGGCACAACGCCGCGAGCGTCGTGACCGGCAGCGTGACGGTCTCGGCTTTCCGGCCGACTTCCCGCTCGGCTGCCTGCGCGTGCTCGGCGATCGTGGTCGAGAGCCCATGGAATTCGCGCTGGAGGTAGAGCGTGGCTTCGCCGGGAGCCGCGCCCGCGAGCCCTTCAAACAGGTGGTCGCGCGGTCGCACCGCGCGGGAAAGCGCCGCGAGCGCCGGGTTCGGCTCGACCGTGATGCCGCGCCAGCCCTGAAGATAGAACGCGAACGAGACGTTGTCGTAGACCGGGTGCCCGGCGCCGACGTCGACATAAAAGCCGGTCTCCTGGCCCTCGAAGCAGCGCGCGAGGTGGAAGTCCTCGAAGCGCTGCGCGTAGGAGAGGGGAGGCAGGGGCAAGAGCTACCGATCCAACCCATATAGACTATGCAGCGCCCGGACCGCGAGCTCCGTATAGGCCGCGTCGATCAGCAGCGAGAACTTGATCTCCGAGGTCGTGATCGCGCGGATGTTGATCTGCCGGTCGGCGAGCGCCTTGAAGGCTTGCGCCGCGACGCCCGCATGGCTGCGCATCCCGATCCCGATCACCGACACCTTGGCGACCTCGCGCGAGCCGTCGACATGGTCGTAGCCGATCTTGTCCTTCGCCTTCGCCAGCACGGCATTGGCGCGGGCATAGTCGGCGGCCGGCACCGTGAAGGTCAGGTCGGTGGTCGCGCCGTCGGCGGAGACGTTCTGCACGATCATGTCGACATTGATGTTCGCCTCCGCGAGCGGCCCGAAGATCGCGGCGGCGACACCCGGCTTGTCGGGCACAAGGCGGATCGAGATTTGCGCCTCGTCCTTGGAGAAGGCGATGCCGGTCACCACAGGCTGTTCCATGATCTCACTCTCGTCGCAAATCAGCGTGCCGGGCGGCTGGTTTTGATGCGGATCGATGTCTTCCGGCCGGTCGAAGCTCGAACGCACGAAGATGCGCACATTGTGCACCATGCCGAGCTCGATCGAGCGCACCTGCATCACCTTCGCGCCGAGGGACGCCATCTCCAGCATTTCCTCGAACGCGATCTTCTCCAGCCGGCGCGCGCGCGGCACCACGCGCGGATCGGTCGTGTAGATGCCGTCGACATCGGTGTAGATGTCGCAGCGGTCGGCTTTGATCGCGGCCGCGACGGCGACCGCCGAGGTGTCGGAGCCGCCGCGCCCGAGCGTGGTGATGCGGCCGGTCGCCTTGTGCAGGCCCTGGAAGCCGGCGATCACCGCCACCTCGTGGCGCTCGCGGAAACGCTTGATCAGTTCTTCGCCGTTGACCTCCTCGATGCGCGCCGCGCCATGCGCGTTGGAGGTCAGGATCGGGAGCTGCCAGCCCTGCCAGGAGCGCGCGTTCACGCCGATCCCCTCCAGCACGATCGCGAGCAGCCCGGCGGTCACCTGCTCGCCCGAGGCGACCACGGCGTCATATTCGCGCGCGTCATGCAGGGGCGCCGCCTCGCGCGCCCAGGCGATGAGGCGGTCTGTCGTGCCCGACATGGCCGAGACCACGACCGCGACCTCGTGGCCGGCGTCGACCTCGCGCTTGACGTGGCGCGCGACGTTGCGGATGCGGTCGATGTCGGCGACCGACGTTCCGCCGAATTTCATCACGAGGCGTGACATGCGCGCCGAGTCCCGGGAAAAGGCGCGTACTGCATAGCGGCGGGTGGTGGAGGGCGCAACCCGTTCAGGACCGCGCTACGCCGCCCTCCCGATCTCCGGCAGGTGCCGCGCCACCAGCTTCAGATCGTCCACGAACCGCGCGTATTCGCGCGCCTTGGACGCTTCGTCCGGCAGCCGCAGCAGGAACGACGGGTGCACCGTGATGAAGCCCTCGATGCCCTCGCGCATCGCCGTCAGCCGGCCGCGCGAGCGCGCGATGGTGACGTCGTGGCCGGTAAGCGCGCGCGCGGCGGTCGCGCCAAGTGCGACCGTGATCTTCGGCTTGATGAGATGAAGCTCCTGGTCGAGCCACCAGCGGCAGATCTCGATCTCGTCGTGATTTGGCTTCTGATGGATGCGCCGCTTGCCGCGCGGCTCGAACTTGAAATGCTTCACGGCGTTCGTGACGTAGACGCGGCCGCGATCGATGCCGGCTTCGGCGAGTGCGCGGTCGAACAACTGCCCGGCGGGCCCGACGAACGGCTTGCCTTGCAGATCCTCCTGGTCGCCCGGCTGTTCGCCGACGAACATGACTGGCGCGTGGGCCGGGCCTTCGCCGAACGCGGTCTGGGTGGCGTTCTTGTAGAGGGGGCAACGCGTGCAGCCCTCGGCGGCCTTGCGCGCCGCAGTCAAGCTTCGGAACTCGTCCGCGTGACCGTCCGCCTGCGGGGGCGCAACGTCGAAGAGCCCGGGCTGCTCCGCCTGCCGGGATGATGCCATGGGTCGATCCTTTGGTTTCGTTTGTTCTCTTTATGTTCTCAGTTAGCGGTCCGGTCAAGGCCGCGCTAGAAGGAAGCCGCAACGGCGTTCCGGCGTTCCAGGTGAGAGCAATGAACCATCGCAATCTCGGGCGCAGCGGCGTGAAGGTCTCGCCGCTCTGTCTCGGCACCATGATGTTCGGCGCCGCGACCGACGAGGCGACCGCGACCCGCATCGTGGCGAAAGCGAAAGACCAGGGCGTCAATTTCATCGACACGGCCGACGGCTACGCCGGCGGCAAGTCCGAGGAGATCACAGGCCGCGCGATCGGCAACCAACGGCACGACTGGGTGCTCGCCACCAAGCTTGGCAATGTTCGCGGGCCGTGGCCGAACCACGGCGGGCTGTCGCGCAAATGGGTGATGCAGTGTTGCGAGGAGAGCCTGCGCCGGCTCGGCACCGACTACGTCGACATCCTCTATCTGCACAAGGAGGATCACGACACGCCGCTCGCCGAAACGGTGCGCGCGCTCGGGAGCCTGCTTGAGCAGGGCAAGATCCGGTACTTCGGGGTGTCGAACCATCGCGGCTGGCGCATCGGAGAGATCTGCAATCTCTGCGACCAGATGGGCATCGACCGGCCCGTCGTGAACCAGCCCTACTATCACGCGCTCTATCGCGTGGCGGAGGTCGAGCAGCTTCCGGCGTCGGCGCACTACGGATTAGGCGTGGTCAGCTATTCGCCGCTCGCGCGCGGCGTGCTCACCGGCAAATACGCGCCGGGGGCCGAGGCCGCGAAGGATTCGCGCGCGGGCCGCGGCGACAAGCGCATGCTGCAGACCGAGTTCCGGCCCGAGACGCTCGCGGCGGCGGCGCAATTCAAGGCGTACGCGGAGCGGCGCGGCGTGGCCCCGGCCCATCTCGCGGTCGCCTGGGTGCTCAACAACACCCTCATGACCGGCGTGGTCGCGGGGCCGCGCACCGAGGCGCAGTGGGACGACTACGTGAAGGCACTGGATGTGACGTTCACCAAGGACGACGAGGATTTCGTCAACGATCTCGTCGTCACCGGCCACGCGGCAGCGGCGGGCTACAACGATCCGCAGTATCCGATCGAGGGGCGGGTTGCGCGGGTGGGGTAGGTTGATTGTTGCCGCTCATGCCAGCGAAAGCGGGCGTCCAGCGCTTGGCCAAAGACTGGGTCCCCGCTTTCGCGGGGACGAGCGGACGCGGAGATAGACCATGCCATCCACCATCGACGAGGCCGAAGTCGCGCGCTTCTCGGCGCTCGCCGAGACATGGTGGGACCCGCGCGGCAAGATGGCGGTGCTGCACAAGTTCAATCCGGTGCGGCTTGCCTACATCCGCGACGCCGCGTGCCGGCGTTTCGAGCGCAGCCCCAAGGCGCTCGACAGCCTGAAGGGCCTGCGCATCCTCGACATCGGCTGCGGCGGCGGCATTTTGTGCGAGCCGCTGGCGCGGCTCGGCGCGTCCGTCGTCGGCGCCGATCCGGCCGAGAAGAACATCGCGGCGGCCAAGCTCCACGCCGAGCAGGGCGGCCTTGCGGTCGACTATCGCGCCACGAGCGCCGAGGCGCTGGCCGACGCCGGTGAACGCTTCGACATCGTGCTCGCCATGGAAGTCGTCGAGCACGTCGCCGACGTGACGCTCTTCGTCAAGCGCTGCGCCGAGATGGTGGCGCCGGGCGGGCTGATGATCGCCGCCACGATCAACCGCACCATGAAGAGCTTCGCGCTCGCCATCGTCGGCGCCGAATACGTGCTGCGGTGGCTGCCGCGCGGCACGCATCAATGGGACAAGTTCGTCACGCCGGACGAACTCGAGATCGCGATGGAGCGCGCGGGCCTTTCGACCACCGATGAGCGCGGCGTGATCTACAATCTCCTCGCCGACCGCTGGGAGCTCTCCACCGACACCGACGTGAACTACATGGTGCTGGCGGAGCGGGCGAAGTAGCGGCTCTCGCCATCCGCGCCGCTCTGCTCCCCTCCCCGCGAGGGCCGCCAGGGGGAGGGTAACAAGCGGCACCGCCACCGGCATGATGGCAATGCAACGACGCGGATTGACGGTTTGTTGCGTCTTCTTCACGGTGCGCGCCCGTTTCGCTTCTGCTGCGCGGACTTGTCATGACTTATGCTCCCTGGCTCTGGATCGTCTTCACGCTGCTTGCCGCCGGCGGGCAAACCGTGCGCAACGCGATGCAGCGCGAACTGACCACGACACTCGGAACGGTCGGCGCGACGCATGTGCGCTTCCTGTTCGGATTTCCCTTCGCGCTTCTCTCTCTCCTCGGGGTCGCGCTGATCACCGGCGTCGCGCTGCCGCGGCCGAACCTGAGCTACTGGCCCTGGCTTCTCGTCGGCGCGCTTGCGCAGATCGCCGCGACCGCGCTGATGCTCGCCGCGATGGGCGGGCGTTCATTCGTCGTCGTCGTCGCCTATATCAAGACCGAGCCGATCCAGGTCGCGATCTTCGGCACGCTGTTCCTCGGCGACGTGATCTCGCTGCCGATGATGGTCGCGATCGTGATCGCGACCGCCGGCGTCCTCGTCATGTCGTACAAGCCCGGCGGCATGACCGGCGGCATCAAGCCCACCCTCGTAGGACTGGCGTCCGGCGCGATGTTCGCGGTCTCGGCCGTCGGCTATCGCGGCGCGATCCTCAATGTCAGTGCCGGCCACTTCGTGATGGCGGCGACCTTCACGCTCGCCTGCGGCCTTGTGCTGCAGGCCGCATTGCTGACCGCCTATCTCGCGCTGCGCGACCGGCCGGTATTGGTCGCCATCGCGGCGCAGTGGCGCGGCTCGCTGTTCGCCGGCTTCATGGGCGCGTTTGCGTCGCAGTTCTGGTTCCTCGCCTTCGCGATCGCGACGGCCGCGAGCGTGCGCACGCTCGCGCTGGTGGAGGTGCTGTTCGCGCAGGCGATCTCGGTGTTCATCTTCAAGCAGAAGGTGAGCCCGCGCGAAGTCGTCGGCATCGTGATGATCGTCGCCGGCGTCGGGCTGCTGATCTGGGCGCACTGAGCGGCCGCGACGGTTTGCGCCGACGTAAACCTTGAGGCGATGGCGCGGGCGGGGTAAGACTTGGCGTCATTCCGTCCGCGGGCGACCGGTGAAACCGAGATCATTCAAAGAGATCGTTGCGTCGGCCTTGCCGTTCATCCAATCGAACCCGGCACGTGAGAAATCGCCGAGTCCCGAAGAGATCGGCGAGCAGGCCTATCGCCTCGCCATTCAGAGCATCAGCGATGACCAGTGGGGACATGGCGGCGGCGATGCATTCGACGCCATGATGGAGTTGTCGCGGAAGATGCCTGCGCCCCGCGTCCTGGAGCTTGGGACGCGCCGGGCGCTTCCCGAGCTGTCGACGCGGCATCACCGATTTTTCCCTCATGCGAGCGAGTACCTCGGCACGGACATCGAGATGGCCGTCGACGTCGATTTCGTCGCCGACGTGCATCGGCTCTCGCAGTTCACCGGCGAGGAGTCGTTCGACATCATCTTCACCGAGGCAGGCTTCGAGCATTTCAAGTACCCGCATCTTGCGGCGCACGAGATCATGAAGGTGCTGCGGATAGGCGGCGTGATTTTCGCGCAGACGCATCAGACGTTTCCCATTCACGGCGTGCCGCACGACTATTTCCGCTTTTCCACGGACGCGATGCGCTCGCTGTTCGGCGCCAAGATGGGTATGAAGATCCATGCCGCCGGATACGGGTCGCCCGCCAAGATCTACTCGCGGGTCGACCCCGGCGGCCGCAACTGGCCGGCGTTCCTGCACGTCAACATCTGCGCCGAGAAGATCGCGCCGACGCCGAAGGATTACGTCTTCGAATACGACTGCCTGCTCGACGCAGTGCCCGCGGTCGCGAAGACTCAGGCTTAGCGCCTGACGGCGATCAACACGGCTCCGGCGGCGATCAGCGCGATGCCGAGCCAGTTCTGCGATGACGGCCGCTCGCCCAGGAACAGGAACGCGAACACCGCGACCAGCACGACGCTGAGCTTGTCGATCGGCGCGACCTGCGAGGCGTCGCCGAGCTTGAGCGCGCGGAAGTAGCAGACCCAGGATGCGCCGGTCGCGAGCCCCGAGAGAACGAGGAACACGTAGCTGCGCGTCGAGACCGAGCCCGGCGCCTGGAACTGCCCGGTGACGGCGAGGATCGCCGCGAGGCAGATGAGGATGAT
The DNA here is from genome assembly GCA_964479515.1 of uncultured Hyphomicrobiales bacterium. GTDB lineage: Bacteria > Pseudomonadota > Alphaproteobacteria > Rhizobiales > Xanthobacteraceae > PALSA-894. The sequence goes on along the minus strand of CAYZMR010000046.1, from coordinate 6,245 downwards.
GATGGTGCGGACGAAGGTCGCGAAGTCGGGATTGACGTTGTCGACGCCGATCTTGGCGAAGATCGCGGTCAGCGCGGCAAACACCGCGGAGAGGACGGCCCAGGCTTGCCAGGAGGAGAGGGTCATCGCGACATTCTAGCGGTGACGAGGCGAGCGCGCGAGCGAGCCGCTTACTCCGCTCTGTTCCCCTCCCCCTTGCGGGGAGGGTAAAGCCGGAGTTCGCAGCACCGCCCCGCCTAATTCCGCTCCTCCGGCAGCACCGGCAGCGGATGGAACTCGATCCCTTCCTCGTGCAGGTCCTTGGCGTCCTGCGGCGAGGCTTCGCCATAGATCGAGCGATGCTCGATCTCGCCGTAGTGCATCTTGCGCGCGACCTCGGGAAAGGTCTTGCCGACATTGTCGGCGTTCGACGTCAGATGATCGCGCAGCTCCTTCAGCTTGGCGCGGAACTCGCGCTCCTGCGGCGAGATCATCGCGACCGGGGTTGCAGGTTCGGCGGGCGCCGACGCGGGCGGCGGCGCAGCCTCGACCGGCGCCGGCAGCGACGTGCTCTTGTCCTTGCGCGCGAGCCGCGGCGCCATGATCGCCTTGTCGACCTTGACGGAGTCGCAGACCGGACAGGTGACGAGCTTGCGCTTGAGCTGTTTGTCGTAGGCGGCCGAGTTCGCGAACCAGCTTTCGAACTCGTGGCCGCGGTCGCAGACGAGAGAGTAACGGATCACGCGTCTGCTCCGACCACGTGGAGGTGCGCCGGCTCCGCCATCGGCTCGATGACCTCGAAGCGCCGGCCGTGCTGCAGCGACGGGATGCGCGCGCGCGCCGCGGCGACTTCGGCCGGATCGACGTCGGCGAAGATCACGCCGGGCTCGGTGCCACCTTCGGCGATGATGCGGCCCCAGGGATCGACCACGAGTGAATGGCCGAACGTGTCGCGGCCGTTCTCATGATGCCCGCCTTGCGCCGCCGCGAACACGAACGAGCCGTTCTCGATCGCGCGTGCGCGCATCAGTACGTGCCAATGCGCCTCGCCGGTCTGCTTGGTGAAGGCCGAGGGGATCGCCAGGAACGATGAGCCGGCCTCGGCAAGCGCGCGATAGAGCGCCGGGAAGCGCAGATCGTAGCAGATCGTGATGCCGAGCCGGCCCCACGGCAGGTCGGCGGTGACGGCGAGCTCGCCCGCGCGATAGCTGCGCGACTCGCGATAGCGCTCGCCGTTCGCCAGATCGACGTCGAACATGTGGATCTTGTCGTAGCGCGCGACGATGTCGCCACGGCGGTCGATCAGAAAGGCGCGGTTCGCGGCCTTCTCGGGCGCGATCTTCACGGCGAGCGAGCCGACATGGACATAGATGCCGAGCGCGCGTGCGAGCTCGCGCAAGGTCGCGAGCGTCGGATCGTTCTCCTCCGGTACGATGGTCGAGAACAGCTTCTCGCGCGAGAGCTCCATGATGTTGGTCATCTCGGGCGTGAGCACATAGTCGGCGCCGCCGGTCTTGGCCTCGCCGATCAGCTTCGCGGCCGCCTCGGTGTTGACCGCCGGTTCGCGCGCCGAGCGCATCTGGATCAGGCCGACGCGGAATGTTGAGGTCATGCTGTGTCCCGTTCAGGCGTTAGCAGTGGGTCGAGTTTTCCGGCCTCTTCGAGCGCATAGAGGTCGTCGCAGCCGCCGACATGCGTCGCGCCGATGAAGATCTGCGGAAACGTGCTCGCGCCGTTCGCCCGCTCGATCATTTCGTTGCGCAGCTCGCGGTTACCGGTCGCGTTGACTTCGCGGAACGTTGCGCCCTTGCGCTGAAGCAATTCGCGCGCCGCGTCCGAGTAATAGCAGAAATCCCGCGTATAGATGACGATCTCAGGCATGGCTTACCGAGGATGAACGCCCATGCGCACTATATGGGGGCCCGCGCGGGGTCAACAACCCGGGCGAACACCAACACGTCGACCTGGCGTGCGCCCGCCCGCAGCAGCACGCGGGCGCAGGCGTCGACGGTAGCCCCCGAGGTCAGCACGTCGTCGACCAGGATGAAGCGGCGACCCTTGACGTCGCCTCTCGCCTCGGACGGGACGCGGAACGCGCCCTGCACGTTGGTCGCGCGTTCGGCGCGGGAGAGCCCGACCTGCTGCGCCGTCGCCTTGGCGCGTTTGAGCACCGCATGCGCGACCGGAACCCCGCAGACGCCCGAGATCGTGGCCGCGAGCGCCATTGACTGGTTGAAGCGTCGCTGCCACAGCCGCCGCCAGTGCAGCGGCACCGGCACCAGCGCGTCGGCCTCGGCGGTGAGCTCGTGGCCGGCGCGCGCCATCCAGGCGCCGAGCGTGGGCGCCAGATCGAGCCGGTCGCCATACTTGAAGGCGTGCACCAGTTGCCGCGCGACATCGTCGAAGCGCACCGCCGCCCGCGCGCGGCTGTAGGCCGGCGGATCGGCGATCGCCTGCATCGACAGGATGCCGGGGCCGGGATCGTAGACGAACGGAATGCCGAGGCGCGGACAATAGGGCGGCGCGATGAAGGCGAGCTTGCCCCAGCATTCCGCGCATAGCCCGGCGCTGTCGACCAGCGTGCGGCATGCCGGACAGAGCGGCGGCAGCGCGACGTTGAGGCTAAAGCGCAGGCTCGCGCGCAGGGTTTGCGCGAGACGCGTGAGGCGGGTGAGCCGGGAGGGATCGGCTGCGGCTGCCGTTTCCATGAACACAGATTAGTGGGTCGTCATGCCCCGCGAAAGCGGGGCACCCCGTAAACGCCGTCTTTTCGGTTATCATCACGGTCTGCGTCTACTGGGTCGCCCGCTTTCGCGGGCGATGACGGCGGAGAGAATGTCGCCTAACCCCCTCGTCTTCGACCGCATGCTGCTGCGTCGCCGCCGGCGACGCGCCCGCGCGCTCGGTCCGGAGACCTTCCTGATTGACCGGTTCGCCATCGAGCTCGCCGAACGCCTCGACGTCGTGCTGCGCGACTTTCCGCTTGCGGTCGATCTCGGCACGCCGACTGACGCCGTGCGCCGTGCACTCGCGGGAAAGAAAAATGTCGGGACGTGTCTTTCCGTGGACTCGCTGCCGCGCGAAGGTCTCGACGTCGTCGCCGACGAGGAAGCGCTGCCATTCCGTGAGGGCTCGCTCGATCTCGTCGTCTCTGCGCTCGCCTTGCAATTCGTCAACGACCTGCCGGGCACGCTCGTTCAAATTCGCCGCGCCCTTAAGGCCGACGGTCTCTTTCTCGCCGCGCTGCTCGGCGGCCACACGCTGACCGAACTGCGCCTGGCCTTCGCGCTCGCGGAGTTGGAAATCGAAGGGGGGATTTCCCCGCACGTTGTGCCGTTCGCAGACGTACGCGAGTTCGGCAACCTTCTCCAGCGCGCCGGTTTCGCGCTGCCGGTCACCGACGTCGACCGCCTCACGACGCGCTACGCCTCGCCCACCGATCTGATGGCGGACCTGCGCCGCATGGGCGCGACCAACGTGCTCGTCGAACGCCGCCGCAAGCCGCTGCGGCGCGCGACGCTTGCCCGCATGGTCGAGATCTACGCTGAGCGGTTTGCCGATGCGGACGGTCGTATCCGCGCGACGTTCGATGTGGTGTGGCTATCGGGCTGGGCACCGCATGAGAGCCAGCAGAAGCCGCTGCGTCCCGGCTCTGCCAAAGCGCGCCTCGCCGACGCGCTCGGGGTCCGCGAGATCAAGGCCGGCGACAAAGCGGGGCGCTAGGCTGCTCGGCGCGGAATCCGCGTAGCAACCAGCAGAATCAGGATTGACTCTTTACCCGTTTGGAGTCCGTCGGCCTTTAAGTCTTCGTCGGCGCGGCAGGCCCGATCCCGGATGCGCGGCTACCCGATCTTGTGTGACTCTCAAAGACTTGGCGCGAGCGCTTGAGCGCGGAGACCTGAGTCACCGATTCGGGCGCGATTCGTTCCAGACTCGTTCCAGAACTTACCTCCCGGCCCGATTCGGCGGGCACTTCTCGTCCTTGCCCGTCACGAAACGGGACTCGCGTGGCGCCGCAGCTTCGACGGCATCGCCGCGCCCGCGCCGGTAGCCTGATCTTAAGCTTCGGCGCTTGCGAAGGTCCGAACCGCGATTCGAGCGCGGTTCGTTCGGGCGCCGTTCTTATCGTGAGGCGCGCGTCACCCGAGAGCGTTGCATTTCGGGACGGCGCGGCGAAGATTGCGTCCATGCCGGCTCCCTACAGCTATCGCGGCGACGCCAGCGTGCCGCCGTTTCCCGACGACAAGCCGGTCATCATCTTCGACGGCTATTGCGCGCTGTGTTCGGGCTCGGCGTCGTTCGTCCTGCGCCACGACGCCGAAGGGGTCTTTCGGCTGCTTCCGGCGCAATCGACGCTCGGCGATGCGCTCTACCGGCATTATGGGCTCGACCCTACGAATTACGAGACCATGATCCTGATCGCTGACGGCGTCGTCTGGCTGAAATCCGAGGCTGCGATCCGCATCGCCAGGCTGCTCGGCTTTCCGTGGTCGCTCGCGTCTGCGTGGCGCGTGCTGCCGCTGTCCTGGCGCGACCGTCTCTATGACACGGTCGCGCGCAATCGGCTCAAGTGGTTCGGCGCGCGCACGAGCTGCTATCGACCCGATCCGAAATTCGCCGGCCGATTCCTCGCATGACCTTGAAAGTCTTGATCCTCGGCGGCTACGGCACGTTCGGCGGGCGGCTCGCGCGGCTCCTCGCCGACGAGCCGCGCGTCGCGCTCCTGATCGCCGGGCGCTCGCTCGCGCAGGCGCAAGCCTTCTGCGCCGCGCTGCCCGCGAAGGCGGCGTTGACGCCCGTGCGCTTCGATCGCGAGGGCGACGTCGAGGCGCAGCTCACGGCGCTCGCGCCGGACATGGTGGTAGACGCGAGCGGCCCGTTCCAGACCTATGGCGATCTGTACCGCGTGGTGCGGGCGGCACTCGTGCGCGGCATCAACTATCTCGACCTCGCCGACGGCTCGGACTTCGTGCACGGCATCGCGCAGTTCGAGGCGCAAGCGCGCGAGCGCGGCGTATTCGTTCTCGCGGGTGCGTCGAGCTTTCCGGTGCTCACCGCCGCGGTGACGCGACGGCTCGCCGCCGGCATGCGTGTCGAAACCATCACCGGCGGCATCGCGCCATCGCCCTATGCGGGCGTGGGCTTGAACGTGATCCGCGCCATCGCGGGCTATGCGGGACAGAAAGTCGCGCTCGTGCGCGACGGCCGCAAGAGCTTCGGCTATGGGCTCGCGGAGTCGAGGCGCTACACCGTCGCGCCGCCCGGCCGCGTTCCGCTGCGCAATATCCGGTTCTCGCTGGTCGACGTACCCGACCTGCAGGTGCTGCCCGACCTCTGGCCGGGCCTGCGCGCGATCTGGATGGGAGCGGGGCCAGTGCCGGAGATCCTGCATCGCGTGTTGAACGCGTGCGCCTGGCTGGTGCGGCTCCGGCTCGTCCGCTCGCTCGCGCCGCTCGCGCCATTGATGCATTGGGCCACCAACGTGCTGCGCTGGGGCGAGCATCGCGGCGGCATGTTCGTCGAGGTCGCGGGCGAGGCGGAGGGCGCGCGCGTCACGCGCTCGTGGCACATGATCGCGGAAGCCGACGACGGCCCCCTGATCCCTTCGATGGCGTGCGAGGCGATCATCCGCCATTGCCTCGACGGCAAGGCACCCGCGCCCGGCGCGCGCGCCGCGGTCGGCGATCTCGAACTCGACGATTACGAAAAGCTGTTCGCGCGCCGCGCGATCGTCACCGGGCGCCGCGAGGCGACACCGCGGACGCCGGCCTTGCCGCTCTATCGCCGTCTGCTCGGTGAGGCCTACGCGTCGCTGCCGGCACCGCTGCAGGCGCTGCACGATCTCAACGGCGACATGACGGCGGAAGGAACCGCGACCGTGACGCGCGGGACGAGTTCCCTCGCGCGCTTCGCTGCCGCCGTGATCGGCTTCCCGCAGGCGGGCGAGAATGTTCCTGTGCGCGTCGACTTCAAAATCGAGAACGGCCGCGAGCGCTGGACGCGCACCTTCGCGGGACGCTCGTTCCACTCGACGCAGGAGGAGGGTGGCGGACGCTATGAGTGGCTCGTGTGCGAACGCTTCGGCCCGCTCAAGGCCGGCATGGCGCTCGTCATCGACGACGGAAAGCTCCGCCTCGTCGTGCGGCGCTGGAGCCTGTTCGGAATTCCGCTGCCCCTGCGGCTCGCGCCGCGCGGCGATTCCTACGAATATGCCGAGGACGGGCGCTTTCATTTTCACGTCGAGATCGGTCATCCGCTCACCGGGC
>CAYZMR010000045.1:0-19780 GCA_964479515.1 uncultured Hyphomicrobiales bacterium | reverse complement strand
CGCCGCGCGTAAGCTCGGCGTGACCGTCGGCGTCGTGGTCGGCGGCGGCAACCTCATCCGCGGCGCCGAGACGGCGGTCGCCTGGCTTGCCCGCCCGACCGCGGACGCGATGGGCATGATGGGCACGGTGATGAACGCGCTCGTCCTTGAGGCCGCGCTCGAGCGCGCCGGTGCGCCGGCGCGTGCCATGTCGGCGCTCTCGATGCCACAGGTGTGCGAGACCTATGAGCGCCAGCGCGCGCTGCGCCACTTCGAGGACAACCGCGTGGTCGTATTCGCCGGCGGCACCGGCAATCCCTTCTTCACCACCGACACGACCGCGGTGCTGCGCGCCGCCGAGATGGGCTGCGACGCCGTCCTCAAGGCGACCAATGTGGACGGGGTCTACAGCGCGGACCCGAAAAAAGACCCAAAGGCCAAGCGCTATGAGCGGCTGAGCCCGCAGGAGGCGATCGATCGCGACCTCAAGGTCATGGACGCGACCGCCTTCGCGCTTGCCCGGGAAAACCGTATGCCTATCATTGTGTTCTCGATCCGCGAGCCGGGCGCGATCACGGCGGTCCTGAGCGGCAAGGGACGCTCGACCTTGGTCGGGTGAAGGCGCCCCGACCGCCGAAGGTAGCACTCGGCGGCGACGGATTTAGATCGCAATCGGTGTCTCTTCGGGGGAAAAAGCCATGGCCGCACCCACGCACAGTCTCGACGAACTCAAACGGCGCATGCAGGGTGCGCTCCAAGCCCTCAAGCAGGAACTCGGGGGCCTGCGCACCGGGCGCGCCTCGGCGAATCTGGTCGACCATGTCCAGGTCGAGGCCTATGGCAGCCACATGCCGATGAACCAGGTTGCGACCATCAGCGTACCCGAGTCGCGCATGATCTCGGTGCAGGTTTGGGACCGCTCGATGGTGCATGCGGTCGAGAAGGCGATCAGCGCCGCCAATCTCGGCCTGTCGCCGCAGACCGAGGGGCAGGTCATCCGCCTGCGCATTCCGGAGCTCAACCAGGACCGGCGCAAGGAGCTGGTCAAGGTCGCGCACAAATACGCCGAAGCCGCGCGGATCGCGGTGCGCCACGTGCGGCGCGACGGCCTCGAAGTGCTCAAGAAGATGGAAAAGGATCATAAGATCAGCGAGGACGAGCACAAGCGGCAGGCCGACCAGGTGCAGAAGGCGACCGATCAGGCGATCGGCGATGTCGACCAGGCGCTCGCGACCAAAGAAAAAGAGATCATGACGGTGTGAGCGGCGGCAAGGAGCTTTTGATCACGATGCCCGAGGCCAAGGCGCCCAAAGTGGCGGCGATCGCCGAACAGGACCGTGCGGCGCTTGGCCCGGGCGATGGGTCCGACGTGCCGCGGCACGTTGCCATCATCATGGACGGCAACGGGCGCTGGGCGGCGGCGCGCGGCCTGCCGCGCTTCGAGGGCCATCGCCGCGGCGTCGAGGCGCTGCGCAAGACCGTGCGCGCCGCGGGCGACATGGGCATCGCCTGCCTCACCATCTTCGCGTTTTCCTCGGAGAACTGGCAGCGGCCGGTATCGGAGGTGCGCGATCTGCTCGGGCTCTTGCGCCGCTTCATCCGCAACGACCTCGCCGACCTGCACGGCAACAATGTGCGCGTGCGCGTGATCGGCGAGCGCGCCGGCCTCGATCCCGATATCCGCGGCCTGCTCGAGGAAGCCGAGCAGCTCACCCGCGGCAATAGCGGGCTGCTGCTCGTGGTCGCGTTCAACTACGGTGCCCGCGACGAGATCGCGCGCGCGGCGCGGCGCATGGCCGAGGAGGTCGCGCGCGGCACGCTCAAGCCCGAAGCCGTGACCGAGGAGCTGCTCGGCCAGTATCTGGACGCGCCCGACCTCGCCGATCCCGACCTCATCATCCGCACGAGCGGCGAGCAGCGGCTGTCGAACTTCCTGCTCTGGCAGGCGGCCTATTCGGAGCTCGTGTTCCTGCCCGTGTATTGGCCGGACTTCGATCGCGCCGTGCTGCAGCAGGCGATCGACGAATATCGCCGCCGCGAGCGCCGGTTCGGCGGGCTCGCCGCCAAGACCGGATCGTAGCGTGGCCGAGGTCGAGCCGGCGCCTCGTTCCACGACCGGACACAGCAATCTGACGCTGCGTTGGATCTCCGCGCTGGTGCTGGCGCCCCTGGTGCTCGCGATCACGTATTTCGGCGGCTGGCCGTTCGTCGCGTTCTGGGTGATCGCGGCCTGTCTCGTGCTGTGGGAGTGGAACACGCTGGTCCGGGGCTCGGGCGGCGCGGCGACGCGCACGCTCGGTTCGTTCGCGGCCTGGATGGTGGCCGGCCTTCTCTATGCGGGCGTTCTGGCGGTCGCCCCGTCCATCCTGCGCGCGGACAAGGCGTTCGGATTGGTCGCGATCGTCTTCCTGTTCGCGGTCGTGTGGGGCACCGACGTCTTTGCGTATTTCGTCGGCCGCGCGGTCGGCGGGCCGAAGCTGATGCCGGCGGTGAGCCCGAACAAGACCTGGTCGGGCGCGCTCGGAGGCACGCTCGGGGCGGTCGCGGTCGGGCTTGTGGTCGCCAAGATCGCCGGTGTGCCGCTCACCGCGGCGCTTGCCGGTATGACGCTGCTGCTTTCGGTCGTGTCGCAGGGCGGTGACCTCCTCGAATCCGCCATCAAGCGCCACTTCGGCGCCAAGGACGCAAGCCACCTGATTCCGGGCCATGGCGGGGTCATGGACCGGCTCGACGGGTTTTTGACAGCTGTGCTGGCAGCCGCCATGGTGGGTCTGTTGCGCGGCGGCCTCGATGCCCCCGCCCAAGGTCTTATGGTCTGGTGACCTTCTGATCTGGTGAATTGCTTCTCATTTGGTGAGTTGATGGCGACGCGCGCACCCACTGTCCGTTCAAAACCCGCGACCGCGCCGCGCACCGTCTCGATCCTGGGCGCGACCGGGTCGATCGGCTCGTCCACGGTCGATCTCCTGAAGCGCCAGCCCGATCGTTTCGCCGTCGTGGCGCTGACCGCGAACCGCAACGGGGCGGCGCTGGCAAAGCTCGCGCGTGAGCTCGGCGCGCGTTACGCCGCGGTCGCCGACGATGCGGCCTATGGCGACCTTAAAGCAGGCCTCGCCGGCAGCGGCATCGAGGCGGCCTCGGGCCCCTCGGCGGTTGCGGAAGCCGGCCGCCGTCCAGCCGAGTGGGTGATCGGCGCGATCACCGGCGCGGCGGGCTTGGAGCCCGCGCTCGCCGCGATCGAACGTGGCGCGACGCTGGCGCTCGCCAACAAGGAGTGTCTGGTCTGCGCCGGGTCGCTGTTCATGCGGCGCGCGCAAATGACCGGCGCGACGGTGCTGCCGGTCGACTCCGAGCACAACGCGCTGTTCCAGGCGCTCACCGCCGGCCGCCGCGAGGACGTCACCAAGGTCATCATCACGGCCTCGGGCGGGCCGTTCCGCACCTGGTCGAAGGCCGAGATCGCCAAGGCGACGCTGCAAGCCGCGCTCAAGCACCCCAACTGGTCGATGGGGCCGAAGGTCACGATCGACTCTGCGACCTTGATGAACAAAGGCCTTGAAATTATTGAAGCCCATCATTTATTCGCTTTGACGCCGGACGAGATCGAGGTCGTGGTCCATCCCCAATCGATCGTCCATGGCATGGTCGAGTTCAGCGACGGCTCGGTGATCGCGCATCTCGGCGCGCACGACATGCGCATCCCGATCTCCCACTGCCTCGCTTGGCCGGACCGGATCGACTGGCCGGCGCCGCGACTTGATCTGGCAAAGCTTGGCAGCCTGACCTTCGAGGAGCCCGATCTCGACCGGTTTCCGGCGCTCGGCCTGGCGTGGCAGGCGATGCGCACCGGATCGGGCGCAACGACCGTGCTCAACGCGGCGAACGAGATCGCGGTTGAGTCCTTCGTGGATGGCAAGATCGGATTTACCGGTATTCCGGCACTGGTGGAGGCAACGCTTGAGGCCGCATCCCGCCGCGGCATCATGCGCGAGCCTGGTTCGATCGCAGAGGCGATCGCGCTCGACGGTGATTCACGATGTTTGGCAAAAGATTCCTTGCCACAAATCGCCGCAAAGGCATCTTAGTTAGCTAAATTGGGGCTCAAGTCCGGCGGCGGGGGACGAGGACGTAATGAACCTACTTGGTAGCATCGGGTCGATGGGCGGTTGGCTCACCGGCTATGTGGTTCCTTTCCTGTTCGTGCTCACGATCGTGGTGTTCTTCCACGAGCTTGGACATTTCCTGGTCGCGCGCTTGTGCGGCGTACGCGTGCTGACGTTCTCGATCGGCTTTGGCCCCGAGCTGATCGGCTTCAATGACCGCCGCGGGACGCGCTGGAAGATCTCGGCAATCCCGCTCGGCGGCTATGTGAAATTCTTCGGCGACGAGAACGCCGCGAGCGTGCCGGATCAGGACACGCTCGAGCATATGAGCGATGCGGAACGGCGCGAGAGCTTCTTCCACAAGCCGATCCCGCAACGCGCCGCGATCGTCGCGGCCGGGCCGGTCGCGAATTTCGTTCTGGCGATCGTCATCTTCGCCACGCTGGCGCTGATCCTCGGCAAGCAGGTCGCGGTTCCGCGCATCGACGCGGTGACGGCCGCAACGCCGGCCGCGACCGCGGGGTTCAAGCCGGGCGACATGATCGTTTCGGTCGACGGCAAGGCGGTCGAAGGCTTCAGCGACGTGCAGCGCATCGTCGCGCTCAGCCCGCGGCGCCCCTTGAGCTTCGTGGTCGATCGCGGCGGCGAGCAGGTCACGCTGACCGCGGCGCCCGAGCAGCGCGAGGAGCGCGACCGCTTCGGCAACGTCCAGCGCATCGGCGTGCTCGACATTTCCGGACCGATCATGCCGGCGCGCGTCGTGACCATCCAGCCGGGCTCGGCCGCGGCGAGTGCCGGCTTCGAGGCCGGCGACCGCGTGCGCGCGATCAACGGCAAGCCGATCGAGAGCTTCCTCGATCTGCGCAACGTCGTTGCCGCCAATCCCGAGCAGCCGCTCGACTTCGACGTGGATCGCGGCGGACGCATGATCGTGCTGCATGCGACCCCGGCCGCGCATAGCGAGAAGGATCCCTCGGGAGCGACCAAGCGGGTCGGCCAGCTCGGCATCTCGGGTGGCTACGATCCCGCCGACACGCGTTCCATCCGCTATGGGCCGATTGGGGCGCTCGAAAACGGCGTCAGCGAGACCTGGTTCGTGGTGGACCGCACGCTCTCCTACATCGTCGGCGTCGTGCGCGGCCGCGAGTCGGCCGACCAGCTCGGCGGACCGATCCGCATCGCACAGGTCTCGGGCCAAGTCGCGACCGCGGGATTCGTGGCGCTCATCCACCTCGCGGCCGTGCTTTCGATTTCGATCGGCCTGCTCAACCTGTTCCCGATTCCGCTGCTCGATGGTGGTCACCTTTTGTTCTATGCGATCGAGGCGATCCGCGGCCGGCCGCTGTCGGACCGCGCCCAGGAATACGGCTTCCGGTTCGGGTTGGCGGTCGTGCTTCTGCTGATGATTTTCGCCACCTACAACGACCTCCTTCATCTGTTCAGCCTATAACGGCGGCTTGGAACAGTGGCTATCGGGCAACGCATTGGCGCCAAAAGACGATCCGGCGTTTCCAAGGGGGGCCAAAAGGGGCTAGAAGGCGGGTGCGGACACAGATTCCGCCCAATTCGACTGCTAGGGGCGACGGAGAGAAGAGCGGGTAGGGCAATTCGCGAATGAAGCTGCGGGTGCGGGTGGTACGATGGGTGGCCCTGGCGGGGGTCATCTGCGGTGGAGCGTTTGTCGGTTTGAGTGCGGCGTCTCTCGCGACGGCGACTCACGCCCTGGCGCAGACCGTTGCGTCGATCGTGGTCGAGGGCAACCGCCGCGTCGAAGCCGACACCATCCGGTCGTATTTCCACGTCAAGGCGGGTGAGCGGCTCGACAACGCCAAGGTTGACGAGGGCGTGAAGGCGCTGTTCGCGACCGGATTGTTCCAGGACGTGGTGCCGCGCTGGTCCGGCAACCGGCTGATCCTGACGGTGGTCGAGAACCAAGTCATCAACCGCGTGCAGTTCGAGGGCAACAAGCGCGTCAAGGACGAGCAGTTGCAGGCGGAAATCCAGTCCAAGCCGCGCGGCGCGCTGTCGCGCCCGGCGGTCCAGTCCGACGTCCAGCGCATCGTCGAGATCTACCGCAAGAACGGCCGCTACGACGTGCGCGTCGAGCCGAAGATCATCGAGCGGCCCAACAACCGCGTCGATCTCGTGTTCGAGATCACCGAAGGCAAGAAGACCACCGTCAAGGAAATCCGCTTCATCGGCAACAGCGCCTATTCGACCTGGCGCCTGCGCGACGTGGTCAAGACCGGCGAGTCGAGCCTCATCAGCTTCCTGAAGAACAACGACCTCTACGATCCCGACCGCGCCGAGGCCGACCGCGAGCAGTTGCGCCGATTCTATCTCAAGAACGGCTACGCCGACGTGCGCATCGTCGCGGCGGTCGCCGAGTTCGATCCGTCCCGCAACGGTTTCATCCTCACCTTCACGATCGAGGAAGGCGACCGCTATAACTTCGGCGCGATCAACGTGCAGTCGAACGTGCAAGACGTCGATGGGGTGACATTGCGCGACAAGCTGCGCATGTCGGCTGGCAGCACCTACAACGCCGAAGCGGTCGAGAAGACCGTCGAGGATATGACGATCGAGATGTCGAAGCGTGGCTATGCGTTCGCGCAGGTGCGCCCGCGCGGCGACCGGAACTTCGAGACGCATACCGTCGCCATCACGTTCGTCGTCGAGGAAGGGTCGCGCGCCTACATCGAGCGAATCAACATCCGCGGCAACACCCGCACCCGCGACTACGTTATCCGGCGCGAGTTCGATATCGCGGAGGGCGACGCCTATAACCGCGTGCTCGTCGACCGCGCCGAGCGGCGGCTGCGGAACCTCGGTTACTTCAAGACCATCAAGATCACCAACGAGCCGGGATCGGCGCCCGACCGCATCATCCTCAACGTGGACGTTGAGGAGCAGTCGACCGGCGAATTCTCGGTCGCGGGCGGCTATTCGACGTCGGACGGATTCGTCGCCGAAGTATCGATCGGCGAGCGCAATCTGCTCGGCCGCGGCCAGGCCGCGCGCGCCGCGGTCACGTTCGGCCAACGCACGCGCGGTATCGAGCTCAGCTGGGTCGAGCCGTACCTGCTCGACTACCGCGTCGCGTTCGGCCTCGACTTTTTCGCCAAGCAGGTCGACGCATCGTCCTACTACGTCTATCAACAGCAGACGATTGGCGGGGGGTTCCGTTTCGGCTTCCCGCTGCGTGAAGATTTCGGCCTATCGCTGCGCTATTCGGTCTATCAGCAGAGCATTACGCTCGATCAGATCCTGCAGAACTGCAACAACATAAACCCCGACTTCTTGAACACCTTCCCGACGTTCTTGGGAGCGCCGACGGGTCTCAATCCCGCCACCACGGCGCCGCCCGGCTACACCGGCCTGACAAGCTGCTACGGCGACGGCGAGGCTTCCGCGGCGGTCAAGCAGCAGGTCCAGGCAGGACCGGCCATCGTCTCCCTGGTCGGCTACGGGGCGACCTACAACACGGTCGACAACAACAAGAGCCCGACCAAGGGCATGATCATCGATTTCCGCCAGGACTTCGCTGGCGTCGGCGGCGACGTGAACTTCATCCGCAGCACGGCGGATGCGCGCATCTACTACGAACTCATGTCCGACATCGTCTCGGTGTTGCACCTGCAGGCCGGGCATGTGACCGGCTGGGGCGACAAAGATCTGCGCATGCTCGATCACTTCCAGAAGGGACCCGATCTCGTGCGCGGCTTCGCGCCGGCCGGCATCGGGCCGCGCGACCTGACGCTGGGGACGACGCAGGACGCGCTCGGCGGTACGATGTATTGGGGCGCGTCGTACGAGATACAGACGCCGATCTGGGGCTTGCCGAAGGACTTCGGCATGCGCTTTGCGGTGTTCGCCGACGCGGGCGCGTTGTGGGATTACCGCGGGCCGACCCAGTTCCCGTCGGTCGGCTTGTCGGTCACGACCGTCGATCCGTTCACCGGCAAAGACACCAACGCCATGACCGTCCGCTCCTCGGTCGGCGCCGGCATCATCTGGGACTCGCCATTCGGGCCGATCCGCATCGACTACGCCTACGTGCTCAGCCAGGATCCGAACGACCGCACGCAGGCGCTGCGGTTTAGCGGCGGCACGAGATTCTGACGTTGCGCGTCTGCCCCGCCGCAGCCAAGGTGGCATGACCGAGCCGCGATTCTTCGACCGCCCGAAGGGGCTGACCGCGCAGCAGATCGCGACGCTCACCGGCGCGGTCGCCCGGCCCGGCACGCCGCTTGATCGGCGCATTGCCGACGTCGCGCCGCTCGATCGCGCCGGACCGAACGATCTCGCCTTCATGCAGAACCCGCGATACGAGTCGCAGTTCGCCGCAACGCGTGCAGGCCTCTGCCTGGTGAGCCCGCGCTTTGCCGACGCCGCGCCCGCCGATGCCGCCGTTCTCGTCTCGCCCGCGCCCTACCGCGCCTTCGTGGCGGTCGCCCAGGCGCTGTTTCCGCAGGCGCAGCGCCCGTCTTCGCTGTTCGAGGCAAGCGGCGTCTCGCCGAGCGCGCTGGTGCATCCGACCGCCCGGCTCGAGGCCGGCGTCGTGATCGATCCGGCCGCCGTTATCGGGCCGCGCGCCGAGATCGGCGCCGGAACCCTGATCGGCGCGAATGCGGTGATCGGCGCGAATGTGCGCATCGGGAGGGACTGCGCGATCGGGGCCGGCGCCACTGTCACGCATGCGCTGATCGGCGACCGCGTGATCATCCATCCGGGCGCGCGCATCGGCCAGGACGGGTTCGGCTTCGTGCTCGGCGCGCGCGGCTACGAAAAAGTGCCGCAGGTCGGCCGCGTCATTATCCAGGACGAGGTCGAGATCGGCGCCAATTCGACGATCGACCGCGGCGCGATCCGCGACACCGTGATCGGGGAGGGTACCAAGATCGACAATCTGGTCCAGATCGCGCACAACGTGCAGATCGGGCGGCGCTGCGTGTTCGCGGCGCAGACCGGTATTTCCGGCAGCTGCGTCGTGGGCGATCACGTGATGATGGGCGGCCAGGTCGGCATCGCGGACAACGTCACGATCGGCGATGGCGCGGCGATCGCGGCTCAGTCCGGGGTCGCCGCGAGTCTTGCCGGCGGGGGGCGATATGCCGGATCGCCGGCCATCCCGGCGCGCGAGTGGATGAAGGGCGCGTCGACCTTGCGCCGCCTCGCGCAGCGTGGCGGGTTGATCTTTGCCAAGTTTGACAACGGAGGCGAGGAATGAACGGCGCCACCCTCGAAGCCGTGGGCATCGCCGCAATCCTCGACGCGCTGCCGCATCGCTATCCGTTCCTGATGATCGACCGCATCATCAACATCCGGGCTGACGAGTACGGCGTCGGCATCAAGAACGTGACCTTCAACGAGCCGCAGTTCCAGGGGCACTTTCCCGGCCAGCCGGTGTTTCCCGGCGTGCTGATGATCGAAGGCATGGCGCAGACAGCGGGCGTGATGTGCGTGGTGTCAGGCATCGTGCGGAAGCCCAAGAGTGTCTATTTCCTCACCATCGACAAGGCCAAGTTTCGCAAGCCAGTCGTGCCCGGCGATGTGGTCGAGTATCACATGACCAAGAAGGCGCGGAAGAAGACCATGTGGTGGTATCGCGGCGAGGCGAAGGTCGGCGGCGAGATCGTCGCCGAGGCCGAGGTCGGCGCGATGATCATCGAATCATGAGTTGAAACGTGCTTGCGATCGATCCTTCAGCCAAGGTGGCGCCCGGCGCGGTGATCGGCGCCGATGTCGAGATCGGACCGTACTGCGTGGTCGGTCCGAACGTCGCGATCGGGGACGGCTGCAAGCTCCTCGCGCAGGTCCATGTCACGGGCCACACCACGATCGGGCCCGGCACCACGATCTATCCGTTCGCTTCCCTTGGCACGCCGCCGCAGTCGGTGCACTACCGCGGCGGCCCGACACGCCTCACGGTCGGAGCGAACTGCCAAATCCGCGAGAGCGTCACCATCAACATCGGCACCGAGGACGGCGGCGGGACTACGACCGTAGGCGACAATTGCTTCCTGATGGTCGGCTCGCATATCGGGCACGACTGTCATGTCGGCGATCACGCGATCTTCGCCAACAACGCGGTGATCGGCGGGCACTGCGAGGTCGGCGAGCACGTCTTCCTCGGCGGCCACTGCGCGGTGCACCAGCGCGTGCGCATCGGCGGCAACGCCATGATCGCGGGCTATTCGGCGATCCGCGAGGACATCATCCCGTTCGGCTTCGTGGTGCAGCCGGTCGCTCGGCTCGCCGGCATCAATGTCGTCGGCATGCGTCGGCGCGGTGTCAGCCGCGACGCGATCGGGGCGGTCCGCGCGGCCTATCGGATCCTGTTCGAAGGCGAGGGCGTGTTCGCGCAACGCATCGAGCGGACCGCGGCCGAGCTTGGCGCCGTGCCGCAGGTCGCCGAGATCGTCGCATTCCTGCGCGCCGCGAAGCGGCCGGTCATGATGGCCAAGCCGCGAGGCTCGCACATCGACGCGGACGATTGATGGGGGAGCTGCGACCCCCCGAGCGCGTGCAACAGGCCGCCGTCGCCGGCGGGCCGGATAAGGGCCCGCTCGCGCTCATCTGTGGCGGCGGCGCCGTTCCGCTCGCGGTCGCCGACGCCGTGATCCGCACCGGACGGCGCGTGGTGCTGTTTCCTGTGCGCGGCTGGGCCGACCCGGCGGCGATCGCGCGCTACCCGCACCATTGGATCGGGCTGGTGCAGGCCGGGCGCTTCATGCGGCTCGCGCGCGCGGAAGGTTGCCGCGACGTGGTGTTCGTCGGAACCGTGCTGCGGCCGCCGCTGCTGTCGCTGCGACTCGACTGGGCGGCGCTGCGCGAGCTGCCGCGGCTCTACCGCAGCTATCGCGGCGGCGACAATCATTTGCTGTCCAGCGTTGCGACGGCGTTCGAGGAGTTCGGCTTCCGCGTCCTCGGCGCGCACGAGGTCGCGCCGGACATCCTGATGCCGGCGGGGCCGATCGGGCGCCTCGCGCCGGCGCCGCGCGATCACGCCGACATCGCGCGCGGGCTCGCATTGCTGCGCGCGATCGGTCCGTTCGACGTCGGGCAGGCCGCCGTGGTCGCGGACAATCACGTGCTCGCGGTCGAGGCGGCGGAAGGCACCGACGGCATGCTGGCGCGGATCGCCGAATTGCGCGCGCAGGGGCGCGTATCGACGCCGGTCGGCGTTGGCGTGCTCATCAAGGCACCAAAGCCGGAGCAGGACCGGCGCATGGACCTGCCGGCGATCGGCCCGAAGACCATCATCGAGGTGGCGCGCGCCGGGCTCGCGGGTATCGCGGTCGTGGCCGGCGGCGCGATCATCGCGGAGCCGGCGCAAGTCGCGAAAGCCGCGGACGAAGCGCGCGTGTTTGTTTACGGCGTCGAGGATCGGCCGCCGCGATGAGCGCGCACGACGCCGCCGCGCGGCCGCTCGCGATCCACCTGGTTGCCGGAGAGGCCTCGGGCGACGCGCTCGGAGCCGCGCTGATGCGGGGGCTGCGCGCGCTCCGCCCCGAGGTGTCGTTCGCCGGCGTCGGCGGCCGCGCCATGGCGGATGCGGGGCTCGCGAGCTCGTTCGCGATCGAAGAGCTTTCGATCATCGGTGTCGCCGCGATCCCGCGCGCGCTGCCGCGCATCCTGCGCCGCATCCGCCAGACCGCGGACGGCGTGGTCGCGGCGCGGCCGGATGCGCTCGTCATCATCGACAGTCCGGACTTCACCCATCGCGTCGCCCGCAAGGTGCGGGCCGCGGCTCCGATGATCCCGATCATCGACTATGTCTCGCCCACGGTCTGGGCGTGGCGGCCGTGGCGCGCACGCGCGATGCGCGCCTATGTCGACGAGGTGCTGGCGGTGCTGCCGTTCGAGCCGGCGGCGCATGCGCGGCTTGGCGGCCCGCCCTGCACCTTTGTCGGCCATCCGCTCGCCGAGAGGCTGGGCGAGTTGCGGCCAAACCCCGACGAGGCGCGCCGCCGCCTCGCCGATCCGCCGGTCGTGCTCGTGCTGCCGGGCAGCCGGGCCAGCGAAATCCGCCGGCTCGCTGCGACGTTCGGTGACGTGCTCGGCCTTGCCGCGGCGCAGGCCGGTCCGTTCGATCTGGTGTTGCCGACGCTGCCGCATATCGCGGCGCTCGTGGGCGAGGCGAGCGCGACCTGGCCGGTGCGCCCGCGCATCGTGGTCGATGCAGCCGAGAAGCACGCCGCGTTCCGCACCGCGCGTGCAGCGCTCGCCGCATCCGGAACGGTGACGCTGGAGCTCGCGCTGGCGGGCGTCCCGATGGTTGCCGGCTATCGGCTACAGTCCTGGGAGGAGTGGGCATTCCGCCTGATGGCGCAGGCCTATATCAGCACCGCGAACCTCGCGAACCTTGTGCTCGGCGAGAATGTGGTGCCGGAATATCTGCAGAGCAATTTCCGGCCGGACCGGATCGCAGCCGGGTTCGTCCCGCTGCTCACCGATACGCCGCAGCGCCGCCGGCAGGTCGACGCGTTCGGCAAGCTCGACGCGATCATGGACCTTGGCGCCGCAGCGCCCAGCCGGCGCGCGGCCGAGCGAGTGCTTGCGGTCATCGCGGGGCGCTGAGCGAGCGCGATGGCGCCGGCAAAAAGGCCACACCAGTAGCCCTTCTGCAACTAGACCTTGCGGGATCGAGCATTTGTCGACAAAATTCTTGTCTTGATAGGCGCCACCGGGGCCGGAGGTGCCGTTGGTTATTGTCGCCCGCAACGGGGGTGGGGCGATGGCGAAGATCGTCATTTCTTATCGGCGCTCCGACGTGCCTGGCGTGGCACTGCTTCTGTATGACCGCCTCACTGCGCATTTCTGCCCGAAGTACGGCAAGTACGCCATCTACATGGATGTAAAAGAGGGCAAGCGCGCTGACGATTACGATCTTCGATTCAACGACGCGCTGAAGAACTGCGCCGTGATGCTCGTCATCATGGGGCACAACTGGTTTGGCGGCATGACCAGCGATCACACCAAGATCGCCGACGCCGAAGACCCGGTCCGGCGTGAGCTTGAGACAGCCAGCCGGCTCGGGATTCGAATGCTTCCGGTGCTTGTCGACGGCGCCGAGATGATCAAGGCGGCCAAACTCCCGCAGGCGCTGAAGAAGCTGCGAAACGTCGACGCTGCTCAGTTTCGGACCGATCGGTATGTTGACTCGTATGCCGCCCATCTGATTGACGACATCGAAGCGCTGCTGGCCAAAATCGACGGCGAGGCACCTCCCCAGGATCGCGCCCGTGAGAATACGGCGGGGGCGCCGTCGACGTCGCCAAGGGCGCCCGCTGCGGGGATTCTGCGCGAGATTGGATCGTGGCTTGTACGGCCGATCCCAATTGCAGCGCTCGTCATGGCCTCTCTTGGAGGAGCAATCGGCGCTTGGCATTATTCGAAAGCCGGCGTCGTCGTGATCGGCAACGGCCCCCTGGACTTGCCGGGCCGCGGCTGGCCGGTTCCCCCGCCCGGAAACGTTGGAGGCATAGAGCGGATCACGATCGCACCGCTGCACCTCAACAACGCTTCGGCGCTGAGCAGCATCTCGTTCTCGCGCGGCAACATGGCGGTGGCGGGCGACGACGGCGTCATTCGCCTTTGGAATGCCGACACGTTCAGATTCGAGAGGGCCATCCACGTCATCCCGGCGGGAGCCACGCCGCGTCGCCCGGCCTCGGTGAATCCACCCCGTCCTTACGGGTTGCACAAGATCGCGTTCTCGGCGACCGGGGACGTGATTTACTCGGCCGGGCTGGACGACAAGGTCAGAGTCGTTGATCCCGCCACCGGGCAAGTCACCCTGAATCTCGAGGCGGAGCCGAACAGCAACGTCTCGCTGTTCCACAGTCTCGCGGCGTTTCCAAACCCGGGCGACCCGACGTATCGCATGCGATGGGTCGCGGCGGGCGGCGATGACGGCTGTTTTCGCATCTGGGACGTCGATGCTCCTCCAAAGCCGATATGGTTCCGACTCGGCGGCGGCCAAGGGGATCAGTTCTTCGACGAATGCCAGTCGGCCACTAAGAGTGAGCAAAGAGAGATCGAAACGATCGCCTATTCGCCGAAGGGACGGGACTATTACGCCGTCGGCAATTACGACGGCACGCTCGGTTTTGTGCGCACGCGATTTGAACACGGCTCGATCCCGGCCGCGCATGAAAAGCCGGTCTGGGGTATCGCCTTCTCTCCGACCGGCGAATACGTCGCCTCTGCGGGCGGCGACGGGATGATCAAAATCTGGAATTTTACGGAGCGGAAATTATTCAAGGAGCTTCCCAAGCTCGACGTGCCCGTGTGGTCATTGGCGTGGGACGGACAATGGCTTCTCTCCGGCGACGCACGAAATTTCGTGCGGCTTTGGGACACGGTGACCGGTCAACAATCCGGCGAGCCGTTCAAGGGGCACGAAAAGAACGTCGTCGCGGTGACGTTCCATCCCAATAACAAATGGATCGTGTCCGCGAGCGAGGATGGAATGCTGAAGGTGTGGGAGCGCGACGGAAAATCGCGCGAGGCTCTCATCACGATCATCGCTTACAACGACAGCAAAAATGATGATTACGTCATCATCCACCGTGACGGCACCTTTACTGGGCCATCCGCCGACGTCGTCCGCTACATCGACATGACCTACGCGGAGGGACCAGACAAAGGCCAGTCTCTGTCCGACAAGCTAAAGAAAGGCCTTTACGTACCGCCGGACAAGTTTGTCCAAAAGCTGCTAGCCGGGACGTAAGACACCGCCTGCAGTCCAGGCGCCACCCCGGATCGGGTCGGCAAAAAGGTCACACTCGTTGCGGTTTTGCAACCAAGCCTTGTGCCGACGGCCGATTCTTTTCAGATTACCGTACGAAGGCGCGCTTCGGGGCCGCGCGCCACGATGGACCATTGTCGCTCGGACTGGGGGGTTCGGCGATGTCGAAATCTCTGGGTTCTTGCTGCTACCTGCGTAAGCTCGCCGCTGCGCGCCGAACATGGGGCCGGCTGTGCGCAGCTCTGGCAATTTTGATTGGCGCGGTCGCGAATTGCGCCCAGGCTGCCGAGCCTGTCGGACCTCCCGCGCCGCCGGCGAGCGCCGTCGTCGGCCTCTTTGCGCCGCGCGAAATCGGTATCGATCCCGAGACTGCCGCGATGTTGGCGCCGCCGCTGTATCGCGGCGACGACGGGCGCGTCAGCGTCATGATCGTCGGGCGCAAGACTGGCGCGATGCGAACCACCGATACCCCTGCTCAACTGCGCAAGTATCGTCTCTATTCCGTCAAGGCGGCGATCGAGTTGCGCGGCGCCGAGGACGTCCATTTCGGCGCCAAGGCGAAGTCGCTCGCGCAACGCTTGGAAGACGCAAACCCGTTTGCGGCCACGCCGCAACTCGCGACCGTCACCACCGGCGCCGAATTTCTCGACGCTTTGGTCGCGGCGTCGCGGCGGGGGCCGATCGCCAATGTCGCGGTCTTCGGCCATGCGGCGGCGGACGCCTTGTACATGCTGGAAGATCGAGGCTTCTATGCCGCCGTGAGCGATGTCGCCAAGAGCACGAAGCTCGCCGCCGGCAGTGACGGCGAGAAGCAGATAAAGCTGCGCGATCTCGGTGCGCGCGACCTCGCGGACCTCGACGCGCTGGTCAAGAGCGGCGCGATCCGGTTCGCCAACAATGCCGTGATCGTCTTCACCGGTTGCGCGGTCGCGGGCAAGCAACAGATCGACTTCACCGGCATCGCGGCGCGCGTCGCCGAGATCACCGGCGCGACCACGATCGCCTCGCTCGACGTGACCGATCAATCGATGCTGTTCGGCCAGCACGTGCTCGAAGTCTTCTATTCGCGTGGAATGTGGGTGAAGTTCGCACGCGAGGCCGCTCCCGAACGGCTCAAGACCAAGCGCATCGACGTGCTGCAATACCTGAACCTCGATTCAAGCGGCGGCGTAGCGACGACGCCGGCGTCCGTCCAGGAACAGACATCATCGCCGGAGAAATACTATTGCGCGGCGGGCGTGGCGACCGCGCCCGGCATCGACGTCGCGGGATTCTGCGGTCCGCGCGCGAGCAATGGTGATGTGGTGGCGCAGTTGAGACGTGAGGAAGCTACGCCGCGGTCGCCGATGTGATCGCGCGGCGCGCGTCGGCTACTTTCGTCTGGAGATCGGCACGTACTCTCTGCGCGTCGCGCCGGTGTAGAGCTGGCGCGGGCGGCCGATCTTCTGGCTCGGGTCCTCGATCATCTCTTTCCACTGCGCGATCCAGCCGACGGTGCGCGCGAGCGCGAACAGCACCGTGAACATCGTGGTCGGGAAGCCCATCGCCTTCAAGGTGATGCCAGAATAGAAGTCGACATTCGGATAGAGCTTCTTCTCGATGAAGTATTCGTCGTGCAGCGCGATGCGCTCGAGCTCGATTGCGACCTCGAGCAGCGGATCGTCCTTGTGCCCGAGCTCGGCCAAGACCTCGTGGCAGGTCTTCTGCATGATCTTGGCGCGCGGGTCGTAGTTCTTGTAGACGCGGTGGCCGAAGCCCATCAGGCGGAAGCTGTCGTTCTTGTCCTTCGAACGCTTGATGTATTCCGGGATGCGCTCGACGCTGCCGATCTCGGCGAGCATCTTCAGCGCGGCTTCGTTCGCGCCGCCATGCGCCGGGCCCCACAGGCAGGCGATGCCCGCCGCGATGCAGGCGAACGGATTGGCGCCCGAGGAACCCGCAAGCCGCACCGTGGAGGTGGATGCGTTCTGCTCGTGATCGGCATGCAGAATGAAGATGCGGTCCATCGCGCGCGCGAGCACGGGGTTGGGCTTGAATTCCTCGCACGGCACCGCGAAGCACATGCGCAGGAAGTTGGTCGCGAGGTCGAGGTCGTTCTTCGGGTAGATGAAGGGCTGGCCGATCGAATATTTATACGCCATCGCGGCGAGCGTCGGCATCTTGGCGATCATGCGGATCGAGGCGACCATCCGCTGCATCGGGTCGGAGATGTCGGTGGAGTCGTGATAGAACGCCGAGAGCGCGCCGACGCAGCCGACCATCACCGCCATCGGGTGGGCGTCGCGGCGGAAGCCCTGGAAGAAGCGCATCATCTGCTCGTGAACCATGGTGTGGTGGTTCACGCGGTAATCGAAGTCCTGCTTCTGTGCCGTGGTCGGCAGCTCGCCGTAGAGCAGCAGGTAGCAGGTCTCCAGGAAGTCGCCGCTTTCGGCCAGCTGCTCGATCGGGAAACCGCGATAGAGCAGGATACCTTCGTCGCCGTCGATGTAGGTGATCTTCGACTCGCAGCTTCCCGTCGACGTGAAGCCGGGGTCGTAGGTGAATACGCCGGCCTGGGCGTAGAGCTTGGAGATGTCGACAACGTCCGGCCCGATGGTCCCCTCGTAGACGGGGAATTTGTAGTTTTTCTCCCCGATCGTCAGTTCGGCGGATTTGAGGTTGCTTTTCGGATCGGTGGTGGCGTCCATGGGGGGCCCTCGGTCGCGGTTCGCGGCAAATGTGCACCGATTTATGTGTGCACTGCAAGATGCGCCGCCAACGAACTAGGCGTGCATGGCTGTTAGGCACAGTTTCATACGTGACGGCGGCCGGTTATCGGCGCGCGGTCACGGGGCGACGGTGCTCTGCGTAACGGCCTGGTCGGCGAGGCGCGCGAGGCTCTCGGTCTTGCCGAGCACCGCCAGCACGTCGAAGATGCCGGGTGAGGTGGTGCGGCCGGTTAGCGCCGCGCGCAGCGGCTGCGCGACCGCGCCGAGCTTTATGCCTTCGCGCTCCGCGAAGGCGCGCACCGCAGCTTCCACGGCTTGCGCCGCCCAGGGTTCGACGCGCGCAAGTTCGGGCGCAAGCGCGCCGAGCAGTGTGCGCGCCTGCGGCGTCATCAGCCCGGCCGCCCTGTCGTCGAGCGCGAGCGGACGCTCGGCGTAGAGATAGCGCGCGCTCTCGATCAGCTCGATCAGCGTCTTGGCGCGCTCCTTGAGCCCCGGCATGGCGGCGATCAGCTTGGCGCGCAGCTCCGGCGTCAGCTTGGTGGCCAGCTCGGCGCCGGCTGGCGCGTAAGGAAGCACGCGCTCGATCTCCGTGACGAGGTCCGCATCGGCGGTCGCCCGGATGTAGTGGCCGTTGAGATTGTCGAGCTTGGCGAGGTCGAGGCGCGCCGGCGCGCGGCCGATCGCCGGCAGGTCGAACGCCGCCACCATCTCGTCGGTCGTAAAGATCTCCTGGTCGCCATGCGCCCATCCGAGCCGCACCAGGTAGTTGCGCATCGCGGCCGGCAGATAGCCCATCGCGCGGTAGGCTTCGACGCCGAGCGCGCCGTGGCGCTTGGAGAGCTTGGCGCCGTCCGGCCCGTGGATCAGCGGGATATGCGCCATCACCGGCACGCTCCAGCCGAGCGCGTCGTAGATCTGCTTCTGGCGCGCCGCGTTGGTGAGATGGTCGTCGCCGCGGATGATGTGCGTCACGCCCATGTCGTGGTCATCGACCACGACGGCGAGCATGTAGGTCGGCGAGCCGTCGGAGCGCAGCAGCACGAGATCGTCCAGGTTCTCATTCTGCCAGGTGACGCGGCCCTGCACCTGGTCTTCGACGATCGTCTCGCCGGTGAGCGGGGCCTTCAGCCGGATCACCGGCTTGACGTTCGGCCGCGCCTCGGAGGGATCGCGGTCGCGCCAGCGCCCGTCGTAGAGCTTGGAGCGGCCTTCGGCGCGCGCCCTTTCACGCATCTCGGTGAGCTCTTCCGGCGAGGCATAGCAGTAATAGGCGTTGCCGGCGGCAAGCATCTGCTCGGCGACCTCGCGGTGGCGCGCCGCGCGCGTGAATTGAT
Organism: uncultured Hyphomicrobiales bacterium; assembly: GCA_964479515.1. Taxonomy (GTDB): domain Bacteria; phylum Pseudomonadota; class Alphaproteobacteria; order Rhizobiales; family Xanthobacteraceae; genus PALSA-894. The sequence goes on along the minus strand of CAYZMR010000045.1, from coordinate 900 downwards.
GGATAGGCTCGCCGTCCCAGTCGAGGCCGAGCCAGGTGAGGCCATCGAAAATGGCCGCGATCGCCGCGTCGGTGGAACGCGCGCGGTCGGTGTCCTCGATGCGCAGCAGAAATTTGCCGCCGCGCCCGCGCGCGTAAAGCCAATTGAACAGCGCCGTGCGCCCGCCGCCGATGTGCAGGAAGCCGGTCGGGGAGGGCGCGAAGCGGGTAACGATCTCGGTCATCAAAGGTCCTCATGGTGAGGAGCCGCCGAAGGCGGCGTCTCGAACCATGGCGGCATAGGCGGTGGCTCCCCCATCCTTCGCGACGCCCGCCTTCGCTGACGCTTCGGCGGGCTCCTCAGGATGAGGGCGGTGTTCGTTGCGGCGCCCGTGTATCACAGCTTCAGGCAATCCAACACATTTGGCATTACGACCCGATTTGCCTATATCCGGCGCGTCCCGGGCGGGGCAGGAACAGGATTCGTGATGTCAGTCGCCGAAAAGGTCGAAACCGAAGCAGGGCGCGATTTCATCCGCGATATCGTGGCGGACGATCTCGCGGCCGGCCGCCACCGGACGGTCGTGACGCGCTTTCCGCCTGAGCCGAACGGCTACCTGCATATCGGCCACGCCAAGTCGATCTGCCTCAACTTCGGCGTCGCGCAGGAGTTCGGCGGCCGCTGCAATCTGCGCTTCGACGACACCAATCCGACCAAGGAAGAGCAGGAATATATCGACGCGATCCAGGCCGACGTGCGCTGGCTCGGCTTCGATTGGGGCGAGGGCCTGCATTTCGCCTCGGACTATTTCGAGCAGCTTTACGGCTGGGCCGAGGACCTGATCCGCGCGGGCCTCGCCTATGTGGACGACCAGTCGCAGGACGAGATGCGTTCCGCGCGAGGCACGCTGACCGAGCCGGG
>CAYZMR010000044.1:13054-20143 GCA_964479515.1 uncultured Hyphomicrobiales bacterium | reverse complement strand
TTCTCGATCGTCACCGTCGCGTCGTCGACCAGGATGCCGACCGCGAGCGCGAGGCCGCCGAGCGTCATGATGTTGAGCGTCTCGCCGAGCGCTGCGAGGATCGCGACCGAGCCGAGCACCGAGAGCGGGATCGAGACCGCGATGATGACGGTCGAGCGCCAGCTCCCGAGGAAGATGAGGATCATCAGGCTGGTCAGCGCGGCGGCGATCACGCCTTCGGTGATGACGCCGCTTACGGCGGCCTTGATGAACACCGACTGGTCGCCGATCAGCGACATACTCAGGTTGCTCGGGACGAGCGCCTTGAGCTCCTCGACCTTCTGCTTGATGCCCTCGATGATCGCGAGCGTCGAGACCGAGCCGTTCTTGAGCACCTGCATCAGCACCGAGCGGTTGCCCTCGACGTGCACGATGTTGGTCTGCGGCGGATTGCCGTCGCGCACCGTCGCGACGTCGCGCACGTAGACCATCGCGCCGTTCACGGTCTTGATCGGCAGGTCGCCGAGCTCCGATATGACCGAGGGCGCGTTGTTGAGCTGAATCGTGTATTCGAAGCTGCCGATCTTCTGCGTGCCGACCGGCGTGATCAGGTTCTGCGCCGCGAGCGTGTTCGCGACATCCTGGCCCGAGAGGTTGCGCGCCTGCATGGCGGCGGAGTCGAGGTCGATCTGGATCTGCCGCGTCTTGCCGCCATAGGGGAACGGGATCGCGGCGCCCGGAACCGTGACGAGCGGCGTGCGCACAACGTTGACGCCGAGGTCGGCGAGCGCCTGTTCGGACAAGCCAGAGCCCGACAGCGCGATCTGGATGATCGGGACGGTCGATGCGTTATAATTAAGGATCAGCGGCGGCGTCGTATTCGGCGGCAGCTGCTTGAGCTGCGTCTGCATGACCGCCGTGACCTGCGCGTTCGCGAGCCGAATGTCGACGTTCGGCTGGAAGAACACCTTGATGATGCCGACGGTATTGTAGGACGACGCTTCGAGGTGCTCGATGTCGTTGACGGTCGTGGTGAGGCCGCGCTGCGACTGGCTGACGATGCGGCCCGCCATCTGGTCCGGCTGCAGACCGGTATAGTTCCAGATGATCGCGATCACCGGGATGCGGATGTCGGGGAAAATGTCGACAGGCGTGCGCAGCGCGGCGAGCGGCCCGACGATCATGATAGCCAGGGCCAGCACGACGAACGTATATGGACGCCGCAACGCGATGCGGACGAGAGCGATCATTCGAAAGACGCTCCTAGGTCACGAGACAAGTCCCGCGCCACCCCCGAGCGGTATCGCCGACTGTCGACAGCCGGCCATGCTGCACCGCACAAAGCAGACCCTCAATGATGTCGAATTTCGGGCTGCTCGTCCATACGAGCAAAAGTCATGCCCCACCAGCAAAATGTGGGTGAACAGGGTTCGTGGTGAACGTCGTGGGGTACGGGTTTCAACTGTAACTTGCGTGGGCAGGCCGGCCGGCCACACCGTCGGCGCTCAGGCGCTCGGCTCGACGTCGAGCCGCACCACGATCCCTTCAAGCTCGCGGCTCGGCGCCGGATAGCGCTTCATCACCTCCGGGTCATGCCCCGGAACGATGTGCTTGCGGGTCGGGGCGGCGGCGACCAGCTTGTCGAAGCCTTCCAGCATCTGCCCGACGTGGAATGCGGTGGTGAACGGCCGGCCGCTCTCCATGTTCTCGTAGAAATGGGTCACGTCGGACGCGACCACGACCCAGCCGCGCCGCGTGTGCACGCGCACGAACTGCAGACCCGCCGAATGGCCGGGCGCGGGATGCAGTTCGATCCCGGGCGTGAGATCGACCGGACCGTTGTAGAGGTTGACCCGGCCCGCGAAGTTGAGCCGCACCATGCCGACCACGTCCTCGACCTCGAACGAATGCGACAGCCGCGGATAGCGCATGTAGCGGCCGGTGGCGTAGTGCATTTCCGGTTCCTGCAGATGGAACTGCGCCACCGGGAAGCGGTGGAAATTGCCGACATGGTCGTAATGCAGATGCGTGAGGATCACGTCCTTCACGCTCGCCGCATCGACGCCGAGCAGGCCGAGCGAGTCGACCGGGCAACGCAGGAAGGTGCGCTTGCGCGCCGCGGCGGTCTCCGCCGTGAAGCCGGCGTCGATCACGATCGCGCGCTCGCCCGATTTCGCGACCCAGAGGAAATAGTCCATCGGCATCGGCCCGTCATGCGGATCGCCGCCGATGAAATGATCGCTGCGGCGCGCCTCGCGCATCGCGTAGCGCAGCGCGAACAGCTCATAGACGGGAAGGTCGGTCACGGGCGTCTCACACGGCGATGTTGACGAAACGTTTCTCGATGGCGTCGAGCGCATCCTTCTGCGTGATGCGGGCGCGCTCCTCCCAAGTGATCATATCGCCGAGGATGGCACTTGAGTCTCCCGCCGCGTGCAGGTGCGCCAAGCTTTTCTGGATGGCCTTGACGCTCGAGCGCAGCACCAGATTCGCGTAGATCGCGAGCTTGAATCCCATCGCCTGCAGGTCCCTGGCGGGGACGATCGGGGTCTTTCCGCCTTCCACGATGTTGGCGACTTTGACGCCCGGCAGGTCGCGCCCGATCGCCGCAAGCTCGTCGCGTGTGCGCGGCGCTTCGACGAACAGCATGTCGGCGCCGGCCGCGTGATAGGCGTGCGCGCGGCGCGTCGCCTCGTCGAAGCCCGCGACCGCGATCGCGTCGGTGCGCGCGATCAGCACGAGACCGCTGTCGCCGCGCGCCTCCACGGCGGCCCTGATCTTGGCGACCGCCTCGTCGAACGGGATGAGCTGCTTGCCGGCGAAATGGCCGCATTTCTTCGGGATCACCTGGTCCTCGATCTGCACCGCCGCGACGCCGGCGGCCACGAACTCGCGGATCGTGCGATGCAGGTTCAAGGCGTTGCCGTAGCCGGTGTCGACGTCCGAGATCACCGGCACGTCGACCGCGCCGACCATCTTGCGCACCTGTTCGAGCACCTCGGTCATCGTGATCAGGCCGAGATCGGCCAGCGCGTATTGCGAATTGGAGATGCCGGCACCGGTCGCGTAGACCACCGGAAACCCGGCGTCCGCGATCAGGCGGGCGGTGAGCCCGTCATAGGCGCCGGGCGCGATGATGAAGTCGTCGCCGTCGAGCAGCGCTCGGAGCTCTTTGGTTTTCGACATCGCTACGTCCTTTCACTCCGAGACCAGCGCCAGCGCGCGCACCGGACTGCCGCTTCCGCGCAGGATTTTCAAGGGTGCCGCGATGACGACGCTGCCGGTCGGCGGCAGCAGGTCGAGGTTCGCGAGGCATTGCAGGCCGCAGCGCCCGGCGCCGTGCATGACGGTGTGACACGGGTAGGGCGGGCGGAAATGCGCGGCTTGGCCCGCATCGGTGCCGATCGTCTCGGTGCCGAAGCCCAATACGTCGCGCTCCTCCACCAGGAAACGCACCGCCCTTGCGTCCGGCCCGGGCGTGTGCTGCCCGGTCTCGTCGAAGTTCTGGTAGGCGACGGGGTCGGTGCGTTTGCTCCAGTCGCTGCGCATCAGCACCCAGGCGCGGGGCGGGATTTTTCCGTGCCGGCCTTCCCAGGCGCGCAGATGATCGGCGGTCAGCAGGAAATCCGCATCGCGCGCGGACTCGGCCGCGCAGTCGATCACGCAGGCCGGCGCGACGAACGAGGCGGTGGGAAGCGTATCGGTTGCGTTGTTCGGCAGGTCGCGGCCGGTGATCCAGTGGATCGGCGCATCGAAATGCGTTCCGGTATGCTCGCCGAACGATAGGTTGTTCCAGTACCACGCAGGCCCGCGCTCGTCGTAGCGAGAAATCTCCGCCATGCGGAACGGCGCACACTGGTCGAATTCGGGCGGCAGCACGATCTGCGGAAAGCGCGGCGACAGAGTCTGCGACAGATCGACGACGCGCACGCCTCCGGCGGCGAGCGCGCCCGCGAGGTCGCGCAGCGTTTCGCCGCCGCTCATTGGTCCCACAGCTCGCGTTCGAGCACCTTGGCGCTCTCGCGAAAGCGCCTGACGATGTCCTGCGCGACGTCGCCGGGGTAGACATCCTCGACGCCCTCGCGTAGCGCCTTGACGATCGCGCCGGCAAGCGCCGCGGGCGCGAGCTTCGGCGGCGGCAGGAGCTGGTTCCATTCGTCGTCGATCGGCCCGGGGAAGACGTTCACGACGCGGATGCCGGCATGGCGCATCTCGGCGCGCAGGTTCTGCGACAGCGCGAACGCAGCCGCCTTCGACGCCGAGAACGTGCCGTGCGAGGGCAGCGCCGATAGCGCGTAGATCGACAGAAGATTGACCCAGGCGGTCGCCGGCACGCTGCCTTCGGCGGCGCGCGCCTGCATGGCGGGGCCGAACGCCTGCGCCAGGCGCAGGAGGCCGAGGTAATTCATCTCCATCTCGGCGTGCGCTGTCTCGGTGCCGCGGTCCGCGACGCCGTGCGCGCGATGGAATTCGGCGGTGTTGATCAAAATGTCGACCTTGCCGCCGATGACGCCGGCGAGATCGCGCACGGACTTCTCGTCGGTCACGTCGAGCGTGACTTGCTCGATCTGCGGCAGCTTGGCGAGCGCGTCGAGGCCGCCCGCCTGCTTCCACGGCTCGGCGACGCCGGCCCAAACGATCTCGGCGCCGGCATCGATCATTGCCCTGGCGATGGCCTGTCCAACTGCGCTTTTGCCGTCGGTGACCAGCACCTTGCGGAATTTTGGATCGCTCGTCATCTCGCGCAGCATCGGATCGTCCGCCATGTTCGTCGTATCCTGCGACGGCAGCGCCATCAGCACGGCCTGTCCGCTCTTGTCGAGATGGGCGCGCAGGCGGACCGGCGTCGGCGCGCTGCCGCAGTCGCCATGCACATGCGCGAGCAGGCTCGGCCCGGCAGCAAGCCGCACCATCCCGAGCCGCAGCGGCACGCGCTCGCGATAATAGAGCTCGTTCGAGTGATGCAGCACCGTGTCGGCGATCAGCTCGCCGACGCCGTCGGTTTCGCGCCATTCGAGATGCGTCGAAAGGCAAGTCACGCAGGCCGAGCGCGGCGGATACTGCACGGTGCCGCAGTCGCAGCAGTGCTGCAGCTCGAACCGTCCTTCGGCGGCGGCAGCCGTGAGCCGCAGCGCCGCGCGGCTGCGCGCTGGAGGTGGCAAGGTCGGCCGGCGCAGCGCGCGGACCGGATTGCGCGGCTTCGGCTTGATGAGCGGCGGCGTCATGCGCGCCCCAGCACGGCGGCGCCGCTGCACAGCCCGCGATCGTAGTTGATCATGCCGAAGCCGCTCACGAGGCCGTGCCGCGCGTTCTCGACGCTGGCGCCGAGTGTCTGCCCGGTGAGCTGGCGCACGGCTTCGGTGAGGCCGAGATAGCCGCCGGCCGCCCCGGCCTGGCCGACCGAGAGCTGCCCGCCCGAGGTGTTGAGCGGCAGCGTGCCGCCGACGGTGAACGAGTTGCGGCGCACGAAGTCGGCGGCGGCCCCTTTCTCGCAGAAGCCGAGGTCTTCGAGCTGCATCACGTTGATCACGGGGTAATCGTCATAGAGCTGCGCGAATCCGATGTCGCGAGCGCCGACGCCGGCCTGCGCGTAAAGGTCGTCGCGGTCGAGCGCCCAGCCGCCGCGTATCTGGATCGGATCGTCCGGAAACGCGTTGTGGCGCTCGATGGTGCCGAGGATGCGCGCGAAAGGAAGATCGAGCCGCCGCGCGCGCTCTTCCGCCATCACCAGAAAGCCTTCGGCGCCTGCGCACGGCATCACGCAATCGAACAGGCGCAGCGGATCGGCGATCGGCCGCGCGTTGAGATAATCGTCGAGCGTCAGCGTCTTGCGCAGCAGCGCAAGCGGAAAGGCACGCGCGTTGTCGCGCTGCGCGACGCAGAGCTTGCCGAAGTCCTCGCGCGCGATGCCGTATTGGCGCATGTAATAGGAGGTGAGCAGCGCGAAGCTCGCGTTCGGCCCGCCGGCGCCGAACGGATAGACGGCGTCGCGCGCGAAGCGGCTGAAGTTCGCCAGGTTCGCGCGGAACGAATCCACGTGGTTGGTGTCGCCCGCGATGCAGGCGACGATGTCGGCGTCGCCTGCCTGCACGGCGCGCGCGGCGCGGCGCAGCGCGACCACCCCGCTCGCGCCGCCCATCGGGATGTGGTCGAGCCAGCGCGGCGACAGGCCGAAGTGCTGCGTCAGGCCGACGGCGGTGTCGGGAAACAGCGTGAAGCTCGACACGCAGAGGCCGTCGAGCTGGTCCTTCTTGACGCCAGCGCGCTTGACGAGCGCGGCCAGCGCGCGGCCGAGGAACCAGTGCGCGTCGCGGGTCGAATAGCGCACATAGGGGATCGTCACCGGCGCGGCGATCACGACGCCATCGTAAGGCGCGCGGCTCATGCGGGCGCCGCCTGGGGGCGGCGCAGCCGCGCCTTGAGGTCGCGCAGGTCGATCGTGCCGGGCGCGCCGACGGCTCGCGCGGCGAGCGCCTTGATGGTGCCGCGCTGGAGCTTCTGCGTCGGCGTGATCGGGATCGTCTCGACGAAGGCGATGTGCCCCGGCACCTTGTGATAGGCGAGGCGCTCGGCGCAGGCGCGCACGATCCGCTCGGCGTATGCCCGCGCGTCGTGCGGCGGTTCGCGCGGCGTGATGAACGCGAAGACCTCCTCGCCGCGCGTCTCGTCCGGCACCGGCGCGACCGCGACTCCCTTGATGCCGTCGAGGTTGGCGAGCACGCCTTCGACCTCGACCGCCGCGATGTTCTCGCCCGAACGCCGCACGATGTTCTTGTTGCGGTCGACGAAGAACAGCGAGCCGTCGCGCCCTTCACTGACCACGTCGCCGGTGTGGAACCAGCCGCCGGCCCAGGCTTCGGCCGTGGCGGCCGCGTCCTTGAGATATTCCGAGAAGAAGCCGCGGCGCGGCGCATCGCCTTTCCGCCGCACCAGGAGTTCGCCCGGCGTGCCGCGCGTGACATCCGCGCCTGCGTCATCGACGATGCGATAATCCATCGTCGGCGCTGGGCGGCCGATGCAGCGCCGGCCGACGTGACGGGGTCCCGCCGCCGTCGAGGTGACGGCGCCCGCGCCGGTCTCCGTCATCGCCCAGCCTTCGATCAGCGGGAA
>CAYZMR010000044.1:0-12954 GCA_964479515.1 uncultured Hyphomicrobiales bacterium | reverse complement strand
GCATTCATGTGGAACATCGGCAGCGGCGTCAGCACGGTTTCGGCGCCGTCCCGCATCGCGGCCGCGCCGCCTTGGCTGACGTACCAGTCCGCGATCGCCAGGAAGTAATCGTTCGAGAGCACGCAGCATTTCGGCTTCGCGGTCGTGCCCGAGGTGAACAGGAGCGCGCAAGGATCGTCGAGCGCGCCGGTCTGGCGCGTCGCGGTCGCGCGGCACACGGGCGGCGGCTCGTCCGGCGCGATGGTGCGGGCCGAGCTACCCCACGCCATTGCGATCAGCGCCTGCGCCTCTGGTAGCGCGACCGCGAGATCGGGCTCCGCGACCGAGAGTTGGTAGGCAAGGTCATCGGCGCGCAGATCCGGATTGATCGGCATAATGGCGACGCCGAGCGCATTGAGCGCGAGCCAGTGCCAGAAGAACTCCGGCCGGTTCTCCAGCCACAACGCCACGCAGGCGCCGCGGCCGTAGCCGGCCGTCGCATAGGCGGCGCGCAGCGCCTCGATGCGCGCCAGCGCCTCGGCGTAGGAATGAGCGAAGCCGGCCGCCGCATAGGGCAATTCGGCGGAGGCCGGCGCGCGCAGGAAGATCGCGTCGGGGCGGGCGAGCGCCTGCGCCAGCAGCGCCTCGTAGGGCGAGCGCGCATCTCCTTGTTGCAGAACCTGCGTCATCCAACGTCTCGGCTGCGCGCGGCGACTCGCAGCTTTCTAGCGCATCTTTTCTGGCCGGCGCTCGCGTCTTTATTCTATGCTGAATCCGCGACTTCGGTCGATCAACAAGGGCTTCCCCACATGGCAGGCGCGTCCGTTCACCCGATGCACGGGCCGAACAAGTTCAAGCTCGGCGTCTTCTCGATGAATTCGGACGGCGGCCTGACGCTGACCAAGGTGCCGGAGCGCTGGCCCGCGATCTGGAGCGAGATCGTGGAGGTGTCGCAGCTTGCCGATCGTGCCGGGTTCGAATTCCTGCTGCCGATCGCGCGCTGGAAGGGCTTTGGCGGCGAGATGAACAGCCGCGAGTGGAGCTTCGAGACGCTGACGCATGCGGCCGCGCTCGGCGCCGCCACACGGAACATCGCGGTGTTTGCGACCGTGCACGTGCCGATGGTGCATCCGGTGTTCGCCGCCAAGGCGCTCGCGACGGTCGATCACGTGTCGACCGGCCGCGCCGGGCTCAACATCGTGTGCGGCTGGAATCCGGAAGAGTTCGGCATGTTCGGGCTGGATCTGATCGAGGAGCGTTACGCGCAAGGGCTCGAGTGGTTCGAGATCATGAACCGCATCTACACGGCCGACGCGCCATTCGACTATGACGGCAAGTTCTACAAGCTCAAAGCCGTGTCGGGAAAGCCACGCCCGGTGCAGACGCCGCGTCCGATCACACTCAACGCGGCGTTCTCGCCGCCGGGGCGCGAATTCGCCGCCAAGGCCGCCGATTACCTGTTCACGACCTTCACGACGATCGAGAAGGGCCGCGAGCCGATCGACGACATGAAGAAGCGCGCGGCGGCGGAAGGCCGCGAGGTCGGCGTCTACACGACGTGCCACGTCGTGTGTCGCCCGACGCAAACCGAGGCCGAGGCCTATTACGAGCACTACGCCGTGACGATGGCGGATGCCGCGAGCCTCGACCATTACGTCAAGCAGAAGCAGACGTTTTCCGGCTCGCACGACGAGGAAGCCTACCGGCTGCATCGCAAGCGCTTCGCGGCCGGCGCCGGCACCTATCCGCTGGTCGGCACGCCGGCATCAATCGCCGACGAGATGGTGAAGATGCACGCGATCGGGTTTGCCGGCACCACGGTGTCGTTCGTGAATTTCAAGAACGAGCTGCCGTATTTCATCGACCATGTATTGCCGTTGCTGAAAGAAGCTGGACTGCGGGCTTAACCGCTCGTCCCCGCGAAAGCGGGGACTCAGGGCCGAAGGAAAGCTAGATGCCCGCTTGCGCGGGCATGAGCGGGGTTTGGCTCACGCCTGTGTGCCGGACGGTGCCCACACATCGCTTGCATCATCCGGCGGAACCGCTGCGAGCAGCGCGCGCGTGTAAGCGTGTGTGGGAGCCGAAAAAACCTGCTCGGTTGGGCCGGCCTCGACCACCTCGCCGCGCGTCATCACCAGCACGCGGTCGCAGAGATAGCGCACAACCGACAGGTCGTGCGAGATGAACAGCATCGCGAAGGCGCGCTCGCGCCGCAGCGCGGCGAGCAGGTTCAGGAGTTGCGCCTGCACCGACACGTCGAGCCCGGACACGATCTCATCGGCGATCAGGATGCGCGGCACCGCGCAAAGCGCGCGCGCGATGTTGACGCGCTGGCGCTGACCGCCCGAAAGCTGCGCGGGGAAGCGTGTGGCGGCTTCCGCCGGCAGACCGATCTCGCGGAGCAGCAGGCCGGCGCGCGCGAGGCGCTCCGCCCAGGTCGCGTGGCCGACCTCCATCGGCTGCGTCACGATGCTGGCGACGCGGCGGCGCGGATTGAGCGCCGACTGCGGGTCCTGGAACACCATCTGCACGTGGCGACGGCGATGTGCGTCGAAATCGGGATCGCCCGCGTGATGCCCGGCGATCGCGATGCGGCCTTCGGTCGGCGTCTCCAACCCGACGATCAGGCGCGCGAGCGTGCTTTTGCCGCTGCCGCTCTCGCCGACGACGCCGACAAATTCGTTCTCGTGCAAGGTGAAGCCGACATTGTCGACGGCCGTCACGCTGGAACGGCGGAACAAGTTGCCCGAGGTGAAGCGCTTGCCGAGGCCCGAGACTTCGAGGATCGGCGCGCTCTGCGCCGGGTCGTCGCTCGGTGCCAGCACCGGCGCGGAAATCTTAGGTGTTTGCTCGGCGCGAATGCAGGCCGCCAGATGTCTGGTACCGACCGCGACCAATGGCGGCGGCGCGCGGTTGCAGTCCTCGATCACGTGGGGACAGCGCGGCGCGAAGGCGCAGCCGGCGATCGCCGCATAAGCGCGCAGGCCCGGCATGCGGTCGGGCAGCGCATAGAGCGCGCGGCGCGTGCCGTGCATCGCGGGGTTCGCAAGCTGCAGGCAGCGCGTGTAGGGATGGCCGGGTGCGGCGAACACTGGCTTTGCGGGTCCGTATTCGGCGGCGCGGCCGGCGTAGAGGACCAGGATGTCGTCGCAGATCTGCGCGGCGAGGCGCAGGTCGTGCGTGATGAACAGCACCGCGGTTCCCTCACGCTCCTGCATCTCGGCGATGAGCCGCACGATGCGCGCCTGGATCGTGACATCGAGCGCGGTGGTCGGCTCGTCGGCGATGACCAGCTTCGGGCGGCTCGCGAAGGCGAAGGCGATGAGCACGCGCTGGCACATGCCGCCGGAGAGCTGATGCGGATAGCGCCCGAGCAGGTCCGCGCCGCGCGGCAGGTGGACGGCATCGAACAAATCGAGCATGCGCGCGCGTCGATCGCGCGCCACGACGCCGATGCGCGCGAGATGTTCGTCGAACTGGCGGTGGATGGTCAGCACCGGGTTGAGCGCCGAGAGTGGCTCCTGCGGGATGAACGCGATCTCGCGCCCGAGCAGCGCGCGGCGCGCTTCGCCGTCCATCGTCACGAGATCGCGGCCGGCGAATGCGAGGCTGCCTGCGGTCACGGCGAATCCGGGGGGCAGGAGTTGCGCGATCGCGCGGCCGACCATCGACTTGCCGGCGCCGGATTCGCCGACGAGCCCGAGCACGCGGCCGGCTTCCAGCGAGAGAGAGAGATCGCGTAGCACCGGGACGCGCTCGCCATCGAGCGCCGCCGAAACCGTCAGATCGCGCGCCTGGAGGATCATGCGCGTTGCGTCTCGGTCAGCCGCACATCGAGCGTGCGGCGCAGTCCGTCGCCGAGCACGTTGAAGCCGAGCACCGTCACGAAGATCGCGAGGATCGGGAAGATCAGGCCCCACGGCGCGTCGTAGATGTATTGGCGCGCATCGGCGATCATCTGACCCCAGGCCGGCGTGTCCGATCCGACGCTCATGCCGACGAAGGACAGGATGGCTTCGACGGTGACCGCGATGCCCATTTCGAGGCTGATGAGCGTGATCAGGAGGGGCAGCGTCGCGGGCAATATCTCGCGCGTCACGGTGCGCCAGTGCGAGAAGCCGATCAGCCGCGCGGCGGACACATAGTCGCGACGCGTGACGACCAGCACCTCGGAACGCAGCACGCGGCAGAAGCGCGTCCAGTCGACCAACACGATCGCCAGGATCACGTTGCGCAGGCCGGTGCCGAGTCCGACCATCAGGATCAGCGACAGGATCACGGGCGGGAACGACATCCACACGTCCACGGTGCGGCCGATCAGCCAGTCGAGCCATCCGCCGAAGTAGCCGGCGACATGCGCCAGGATCGCGCCGATGATCATCGCGCCGAACGACGCGACGATCGCGACCGTCATGGCGATGCGCGCGCCGTAGATCAGCCGCGAGAGCGTGCAGCGTCCGAGCGAGTCCGTGCCGAGCGGAAATTGTGCCTCGCCGCCCTTCGCCCAAGCGGGCGGCAGCAGGGTCGAGACCAGGTTCTGGTCGTTCGGATCGTGCGGCGCGATGAGCGGCGCGAACAATGCGATCAGCGCGATCACCGATACGACGGCGAGGCCAATGAGCACGCGCGGAGAGCGCAGCCATGTGGGCAGGCTACTCACGCGATCCTCAGCTTCGGATTGAGGATCACGTAGAGCGCGTCGACCACCGTGTTGATCGCGAGCACGACCACGCAATAGGCGAGCCCGACCGCCTGGATGATCGGCAGGTCGGCATTGCGCACGGCATCGACCATCAGGTTGCCGAGGCCGGGGTAGGAGTAGATCACCTCGATCAGCAAGGTGCCGCCGAACAGGAAGCCGAACTGCACGCCCATCAGGCTGAGCGTCGGCAGGATCGCGTTCTTTAGGCCGTGACGCACCAGGATGCGCGGCTCGGAGAGCCCGCGCAGCCGCGCCTGGTGGATATAGTCCTCCTGATAGACGTCGAGCAGGCTCGAGCGCAGCACGCGCATGATGGTCGGCGAGAACGCAAGGCCGAGCGCGAGCGACGGCAGGATCATGTGCCGGAATGCGTCGGCGAACATATCCGGCCGTCCGACCAGCAGCGTGTCGAGCAGCAGGAACCCGGTCACCATCGGCCGCTGGAAGCCCGGCGAGAGGCGCCCGGTGAACGGCAGCAGCTCGAGCGCGACGCCAAACAGGAGAATGAAGAACAGGCCCCAGAGGAATTCGGGGAGCGAGAGGAGCACGAGCGTGGCGGCGTCGGCGGCCGGTTCTTTCCGCGTGCCGCGCACGTGGAACAGCACGAGCCCGCCCGCGATGCCGAGCGCGCCCGCGATCAGCATTGCGAGGGCCGCAAGCTCGATCGTGGCCGGCAATGTCGAGCCGATCAGACCGGCGACGCCGCGGCGGAAATGGATCGAGGTGCCGAAGTCGCCATGCGCGACTTGAGAGAGCCAGATCAGGTATTGCCGCGGCAGCGGAAGGTCGAGGCCCATCTCGCGGCGTTTCGCCTCGACCTCGGCGATGGTCGCGTTCGGCGGCAGCGACATCGCGGCCGGATCGACCGGCAACAGCCGCAGGATGCAGAACAGCAGCGCCGAGACGATGACGAGGATGGCGGCGGAGACCAGGATGCGGCGGCCGATGAGCGGGAGGATGGAGGTCATGGGAAGGACCTCCGGATGTCATCCCGGAAGCCGCCGAAGGCGGCTATCCGGGATCCATCTCTCATCACGCATCGGACCTTCGTTCGCGCGGCTAAATGGATCCCGGTTCTCGCTTCGCTCGGCCGGGATGACATTGGTGGATCACGCCCACTCCATCGTGTTCGCCAAAATCCATCCGTTCGCGTATTTCGCGTAACTGAGGTCCTTCTTGCGCACGACCGTGATCACGCTTTGCAGCAGCGGGATCGTGGCGCCGGCTTCGACCGCGACCTTGTTGAGCGTGCGATAACCCTCGATGCGCTTGCCGTAGTCGGCGATATTGAACAGCTCGATCACCTTCTCGCCGACGTCCATGCCCTTCCAGGCCGAGAACGGCATTTTCGGATTGAGCAGGTAGCCGGCGAAGATTTCCGGGTCGCCGGTCGCGTTGTCCCAGCTATAGAGCGTCGCCTCGGGCAGCTTGGCGCCGCGGTTGAGCTCGAAATATTTCGCGTATTCGATGGTTTCGAGCTCGGCTTCGATGCCGACCTTCTTCCACATCTGCTGGATCGCGCGCGCGATGTCGTAGTCGCTCGGGAAGTGGCCGTTGGTCGCCGCGAACTTGATCTTGGCGGGCTTGTCCGGGCCGAAGCCGGACTTGGCGAGCGCGGCCTTCGCCATGTCGGGACTATAGGCGAACTTGAAATCCGGCAGGTACGCCGCCGTCCCCGGCGTCGCAACCACCGAGAGCGGCACCGCGGCGCCCCCGTAAAAAGCCTTCGACAGCGCCTCCTTGTCGATCGCGTGATGCGCGGCGAGCCGCACGTTCGCATCCTCGAAGCCGAGATCGTTGCGTACCTGTAGCAGGATCACGCGCGTGATCGGATTGATCTCGGCGGCGAGCGTCGGCTCGCGGCCGAGCCGTTCCACTTCGCGCACCGGCACGTTGATGGTGAGGTCCACCTGGCCCGATTGAATGGCGGCGACGCGCGCCGAGGGGTCCTTCACGATGTCGAAGGTGATGCGCTTGAGCTTGGGCTTCGGCCCCCAGTAGGCGTCGTTGCGCTCCAGCACGATGCGCGAGTTGAGCTGGTACTCGACGAGCTTATAGGGCCCGGTGCCGACGGGCTTGGCCTGGAAGCCTTCGACGCCGGCCTTCTCCATATAGCCCTTCGGGACCATGAAGCTGCCGAGGAAGGCGAGCCATTGCGGCGCGGTCGGCGCCGGCGAGTTGAACTTCATCACCGCCTTGGTGGGCGAGGCGATCTCGATATCGGTCACCTTGCGCCAGGAGTTCGCGGTGTCGACCTTGTGGCCGGCCTTGATGCGCTCGAAGAAGGTGTAGCGGAAGTCTTCCGCGGTCATCTTGTCGCCGTTGTGGAACGTCACGTCGTCGCGCAGTTCCACGGTCATGCTGAGGCCGTCGGCGGCGAGCTCCCACTTGGTGATGAGCTTCGGGATCAGATCGAGCTTTTCGTTCTGATCGAGCGGCTGGTCGAACACGAGCTTGAAGATCGGTTGCGCGTCGGGCGTGAAGCGCTGGTTCGGGTCCCACGACGGCACATCGCTCGGCCAGCCGATGGTGACGGCGTCCTTGGCCTGAGCGAAGACGGCATCGCCGATGAGCGCGCTCCCCGCCGTGCCGAGGCCCAGCTTCAGCGCAGTCCTGCGATCGATCTCGACGCTCATGATAATCCCCCGCCGGTTAGGCTGATTATTTGAAGCTTAAAATTCTGGGTCGCGCCGCGCAACGGCACCCCGCGGCCATCGTGCTGAATCTTTGTGCCCGTCGTCGCACAGCTTTCGCGCGAGGCGCAGCAGGTGCGTCAGCCGGGGAGCCGCGTGCGGTTCATCGGGAAATGCGTGTTGCGACCGCTGAAGGGCGGAAACGCGTGGAAGTGCCGACGCAGCTCCTGCCGCACCGGCGATTGCATCGCGGCGTTGAAGGCTTCGACGCTGTCGAAGGCGACTTCGTTGCCGATGATGTAGTCCGCGGGGGCGACGCCGCTCGCCACGATGGGGAGCGGGAAGTAGCACATCACCGCGCGGATGCCGGGCAGTTGTCCGAGCGTCGGCGGGTGCGTATCGACGTAGTTACTGATGAAGGCGGCCTCGTCCTCGGCCGGCTTGTGATAGCGCACCACGTAAGAGAACGGCGCGGTGAGCGCGGCGGGCGCGGCCTCGCCCGCGACGGGGTAGAAGCGGCGCTCGAAGCTCGATCCGGTGAATTCCAGGCTCGCCGGGCGTCCACCAAGGCTTGCACCAAGCGCCGGGCTCCCGATTCCGTGGACGAGCGTGTCGCGCGAGGGAAACGCCAGCATGGCGATGAACAGCGGCCCCTGGCCGTCATTGTTGAATGGATCATGCGCACCGCCCGCGATCGGCGTGTAGAGATCGAGCGCCGCAAGGCCGGGCAGCCCGCGCCATGCCCGCGCGGCGGCGTCCGACCACGCGCGGGCCGCGGCCGCCTGGCCCGCGTTTCCATTGCAAACAAACTCGTAGACCCAATCCATCGCCGATCCTTAACGCGGGCCGCGCGGGTAACCATCACGGCGGCTCGCCCGCGCGAAGTCTTGCCCGGCGCGCTACGACAATACAATATCGCGCCGCGGCGTGTGGCGTGGAGCGTCTTGATGTTCAGTTTCGGTGCGCTCGGCTTGCGCGCACGTTTTGCGCGCAATCAGCCGCTCGGCGTGTTCTGGATGACCACCGGCTCCGCCGCCGTGATGGAGATCGCCGCCGAGGCCGCGCCCGACGCGATCGTGGTTGATGCGCAGCACGGGCTGTTCGACCGCCAGAGCCTCGAACACGCGGTCGGCCTGGTGTCGAACCGCGTGCCGGTCCTGGTGCGCACCGCCGAGAACAGCGCGATCTCGATCAGTCAGGCGCTCGACACCGGCGCCGAGGGCGTCATCGTTCCGTTGATCGAGACCGACGAGCAGGCGGCTGCCGCGGTTGCGGCCGCGCGGTTCCCGCCGCACGGGTCGCGCTCGGGCGGCGGCGTGCGTCCGTTGACGCGCGATTTCGGCCGCTATTACGCGGCCGCAAACGACCGCACGGTGGTCGGCGTCATGATCGAGACGCAGCGCGGCGTGCATAACGCGTCCGCGATCGCCCACACCAAGGGCATCGACTTCGTGCTGATCGGCACCGGCGACCTCGCGATTTCGCTCGGCGGCTTCCCGAATGTCGACAAGCGCCACGAGGACGCCTGCCGCGCGGTGTTCGAGGCTTGCAAAGCGGCCGGCGTGCCGTGCGGCATCTTCACGATGTCGACCGAGGCCGCCGCCAAGCGTCGCGCCGAGGGCTATGCCTTCGTCACGGTCGCGGACGACATCGGCGTCGTGTCGCGCGGCTTCAAAGCCGCAATGACGAAATTTAACGACAGCGCGGCAGTGCTTGGCCATAATGCCGCACAAAGGGAGAGCGGAATGTCGACCCAGCTTCTCATGCAGTTCGCCACCGCGATCGCGGACGGCAGCATCAAGGTCGTCGATCTCACGCAGACGCTCAAGCCGTCGACGCCGGTGATCCAGCTGCCGCCGCCGTTCGCGCCGTCGGATCCGTTCCGGATCTCGGAGATTTCGCATTACGACGAGCGGGGGCCCGGCTGGTACTGGAACAACCTCTCGATGGGCGAGCACACGGGCACGCATTTCGATGCACCGTGCCATTGGGTGACCGGCAAGGACAACGCGGTCGGCTACACCGACACGATTCCCGTGCAGCGGCTGGTCGCGCCCGCGGTCGTGATCGATTGCAGCCGGGAGGCCGCGGCGGACGAGAAGTTCGTGCTTGAGCCCGCGCATATCCAGGTGTGGGAGGGCAAGTACGGCCGCATCCCGAAGGGCGCCTGGGTGCTGATGCGCACCGACTGGTCAAAGCGCGACGATCCGGCGCGCTTCCTCAACATCAAGGAGGACGGCCCTCACTCGCCCGGGCCGTCCGCAGCCTCGGTGAAATTCCTGATCAATGAGCGCGACGTGAATGGCTGGGGCGTCGAAGCGGTCGGCACCGACCACGGGCAGGCCTTCGCGTTCGAGCCGGCGTTCCCGGCGCATCATTTGATGCATGGGGCGAACAAGTTCGGGCTCGCAAGCCTCACTAATCTCGACAAGCTGCCGCCGACCGGCACGCTGCTGATCACGCCGCCGCTGAAGATTGAAAAGGGCTCGGGCAGCCCGTTGCGCGTGCTGGCGCTCGTGCCGGCCTAACTCCGACCCTCGTGTAGCCCGGATTGAGCGCAGCGAAATCCGGGATAGTCCTGCCGGCAGACAGCCCCCGGGTTTCGCTTCGCTCAACCCGGGCTACGACTGTGCTATAGTGCGCGCCGGAGCATCCATCATGGCCGAACGATCCTTCAAGGAAGAAGTCGAGAAACTGAAACTCGGCGCAGGCGAAGAATTCCGCGGCGAGGGGATTCTGGCGATCACCAAGGCGCTGCTTGAATCCGGCGTGTCCTACGTCGCTGGCTATCAGGGTGCGCCGATCTCGCACCTGATGGACGTGCTGGCGGACGCAAACGAGATCCTGGAAGGCCTCGGCGTCCATTTCGAGAACTCGGCGAACGAGGCGACCGCGGCGGCGACGCTCGCGGCCTCGGTGAACTATCCGCTGCGCGGCGCCGTGACCTTCAAGTCGGTCGTCGGCGTCAACGTCGCGTCCGATGCGCTTTCGAATCTTGCCTCCGGCGGCGTCACCGGCGGCGCGCTGGTCATCATCGGCGAGGACTACGGCGAAGGCTCCTCGATCATGCAGGAGCGCGTGCATCCGTTCGCGATGAAATCGCAGATCTGGCTGCTCGATCCGCGCCCCAACCTGCCGTCGATCGTCAACGCCGTGAAGAAGGGCTTCGAGCTCTCCGAGGTCACCAACACGCCGGTGATGCTCGAAGTGCGCATCCGCGCCTGCCACGTGTATGGCCGCTTCGAGACCAAGGACAATGTGCGCCCGACCTACACGTTGCGCGACGCGATGGAGAACCCGCGCCGCGCGGTCGACCGGATCGTGCTGCCGCCCGCGAGCTACCTGCACGAGAAGGAGAAGATCGAGAAGCGCTGGCCGGCGGCCGTGAAGTTCATCCAAGACAACAAGCTCAACGAGTTCCACGATGGCGACCTCACCGATATCGGCATCGTGCTGCAAGGCGGCATGTACAACACGACGCTGCGCGCGCTCGAACTTGTCGGCCTCGCCGATTCGCTCGGGCATTCGCGCGTCCCGCTCTATGTGATGAACGTGACCTATCCGCTGGTCGACAGTGAGCTCGTCCGCTTCGCGACAGGCAAGCGCGCGATTCTGATCGTTGAGGAAGGCCAGCCGGAATTCATCGAGCAGGCGGTCAACACCATCTTGCGCCGCGCCGACGTGCAGACCCACATCGAAGGCAAGGGCATGCTGCCGATGGCGGGCGAGTACACCGGCGGTGTCGTGCGCGACGGCGTCAACAAGTTCGTACGCGCCTATCGGCCGGACGTGATGTCGGAGCTGCCGCATCAGAATCCCTCCAACGAAGCGACGGTGCGCATCGCCGCCGCCGTGAAGGCGACCGAGAACCAGGTGCATCCGCGCCCCCCCTCGTTCTGCACCGGCTGCCCGGAGCGGCCGATCTTCACGGCGCTCAAGCTGGTCGAGCGCGAGCTTGGGACTCACCACGTCAGTTGTGACATCGGCTGTCACCTGTTCTCGATCCTGCCGCCGTTCAATGTCGGCGCGACCACGATGGGCTACGGCCTTGGCGGCGCGGGCGCGGCGGCCTTCAACACCAAGTCCGACAAACGCGCGATCTCCTTCGTCGGTGACGGCGGCTTCTGGCACAACGGGCTGACCTCCTCGATCGGCAACGCGGTGTTCAACAAGTCCGACAACGTCACCGTCATCGTGGACAACGGCTACACCTCGGCGACCGGCGGGCAGGACATCCTCTCGTCCTACGCGGACAATGCGATCCGCAAGACGCACAATTCGATCGAGAAGGCCGTGCGCGGCGTCGGCGTCGAGTGGGTGCGTACGCTCACCCACACCTATGACGTCGCCGGCATGCGCGACACCTTGCGCGAGGCGTTGACCACCAAGGAAAAAGGCCCAAAGGTCATCGTGGCGCAGTCCGAATGCATGCTCAACAAGCAGCGCCGCGTGCGTCCGCTGATGGTGAAGGCGATCAAGGATGGCAATCGCGTCGTGCGCGAGCGCTTCGGCGTCGACGCGGATACCTGCACCGGCGATCATTCCTGCATCCGCCTGTCCGGCTGTCCCTCGCTCACCGTCGCGCCGAACCCGGATCCGCTGCGCACCGAACCGGTGACCAAAGTCATCAATTCGTGCGTCGGCTGCGGGCTGTGCGGCGAGGTCGCGCACGCAGCGGTGCTGTGCCCGTCCTTCTACCGCGCTTCGATCATCAACAATCCAACCGGCTGGGACCGCTTCAAGGCGCGCGCGCGCGGCGCCGTGATCTCCTTCCTGCAACGGCGTCTCGCGCGGCGCCAGTTCGCGGCGGCGTGACGTGAACGCGCCGTTCCCGCAGCGCCTGCGGCCCATTTCAATCGCGATCTTGGCGATGGGCGGGGAAGGCGGCGGCGTGCTCGCCGACTGGATCGTCGATCTCGCGGAGAGCAACCACTACATCGCGCAGCTCACCTCGGTGCCTGGCGTCGCGCAGCGGACCGGGGCAACGATCTATTATCTGGAGATTTATCCGCGTGCCGGCATCGCTGATGCGGCGCACGAGCCGGTGCTCGCGCTGATGCCGGTGCCCGGCGACGTCGACATCGTGATCGCGTCGGAGCTGATGGAGGCAGGCCGCGCGATCCAGCGCGGGCTGATCACGCCGGATCGCACCACGCTCATCGCCTCGACCAATCGCGTGTTCGCGATGACCGAGAAGATCGCGATGGCGGACGGGCGTGTGGACGACGCAACGCTGGTCGAGGCCTGCCGCACGGCGGCGCGCGTGATGCACGCCTTCGACATGGCGGCGCTCGCCGAGGCGACCGGCAGCGTGATCAGCGCCGTGCTGTTCGGCGCGCTCGCGGGCGCGGGCGTGCTGCCGTTCCCGCGCCAGGCCTTCGAGAGCGCGATCAAGCGCGGCGGAAAAGGCATCCAGGCGAGCCTCGCGGCGTTCACGGCCGGCTTCGAGGCGACGACGAGCGGCAGCGCAGCCGCGAAGGCGCCGAGCGCGGCATTGCCGCCGCCGACGCTCGACGGACAGGATTCGGACGAGACCCCGACCGCGCCGCCGCCGCACACGCCGATCCCGGCGGATTTGCTGCAGCAGGCCGATGCGTTTCCGGCGGGGGCGCGCGCGATCGTCCGTGCCGGCATCGAGCG
>CAYZMR010000043.1:0-20364 GCA_964479515.1 uncultured Hyphomicrobiales bacterium | reverse complement strand
TGATCACCGATGTCTGCGTGCCGATCTCGCGGCTCGCCGAGTGCCTGGAGGAGACTAAGCGCGACATCGCGGGTTCCGGCCTGATCGCGCCGATCGTCGGGCACGTCGGCGACGGAAACTTCCATACCCTGATCCTGATCGATCCGGACGATGCGGCCGAGCTCGCGCGCGCCAAGGCGCTGCACGAGCGCATGGTGCTGCGCGCGCTCGCGCACGAGGGCACCTGCACCGGCGAGCACGGCATCGGTTTCGGCAAGATCGAATTTCTCGCGCGCGAGCATGGCGCGGCCGTCGGCGTGATGCGGGCGATCAAGCAGACGCTCGACCCGGGCAATCTGATGAACCCGGGGAAGATTTTCGGTTAGCGCGCTCCGATGTCGCCGCACGCTCCGTGACCCTCTCCCCTCCGGGGGAGAGGGTGGCGAGCAGCGAAGCTGCGAGCCGGGTGAGGGGGACTTTCCCCTCACGCCGACATAAGCCCCCTCACCCGGCTTCCTCGCGCTTCGCGCTCGTCAGCCACCCTCTCCCCCGGCGGGGAGAGGGTTAGACCGCCTGTGCCGCTCGCGCTTCGCTTCTCACATCCCGCGCGTCTCGAAGGATGGCCAAGGGCTCAATTCGTAGCCCGCATGAGCGAAGCGACATGCGGGACCAGTCGCCACGGATGTCGCTTCGCTCATCCGGGCTACAAGTGCCGCGCCCAGGCGATCAGCCCGAGCAGCACGCCGAGGATCGCCAGCAGGCACCACAGGCCGAACAGCACAGTGCCGAGCGCCCCGAGCACCGTTCCGGCCAGGAACCCAAGCCCGATCGGGACGAGGCTCGCAAGCCGCTCGCGCGCGCTCGCCAAGCGCGCCGCGGCCGCCGGGTCGCCGCGCTTGGTCCCGTGCCATCCGAGCAGCAGTTCGCCCGTGTCGATCGCAAACAGCGTCGTGTTGGTCGTCATCACGTTGGTCGAGGCGACGCCGGGCATCAGCAGGCGCACGGCCGCGCTCTGCACGCCCATCGCCGAGAGGCCGAGCATCGCGGCAAGCAGCGTCAGCGGCGCGTTCGGCCCGTGCGCGAACGGCACCGCGAGCCCTAGCATCAGGAACGCCGCGATCAGCGCGCATTCGAGCGCGAGCGTGCAGGCGAGCGCCGCATAGCCGCGCCGCCGCAGGAGCTCGGCGAAGATCGTGGTGAACACGCCCGCGCCGAAGAACACCGGGATCGCCAGGACCTTGATGAGGAAGCCCTCGTCATGATGGACGAACTCGGCCCCCACGACCACGAAGCTGCCGGTCACCTGCGCGACGTACAGCCCGAACAGGACGAGAAAGGTGCAGGCGTCCACATAGCCGGCCGCGAAGCTCAACAGCGCCGGGACGATGCGGGGGATGGACGGGGCTTTGGCCACGGCTGCCATGGAAGCGCAACACGTGCGCGCTGTCCAATCGCGCGACGCTTGAAGCGGATGCGCGCGCCACTCATATTGCGGAGGGAAAAAATCGTGAGGCCGCGATGCGTGCGCTCTGGAAGGCGATGAACTGGTTGGGCCTCGTCATGGCGGAGATCGTGACGGCGAGCTGCTGCGGCGTCTCCTACGAGTGCTCCTGCCGTCGGCCGCCCGAAGCCCGCGCCCGCCTTGCGCCGCCTTGCCGTTGAGGCCGCGATCAATCGCTCGACAAAATCACGTTCTTCAACAGCGGATAGATCTGGCCTTCCCACTTCTTGCCGGCGAACACGCCGTAATGGCCGACGCCCGGCTGCATGTGGTGGCGCTTCATGTAGGGACGGATGCTGGAGCACAGCTCTTGGGCGGCAAGCGTCTGGCCGACCGCGCAGATGTCGTCCTTCTCGCCCTCGACCGTGAACAGCGCGGTGCGGCGGATCGCCTTCGGCTCGACCTTCTCGCCGCGGAACGTCAGCGTGCCGGTCGCGAGCGCGTAGTCCTGGAACACGAGCTTCACGGTCTCGAGGTAGAACTCGGCGGTCAGGTCGAGCACCGCGAAATACTCGTCGTAGAAGGCCTTGGTCTGCGCCGCCTTGGCGAGGTCGCCGGCGACCAGATTGTCGTAGAGCTCCTTGTGCGCCTTCACGTGGCGCTCGATGTTCATGCTCATGAACGCCGCAAGCTGAACGAAGCCCGGATAGACTCGCCGGAACGCGCCCGGATAGCGCAGCGGCACGGTCGCGATCAGGTTCTGCTCGAACCACGACATCGGCTTCGAGGTCGCGAGCTCGTTCACCTTGGTCGGGTTGACGCGGCAGTCGATCGGCCCGGCCATCAGGGTCATCGAGCGCGGCTGCGCCGGATTGGCGGTCTGCGCCATGACGGCGGTCGCAACCAGCGCCGCGACGCAGGGCTGGCAGACCGCGACGATATGCGCGCCGGGGCCGATCTTCTCCAGGAAGCGGATCATGTGGTCGACATAGTCGTCGAAGCCGAAGCGGCCGGCCGAGATCGGCGCGTCGCGCGCATTGTGCCAGTCGGTGATGTAGACGTCGTGCTCGGGCAGGAGCGTGCGCACGGTGTTGCGCAGCAGCGTCGCGAAGTGGCCGGACAGCGGCGCGACCAGGAGCACGCGCGGCTGCGGCGTGTCGATCTCCTTGCGGAACCGCAGCAGCGTGCCGAACGGCGTCACCAGCACCGCCTCCTCGTGCACCGGCACCTGCTCGTTGCCGACCATCACGCTGTCGATGCCGTAGGGCGGGCGCACATGGGTGAGCCCCGCCCGCGCGATCAGTTCATAGGCGGCGGTCAGGTTCTTGATGACGACGTTGTCGGTGATGCCGGCGGCCGACGGAAAGGCGTGAATCGCAAAGCCCGCCCAGGCGCGCACGGGAACCATGATGTCGGTGTGAGCCTGGTAGGCTTGGTAGAGCATGTAATGCGGCGCCGCGGGCGCGGCCCCTTGACCCCTGACAAAAGCTTCGACCCAGCCCCGAAAAGGTAGTGCATTTCTTTTTGCACTGCGAGATAATTATCTGCGGGGGCGGCCATGCATGCACAACCGTCCCTGCCGGGAACGAGCGGCGGTCACGGTGGCCGTCGCCGGAGGGGCTTGCGCTCGCGCGTGCAAGGCGCGACCGCTGTTCTGACGCGTGTCGAGAGGGAACGTCCATGGCCGAGGCCACGCTTTCCATCAACAGCAGGAACTACGGCTCCTGGTCGCTGCGCGGCTTTCTCCTGTGCAAGATGGCCGGCATCGACTTCACCACCGAGATGGTCGGAGGTGACGACGCGTCGAGCCGCGCGGAATTGCTGCTGCTCTCGCCTTCGTTCCTGGTGCCGTGCCTCACCCATGACGGGATCAAGGTGTGGGACACGATCGCGATCGCGGGCTATCTCAACGAACTCAAGCCTGACGCCAAGCTCTGGCCGGAGGATCGGGAGGCGCGCGCGTTCTGCCGCTCGATCGTGGGCGAGATGCATTCGGGTTTTTCCAACTTGCGCTCGGCGCTGCCGATGAACCTGAAGGCCCACTACCCGGGCTTCAAGGTATGGGCCGGCGTGCAGGCCGACATCGACCGCGTGGTGACGATCTGGCGCGAGTGCCTGTCGAAATACGGCGGCCCGTATCTGTTCGGCGCGGGCCTGACCGTCGGGGACGCGATGTACGCGCCAGTGTGCACGCGCTTCCTCACCTACGACATCAAGCTCGACAGCGACTGCGCGGCCTATTGCGCCGCCATCATGGCGCTGCCGGCGATGAAGGAATGGGTCGAGGTCGCCAAGACCGAACCCGAGGAAGTCGAAGAGCTCGACGTCGAGTTCTAGCGCGCGCCCAAATCGCAACCTATCTGGCTCCCCGGGCGGCACACGCCCTGGAGGACCGATATGGATGCATTCTACTATCTGGCGCACTGCGCCTTGCGCAGCCGCCTGCTGCGCGACACCGGCTTCTTGGAGGAATTGCTCGCGGATCCGGCCAAGCAGCAGGAGTGGCTCCACGCGGCGGCGCTCGAAACCGCCACGCTGTGCGGGCTCAAGCCCGAGCATCGTCATGCCGAGATACTCTCCACGTTCTGCCAGGTGTTTCCGCACGAGATCGCGGGCAGACCCGCGCTGATCGTCGACACGCCGGAAGCGCAGAAGGCGACGCACTGCCATTACGTCGCCGCCTTCCGCGGCGCCGACGGCGCGCTCCGCTATTACACCCTCGAACATAGCCACTCGGCGGGCGAGGCCGCGCTGTGCGGCTGGTCGGCCGAAGGCAGGCACTCGCTCTATGAGTTCGTCCCCGTCCCGCAGGGAATGACTTACCAGCAGGTCGCCGCGTTCACCGACGCGATCGAGAAGATCGAGCGCCGCCGGCTGGCGGTCGAACTCAGACCGCCGCTCGTCTGAGCGCCAGAGCGAGGCGCGGGCCGGCCGGGAGCCCGCGCTTCTGCGCCTCTTGGCGACCTTTAGAGGTAATAGCGGCGGATGACGGTGAATATCGTCACCGCGATGCTGATCGGCGGGAACAGCCACAGGAGCCAGAACAGCGCCCGCGCGATGCGCTGCGCGCCGGGCCGGCGGCCGAGCGCCGGAAGGGCCGCCGCGGCGAACAGCGCAAGCGGGATCAGATAGCGCCCCTGCATGCCTTGGATGATTTCCATGTCGGGCTTGGTCCAGGCCACGTACTCGACCAGCAGCAGGGCGACGAATGCCGCCAGGATCGCACCCACGACCGTGACGACCGCAAGCCTCGGGGCCCTCGCCCGCAAACCCGCTGCGGTGGCTACCGCGGCGACAACCAGCACGATCCAGGCGAGCCGATGAAGGCTCGCCGGCAGGGCGGTATCGAGCCAGCCCAATCTGCCGACGAACATTTCGAGATAATATCCCGAAGCCGAGCCGGAGAGCGTGTGGATGAGCGTGCTCAACGCAGTGCCGGGATGCGCCAGAATGAACGCGATTTGCGCGGGCGCGTTCGCGTCCGCACCCAGTGCGAACGGCGCGATCGGCGCGACCAGCAGCATCCATAGGCCGACGCTCACCACAATGGCCGCGGCCCCCGCGACGCGCACGGTCCAACGATGACGGACCGCCAGCAGCGGCAGCACGCAGAACACGACGTAAACCGGACGCGCGAGCGCGATCAGCCCGATCGACACGCACATTGTCACGAACAGCCGGAGCGACGTCTCGGCATCCTCGTTCCGCGACAGTCGGATGAAGATCGCGGCGGCGAGCGCCGCGAAGGCGATCAGCGGCCCGTCCTGCGACACCGACGCCATCAGCGACAGCGACATCGGCAGCGAGAGGAGCGCAAACAGCCAGGGCGCCGCGCCGCCGGCGAGCGCGATGGCGAGCGCCGCAACGCAGATCGACGCGATCCCCATCGCGGCACGCGAGACATCCAGCGTCGTGATGACGCTCAGCCCCGCGAGCTTGCCGACCCAGATGCCGGCGACCGACGGCAGATAGAGAAACGGCGGATAGACCGCCGTGTTGAAAAAGTCGGCGTCCGCGACGGCTGAATTCGCCCAGGTGATCGTCCAAGCCTCGCCATACATCAAAGGCGTCGCCTTGATGTCGGGGTGAAACGGGATCTTGTCGAAATATGCGGCCGTCGCGCCGATGCCCGTGCTGATGATTCCGCCGGCCCCGGCGGCACCCACCCGGTGGGCGATGAGCACGCCCCGGCTCACCTGATCGGCGCGCTTGAAATGCTCCGGCTCGTCCGGCGCCTGATAGGGCGGAACAATCCTCGCCAGGATCAGGATCGCGACCAGCGCGAAGCCGAGATAGGCCCGCGCATAAGCCGCCGCGCTGCGCGCGCAGTCGTCACCCGGCTCGATCGGATCGCCCATGCGCAAGCATATCGCAAAGCGCGTTGGCGCCATCCCGGTGGTAGAAGGCGGCTACCGCCGCCTCAAACGCCCAGGGATCACAGCCCGCGCTTCTTGCGCTTCTTGGCGGCTTTGCGCGCGGCGCGCTGCTCCTTCAAGACCGCGGCCTTGCG
The DNA here is from genome assembly GCA_964479515.1 of uncultured Hyphomicrobiales bacterium. Taxonomy (GTDB): domain Bacteria; phylum Pseudomonadota; class Alphaproteobacteria; order Rhizobiales; family Xanthobacteraceae; genus PALSA-894. The sequence continues at coordinate 14,434 of CAYZMR010000043.1, read as the reverse complement.
GGCGTCCGCTTCTTCCTGCACGGCGGCGGCGAATTCGGCTTCCTCGCGCGCCTTGCGCTCCGCGGCCTCGGCCGCGTCGCGCACCGCCTTCTCGGCGGCCTCATGCGCCTCGCGGGCTTGCCGCTCGGCCTTGAGGCGGGCTTCCTCGGCGCGGCGTATCTCGTCCTCCGCCCTGCGCCGCTCGCGCTCTTCCTCGCGCTGGCGACGGGCTTCGGCGACGGACTTGAGAACGGCCTGCCGTTCCTCGTATTCCTTGTCGCCGGGGCCCGGCTGGGCGCGAAACCGCTCCAGCAGGGCTTTCTTGGCATCCGCCTTACGGTCGAGGCGCTCTTGCACGCTGGCGCCCTTGGGGCCGCTCCACATTCTGGTCTAGCTCCGTTTTCGATTCCGGACCAAGACACATGCGCGGGGCGCACAGCTTCGGTGGTCCGATTCATGGTGTGAGGATGACGCGTGTAGCGCGCCGCACGCACGCAAGCAACCCCACTTGCGAAAAGTGAGCTATGCGTTTTTCAGCGCTTGTTCAGCCAGTGACCGATCCTATCGACCGCCTCGCGCATGTCGGGGGCGGAGCCGGCATAACAGAAGCGCACGAAGTGTTTACCATGCCGCGGGTCGAAATCGATCCCCGGGGTCGCGGCGACGCCCGCCTGTTCCAGCATGCGCTTGGCGAAGTCGAGGCTGTCGTCGGTGAAGGCCGATACGTCGGCATAGAGATAGAAGGCGCCGTCCACGGGCAGGAACCGCGTCAAACCGGCGCGCGGCAGCCCCTCGGTGAGGATGCGGCGGTTCTCCTCGTAACCGTGCTTGACGCCTTCCATCTCGGCGCGCCCATCGAACGCCGCGGCCGCGGCGATCTGCGAGAGCGTCGGCACCGAGATCGCGAGGTTTTGCTGCAGCCGCTCGATCGGCCGCACCAGCGCGTCCGGCGCCACCATCCAGCCGACGCGCCAGCCGGTCATGCAGAAGTATTTCGAGAACGAGTTGATGATCACGGCATTGTCGGAGAATTTGGCCGCGGTCTCGGCGGGAAACGCGTAGTCGAGGCCGTGATAGATCTCGTCGGAGATGAAGGCGATCCCCTCCCCTTCGGCCGCCGCGATCAGCTCGGCCAGCGTTTCGGGCCGCATCATCGTGCCGGTCGGGTTGGCGGGGCTTGCGACCAGGACGCCCTTGAGCGGCGTCTTGCGATGCGCGGCGAGCAGCGCCTCGACCGTCAGCGACCAGCGCGTGCTTTCAGAAATCTCGATCAGCACCGGCTCGCAGCCGAGCGCCGTCAGGATATGGCGATAGGGCGGATAGCCCGGGCATGCGACCGCGACGCGGTCGCCCGGCTCGAACAGTGACAGAAACGCCAGGATGAAGCCCGCCGACGATCCGGTCGTCACCACGACGCGCTCGGGATCGAGCGCGACGCCGTGGGTCTCGCGATAATGGCGTGCGATGCGGTTGCGCAGCGCCGGAATGCCGAGCGCCTCGGTGTAGCCGATGTCGGCTGCATCGAGCGCCGCCCGCGCCGCGGCGAGCGAGGTCTTCGGCGCCGAGGCGGCCGGCTGGCCGACCTCCATGTGCACGACGCGCCCGCCCTGCGCCTCGATGCGGGCGGCGGCCGCCATGACGTCCATCACCATGAACGGCGGCACGTCGCTGCGCGCGGAGGGCTGGATCAGCCGGACAGCCTTGTCGAGCATTTCAATCGACCTTGATCTGGATTGGACGCCTTGGCTTTCGCTGCAACCGCAAGCGCTTAGACCGCCTCGCTGATGCCGCAATCGAAGGCTTTTCCTCGTCTTCGCGGCGCCCGCAAGCGATCGGGCGCGCGTTGACCCCGGCCGCCGGGGTGCCTAGTTTGCGGCGACGCGGCGAAATCGGGAATCCTTGATGAGCGGACGCGACAGACCTAGCAGGGCGGGCCGCACGAGGCCAGCCGCCCGCGCGGTCGCTCTGGTCGCCGCCGCGGCGGTCGCGCTCGCGCCCTGGCCGGCGGGTGCGCAGGAGCAGGCGAAAAACGGCCTCCCGGTCGTACGCGACGCCGAGATCGAGCAGTTGATGCGCGACTATACGGCGCCGATCCTGCGCGCGGCCGGGCTCGCCCAGCAGAACATACAGGTGGTGCTGATCAACGAGCGCGTGTTCAACGCGTTCGTGGTCGACGGACGGCGCATCTTCATCAATGTGGGTGCGCTGCTCGACGCCAAGCGGCCGAACGAGATCATCGGCGTGCTTGCCCACGAGACCGGCCATATCGCGGGCGGGCATCTGTCGAAAATGCGCCAGGAGCTCGCCAACGCGCAGACCGCCGCGATCATCGCCCTGCTGATCGGCGCGGGCGCGATCGTCGCCAGCTCGCGCAACGGCTCGAACAATGCCGCCCAGGTCGGCGCGGCGGCGATCCAAGGGCCGCAGCAAATGATCATGCGGTCGCTGCTCGCCTACCAGCGCGCGCAGGAGGAGTCGGCCGACCGCGCCGGCGTGAAGTTCCTCAACGCGACGCAGCAGTCGGCCAGGGGCATGTACGACACGTTCCGCCGCTTCGCCGACGACATGCTGGTGGTCGCGGGTCGGATCGATCCCTATACCCAGACGCACCCGATGCCGAAGGAGCGCGTCGCGGCGCTCGAGGAGCTCGCCAAGACGAGCCCCTATTGGGACAAGCTCGACCCGCCGGAGCTGCAACTGCGCCACGACCTGATGCGGGCGAAGCTCTCGGGCTTCCTCGAGCGGCCCGACACGGTCCTGCGCCGCTATCCGATGACCGACACCAGCCTGCCGGCGCGTTACGCGCGCGCGATCTCGGCCTATCGCACGAGCGACGTGCGCGGAGCGGTCGCGCTGATCGACGGGCTCATCCAGGCGCAGCCGAACAATCCGTATTTCCTGGAGCTCAAGGGCCAGGCGCTGCTCGAAGGCGGCAAGCCCGCCGAGGCGATCGGCCCGCTCCGCCGGGCGGTCGCGCTCGCGCCGAACGCCGCGCTGATCCGCATCCTGCTCGGCCAGGCGCTGGTCGCCACCGGCGACACGAAATATTCAGACGAAGCGATCACGCTGCTGCGCGTCGCGATGCAGCGCGAGCCGGAGGCGCCCGACGTCTATTCGCAACTTGCCATGGCGTATGGCCGCAAGGGCGAGTATGGGGAGGCGGACCTCGCCTCGGCGCAGGCCGCGCTCGCCCGCGGCGACATGAAGACCGCGCGCGAACTTGCCGCGCGCGCCAAGACCCGTTTCCCGACCGGCTCGCCCGGCTGGGTGAAGGCCGACGACATCGTCGGACTGAAGCAACCCTCGGCCAGCCTGTTCGGCTCGACCAACTTCACCATCGGCCCCGCCAAAGGACCCAACCAATGACTTTTGTCCGTCCGCTTGCCTTCGCAGCCGTGTTCGCGCTTTGCGCCACGACGCCCCTGCGCGCCGAGGATTTCTCGCAGCCGCAGCGCGACGCGATCGAGAAGATCGTGCGGGAATACCTGATCCAGCACCCGGAAGTCGTGCAGGAGGCGATGGAAGAGCTGCAGAAGCGCCAAGCGCTTGCCGAAACCGAAAAGGCGCGCTCCGCGATCAAGGACCACAGCGAGGTGCTGTTCAACTCGCAGCATCAAGTGACCCTCGGCAATCCGAGCGGCGACGTCACCTTCGTCGAGTTCTTCGACTACAATTGCGGCTACTGCAAACGCGCGATGGCCGACATGCTCGACCTGATGGGCAAGGACAGCAAACTCAAGGTCGTGCTCAAGGAATTCCCGGTGCTCGGGCCGGGCTCGGTCGAGGCCGCGCAGGTCGCAGTCGCGGTGCGCATGCAGGACAAGACCGGCAAGAAGTATCTTGAGTTCCACCAGAAGCTGCTCGGCGGGCGCGGCCAGGCCGACAAGGCGCGCGCGCTCGCGGTCGCCAAGGACATCGGGCTCGACATGGCGCGGCTCGACAAGGACTTGAAGAGCGACGAGGTGACCAAGACCATCGAGGAGAACATGAAGCTCGCCGAGGCGCTCGGGCTGAACGGGACGCCGAGCTACGTGATCGGCAAGGACGTCGTGATCGGCGCGGTCGGCTTGGCAGCGCTCGGCCAGAAGATCGACGCCGCGCGCCAGTAGGCGCGCATCACGTATGGGCAAGACGATCTACATCCTCAACGGCCCGAACCTGAATTCGCTCGGGACGCGCGAGCCCGAAAAATACGGGCACGCGACGCTTGCCGACGTGGAGAAGCTGTGCCGCGAGACCGCCAAGCGCTTCGACATGTCGGTCGAGTTCCGCCAGTCGAGCCATGAAGGCGAGATCGTCGACTGGTTCCACGAGGCCAAGCAGAAAGGCGCGGTCGGCGTCATCATCAATCCAGCCGGCTACACCACGACATCCGTGTCGATCCTCGATGCGATCTACGCGGTGCAACTGCCGACGATCGAGGTGCACATCACCAACATCCATGCGCGCGAGGAGTTTCGCCACCACTCCTACATCTCGAAGGGCGCGAAGGGCGTGATCTGCGGCCTCGGCGTCGAAGGCTATGCGCTCGCGATCGCCGGCCTCGCCTCCCTGATCGGCGCGAAGGCCAAAACTTGAGCCACACACTCAAACCACCAAGCCGGGCCACGGAGTGAGCGAACAAGACCTGATCCGCGAGCTGGCAAAGCTGCTCGACGAAACCGGCCTCACCGAGATCGAGGTCGAGCGCGAGGGCTTGCGCGTGCGCGTCGCGCGCCAGACGACGACCCATGTCGTCGCGGCGCCGGCCGGCGCGATCGCCGCCGTGCCGATCGCGGCCGACCTCGCCGATCCGGCCAAGCATCCGGGCGTCATCACCTCTCCGATGGTCGGCACCGCCTACCGGGCGTCGGCCCCCGAGGCCAAGCCCTTCGTCGACATCGGCTCAACGGTTGCGGCCGGCGACGCGCTGCTCGTGGTCGAGGCGATGAAGACCATGAACCAGATCACGGCGCCGCGCGCCGGGACCGTGGTGCAGATCCTGTTCGAGAACGGCCAGCCGGTCGAGTTCGGCGAGCCGCTGATGATCATCGAGTGAAGATGGCGAATAGCGAATGGCGAGTAGCGAATAGAATGACGCAGCTCCGCCGCTTCGCTTGTCCATTCGCCATTCGCCACTCGCTATTCGCTGGTCCCCATGTTCGATAAAATCCTGATCGCCAACCGCGGCGAGATCGCGCTCCGGGTGCTGCGCGCCTGCAAGGAGCTCGGCATCGCGACCGTCGCGGTGCATTCGACCGCGGACGCGGACGCGATGCATGTGCGGCTCGCCGACGAGAGCGTGTGCATCGGTCCGCCGCCCTCGAAGGACAGCTACCTCAACATTCCGGCGCTGCTCACCGCCTGCGAGATCACCGGCGCCGACGCGGTGCACCCGGGCTACGGCTTCCTTTCCGAGAACGCCCGCTTCGCCGAAATCCTGCGTGATCACGGCGTGGACTTCATCGGCCCGCGGCCCGAGCACATCCGCCTGATGGGCGACAAGATCGAGGCCAAGCGCACCGCCACGCGGCTCGGCATCCCGGTCGTTCCGGGCTCGGACGGCGGCATCACGTCGGACGAGGAGGCGGTGCGGATCGCGCGCGAGATCGGCTTCCCGATCCTGGTGAAGGCGGCCGCCGGCGGCGGCGGGCGCGGCATGAAGGTCGCGCAGAGCGAGGACGAACTGTCCTCCGCGCTCGCGACCGCGCGCGCCGAGGCCAAGGCCGCGTTCGGCGACGACGCGGTCTATCTGGAGAAGTATCTCGTCAAGCCGCGCCACATCGAGATCCAGGTGCTCGGCGACGGCAAGGGCCGCGCCATCCATCTCGGCGAGCGCGACTGCTCGCTGCAGCGCCGACATCAGAAGGTATGGGAGGAAAGCCCCTCGCCCGCGCTCAACGCCGGCGTGCGCGACGAGATCGGCGAGACCGTCGCCAAGGCGATGCGCGAGCTGAAATATCTCGGCGTCGGCACGGTCGAGTTCCTGTTCGAGGACGGCAAGTTCTATTTCATCGAGATGAACACGCGCATCCAGGTCGAGCATCCGGTGACCGAGATGATCACCGAGATCGACCTGATCCTGGAGCAGATCCGCGTCGCGGCGGGCGGCGAGCTCACGCTGACGCAGCAGGACGTGCGTTTCCACGGCCACGCGATCGAGTGCCGCATCAATGCCGAGAACCCGGTGTCGTTTCGGCCCTCGCCCGGCAAGATCGTGCACTACCACGCGCCGGGCGGCCTCGGCGTGCGCGTCGATTCAGCCGTCTACCAGGGCTATACGATCCCGCCTTATTACGACTCGCTGCTGGGCAAGCTGATCGTGCACGGCAAGACGCGGCAGGAATGTCTGATGCGACTGCGTCGCGCGCTCGACGAGATCGTGGTGGACGGCGTCGAGACCACGGTGCCGCTGTTCCGCGCCCTGGTGCGCAACCAGGACATCATCGACGGCAACTACCATATCCACTGGCTGGAACAGTTCCTGGCCGGCGAAGGCGTGGAGCGCGCGCTACGCGGCGTTTCGTGATGCCGCCAATTGGCGCTTGCGCGCGACCTGTTCCAGCATCGCGCCGACGTCATTGATGGAGTAGGGCTTGGGCATGAAGATCGAGCCCGGAACGGCGTCGAACTGCTCGATCGAGCGGCAGCGTCCCGAGGCGTAAACCACCGGCAGGCTCGGCCGCAGTGTGCGCGCGAGCGCCGCGAGGCTCGCGCCATCCATCCCTTGGCCGAGATCGATATCGGTGATCATCACGTCGACATCGGCACCGGACTGGAGATGGTGCAGCGCGTCATCCGCATTCGGCGCGACGTGCACCGAGAAACCGCGCGCTGAGAGCGCGTCGCACATCAGTTCGCCGAGCAATGGCTCGTCCTCGACGAAGAGAATGTTCCGCGGTTCCTCGTTCATGACGTCGCCTGCCTTGACCTGCAATGAGAATGCGCGGCGGGCGTCAACTGTTTCCGAATTACCGAAAATTGATGGCATTCGAGGTTACCGAAGAGTTACCGTGCCGATCGGAATCGCGCTTGTCGCCAAGGCCTTGAGCACGAATTCGGGAATCGGTTCCGTCTGGTTACCGCGTCCATTCGCCGCGCGATGTTAGGGTCGTCCCATATGGCCAGCCGCGAATCCGCACTCGTCGAGCTCACCCCCGAGGTGCTGCTGAAGGCCTATGGCTGCGGCATCTTTCCGATGGCCGAGAGCGCCGAGGATCCGGCGCTCTACTGGGTCGAGCCGGAAAAGCGCGGCATCATCCCGCTCGAGGCGTTTCACGTTCCGTCGCGTCTCGCGCGCACCGTACGCACGACCCCGTACGTGGTCGTGTGCGACCGCGACTTTAACGCCGTGATCGATGGCTGCGCCGCGCCGGGTCCGAAGCGCGCGCGCACCTGGATCAATCCGAAGATCCGTTCGCTCTATGGCGGCCTGTTCGACATCGGCCATTGCCACACCGTCGAGGTCTATGACGGCGCGGCGCTGGTCGGCGGGCTCTACGGCGTCAGTCTCGGGGCTGCGTTCTTCGGCGAGAGCATGTTTCACCGCGCGCGCGATGCCTCCAAGATCGCGCTCGTGCATCTCGTCGCGCGGATGCGCGCGGGCGGCTACCGCCTCCTCGACACGCAATTCCTCACGGATCATTTGAAAACGTTCGGCGCGCTCGAAGTGCCGCGCCGTCAGTACCACAAGCTGCTCACCGCGGCGCTGACGGGCGAAGGCGATTTCCTCAAGCTCGCGCCCGAGCTCTCCGGCGCGGACGCGCTGCGATACGCGGCGCGGGCGAGCGCGACCTCATAAGCGTGCCGAGCGACCACATTGCGTCCGACCGCCGCTCTGCAGTTGCTTCACGCTCACATATTGCCGTGGCCGCGCTTGATGGTCTGGCGGATCACGGGTGCGGTGACCTGATCCGAGATCTGAATGTTCCAGAGTTCGCTCTCGCCCTGCGCGGCGAAGTCGGCGAACAGCTTCGGGATGACCGACACGTCGCGGATCTCGTGGCCGCGCAGGCCGAAGCCGCGTGCGATGGCCTCAAGCGGGGGCCGGCCGAACACAGCCAAGCCGTCGTCGATCTTGTCGGCGCGCAGCTTGTGAAACTCCGAGCCGTATCCGCCATCGTTCATCGCGCAGATCAGGATGCGGAATCCCTGACGCTTGAGCGTCTCGAACTCCTGGATATTGAACAACAGCCCACCGTCGCCTTCGAACAGCACGACCTTGCCGTCGCGGCCCTGCCAGTGCGCAGCCGCAACCCCAAGGGCATACGACAGGCCGTTGCCGACCGCGCCGAATTCGCGGACCGTCGTATAGCGCTCCGCCGGCCTGCCACGCATCTGGGCGGGAAAGTAGGCCTGATGGCCGCCGCCGACGACAACATCCCAATCCTTCGGAACGACCGCGTCGACTGCCTCGACCACCGCGCGAGGATCCAGCAACCCGGGTTCGATGTCGAACGGCATCGCGTCCGCCGGTTCGGTCGCGATGCGATGCGCGAGCTCTTTCGAGCGGATCGCGGCCGCCGTCGGCTTGCCGGCGCCGAGCTTCCTGTCGAGGCCGGCAAGGATCGCCTGCGCACCGACAAGCGCGTCCGATTTGACGTAGAGGTCGGCGGCCTTCAGCCCATCGCGCAGGCCGCGCGGGGCATCGTCGAGTTGGATCTTGTAGGCCTTCGGCCAGAAGTGCCCGCCGCCGATGTAGTAGGACAGGCTGGTACCGACCGCGAGCACGACGTCCGCGGACTCGTACATCTCCCGGCCCAGCGCCGTGAAGTAGCTGCCGGTGATGCCGAGCCCGAACGGATGATCGTGGAAGAGACCGCGCGCGGGCAGCGTGTTGGAGAGAAGCGCGCCGCAGCGATCGGCGAGCTTGATCACCGCATCGCGCGAACCGGACCACAGCACGCCGCGGCCACCGAGGATGATCGGCCGCTTGGCCGCGGCCAGCCGCTCGACGGCCTCGGCGACGACATCGGGATCGGGATGCATGCGCCCGACCTTGGGCTGATACATCTCCGAGGTCTCGTAGGGCTGGTTCGCCATGTATTCGACCTTCTGCAGGTCGTAGGGAACGCCTAGCACCACCGGGCAGCGCTCGACCTTGGCGACGTGGAAGGCCTCGCGCACATAGTCCATCATGCGCGGCACGCTGTGCGCCGCGATGTAACGGGCGCCGGTCGCCGCCACCAAAGGCGCCTGGTCGATGGCCTGGTTGTAGAACTTGGCGTTGATCGGCGACTCGCCGGCGAACACCACCATCGGCAGGCGGGCGCGAACCGCGGCCGGCAGCGCCGTCATCAACTGGGTCACGCCCGGGCCGCACGTGACCGAGGCCACGGCGATCTTGCCGGTCGCGATGTTGTAGGCCGTCGCGGCCGCTACGGTCGCGTGCTCGTGCCTGACGTGGACGGTGCGCACACCCGGCAGTTTCGCAAAGGCGGTGCACCAGTGCATGTTACCGTCGCCCATCAGGACGAACTGCGTGTCTATCCCCTCCGCAAGAAATGCTTCCGCGAGAGCTTCGTAGAGTTTGGGCATGGGTGCGACGCTACTTGGGTTATGAGGGGATCTGATACGCAAGAACTATGCGCGGTGACGCCCAGTCAATTCAGTTGGAGCGACCGCGCAAAACCACGCCGCGACAGGCAACGAGGGGGCATAGCAAGGCTCGCACGCGTCACGCGGCCCGAACGAGGCTCGGCACGGCGCCCTTGCCCCGCACTTCCGCCTCCTCGAACTCGGCTGCCGCGATCGCGCGGTCGAGAACGGCGCGCAGCTCCTTGGCGGTTTCCAGCGTCAGCTCGATTCCCGCGCGCGCACCTGGTTCGAGGCCGGTGTTGATGAAGTCGAGCGTGATGACGTCGCCGAGCGGCGCGTGGCGCGCGTGGTCATAGGCCACCACCGCGTGCGAGAGCGGAAACCATTCGTCCCCGCGCTTCGCCATGCCTTCCGCGCGGGCGATCTCGATGATGGACGTGCACATGCGCGCCTCCTATTTCCCAAGATGCTTGCCGAAGAACGCGAACACCTTGCTCCAGCCGTCCATCGCGGCTTCCGGCCGATAGAGCGGCCGGTGCCAGTACCAGATGCCATGCCCGGCACCGTCGTAGCGATAGAACTCGTACGACTTGCCGTGCGTCTTGAGCTCGGCCTCGTGCTGGTTCACCTGCTCGGGGCTCGGCGCGCGGTCGTCATTGCCGAATATGCCGATGAGCGGGCATGAGAGGTCCTTCGTCATGTCGATCGGCGCGACCGGCGTCTTGGCATTGAGCTCTTCCTTGCCCATCACCACGCGGCCGCCCCAGAGCTCGGCGCACGCGTCGACGTCTTTTTTCTGGCACGCATAGATGAAGGCGTGCCGGCCGCCCGAGCACGAGCCGAACAGGCCGACCTTGCCGTTGTGACTTGCCTGCGCGCGCATCCACTTCACCGCGGCCTCGGTATCGCCGACCATCTGGGCGTCGGGAATGCCGCCGTCGGCGCGCACCTTGGCGGCGACGTCGTCCGGGTTGCCGTCGCCCGCGCGCTCATAAAGATTGGCGCAGATCGCGAGATATCCGTGGTGCGCAAAGCGCCGCGTCGTCTCGATGTAGAACTCGCTCCAGCCGGGGAGATGGTGGATCAGCACCACGCCCGGAAAGGGTCCCGGGCCGGAGGGCTTCGCCACATAAGCGGTGATCGGGGTCCCGCCGTCGCCCTTGATGGTCACGTTCTCGCAGGTCATGCCTCGGTAGAATGACATCAGCCTTCCTCCACGGGCGTCCGCCCTCATGGTGCGCCGGCGCCGTCTTCGATCAGCGGCGTCGCGCTCGCTTTGCTGCCGGGGTTCTTAGCGCGGCCAGTATCAGACAATCACACCGGGGGAGCAATAAGCGACGGGCCGAGTTGGCGCGGCGCATCAGGTCGTCGTGATCGCGGGCTTCAGCGCCCCAGCGGCGGCAGCGGCTGCACCGGCGGCGGCAGTGGCGGCGCGGCCGGACGCGGGCGCGGCGGCGCAGCCTTCTGCTGCACCGGGCGTTGCGGGGCCGCCGGCGGCGGATCGGTCGCAGAGGCAACCGTCGGCGCCTGCGCGCCTTTGCAGTCGACCAGCCACACGTCGTAGATCGGATGCTCGACCGCGTGCAGGCCGGGGCTCGCGGCGAACATCCAGCCGGTGAAGATGCGCTTGATCTCGTTCTGCAACGTGATCTCGTCGACCTCGATGAAGGCGTCGGTGTTCGGCGTCTCGGTCGGCGGGCGCGTGTAGCACACCCGCGGCGTCACCTGCAGCGCGCCGAACTGCACGGTCTCGCCGATCGCGACGTCGAACGAGATGATCCGCCCGGTGATCTTGTCGAGGCCGGAGAACACCGCCTGATTGTTCGGAATCTTCTGCGCCGGCGGCGGAACCACGACCTCGTCGCCCGGCTGCAGCGCCGTGTCGGTGCCTTGCGGCGTTCCGCGCGGCTGGCGCTGCCCGGGCGGCAGGCCTGGGAGCGGTGCCGTCGTCTGCGGATCGGGCGCGGCGGTCGCGCCCGGCGGCGGCGCCAGCGTCTGCTGCTGGACGGCGCCGGGCTGCGGCGAGACCTGGGGCCGCGTCGCCTGCTGCGGCGAACCGGGGGGTGGCGGCAGTGCTTGCTGCGGAGATCCGGGCGGCGGCGGGGGATAGGCCTGCTGCTGCGGATAGGCTTGCGGCGGCGGCGGCGCGACCACCTGCGGATCGCGTGGCCAGACCTGTTGCGGCGGCCGCGTCTGATAATAGCGGTCGTCATCGGCCGGCGGACCGGACGGCACGTTCGCCGGCGGGCGCGGCGGCCCGTCACCGAAGATTCCGCCGAACTGCGCCACGACCGGGCTCGCGCAGACAAGCGCTCCGAGCGCGGCGGCAAGCAGTGCGGCAGGCTTGGATCGGAGCATCGAGATCGCCCGGCGATTCGGCTGGAGCGTCATTCTACGCGCGCGCCGAGGAGCGGCTGGTTAACACTGGGAATGCGGCGCGCCAAGGGCGAGGTTGTTCAAGGATTTCCGGCGCCCGGAACCCACGCCTTGTAGTCGCCGGTCGCCTTCGGACGGCGGCCTTGGGCGAGCGTCGAGCCGGTCGGACGCTGCGCGCCGGGCGTGCCGGTGAGGTTTGGCCGGTGCGGCTTCTGCCACGAGCGCGCCACATAGGTCTCGTCGGTCGGCGGAACATCGACGGTGTGGTGCATCCAGCCATGCCACGCGGGCGGGATCGTCGAGGCCTCGGCATAGCCGTTGTAGATCACCCAGCGCCGCTCGAAGCCGAGCGCCGGATCGATCTTGCCGCCCTTGGTGCGGTAGTAGCGGTTGCCGAACTCGTCGTCGCCGACGAACTCGCCATGGAGGGAGGTCCATAGCTGCGTGCCGAACGTCTGGCCGTTCCACCAGGTGAAGGTGCGCAGCAGGAAGGTCTTCAGCTTCATGGGCGTCCGCGAAATCCGATGTTCGTTGATGCCAGTTCGTCCCGGCGCTGTCCAGCAACGGGCGATTTTGTCGGTGCCGCGGACAGCTCGAAGAATCGCGCACGCGCATGAGGGCAGATTCGCTCCGCTGCCATGCGGGTTTCGTGAATTTCCTATACCACGTTACCGCATTTGGAACTCGGCCTGATCGGCTCAGCGACCCGTATTTATCCTCTTGACGACGCCGCGACTCAGGCTCGGCTTACGGTGTCGAGATACCATTTTAGTCCTTTGTTCAGGGCCCGTAACAGCCGAGCGACGGCCCGGTGACCGCCCTGTGACAAACGCACTTGCCGAATCCGGAGGGAATCTCCGATACTTGCCGTGCTGCACCCGATTCCCTCCCCGGAATTCACAGCACCCCCACCACATTTAGCGTTTGATTCAGATTCAGCCGCTACAGCTTGACGTATGGCGGAAGTCGTCTTAGCGTTCGAGGCATTCGGCGGGGGAGTGTTGTTATCCCCGACGGACACTCCCTTCAGAACGTTTGCAACGCTCCGCCGAGGCCGAATGGCCGACGCGGACGAGGGACTTGCTGTCCCTTTCGATTGGCGGCGCGAGGCCGCAACAATGATCCGGCGCCGTCAGCGTCGGAGGGTGACAGGGACGTCAAAACAGAACCGGGCCACACCGGTAACAAGACGCGGACGGGGGTAGGTCCACGTCGCAGAAAACGTGTCGGCGGCTTATATTTAGCGGGGTATCCTCGCTTGAGCCTGCCGGCCAGGAAACGGGGCAGAGAATGCGGATCGAACGGCGCTTCACCAAGGACGGACAATCGCCTTACGCGGAGATCGAATTCCGGCTGACCACGTCCGAGATTCGCAATCCCGACGGTTCGACCGTGTTCAAGGCCGAGAACGTCGAAGTTCCGGCGTTCTGGAGCCAGGTCGCGTCCGACGTCCTGGCGCAGAAGTATTTCCGCAAGGCCGGTGTCCCGTCGCGCCTGAAGAAGGTCGAGGAAGAGACGGTCCCCTCCTTCCTGTGGCGCTCGACCGCCGACGAACAGGCCCTGAGCGGCCTCGAGAACAACGAGAAATTCATCGGAGAAACCAGCGCAAAGCAGGTGTTCGACCGACTCTCCGGAACATGGACCTATTGGGGCTGGAAGGGCGGCTATTTCGACTCGGACGCGGACGCGCTGGCCTTCTTCGACGAGCTGCGCTTCATGCTCGCCAAGCAGATGGTCGCGCCGAACTCGCCGCAGTGGTTCAACACCGGCCTGCACTGGGCCTACGGCATCGATGGGCCGAGCCAGGGCCACTACTACGTCGATTTCGCAACCGGCAAGCTGACGAAGTCGAAGTCCTCCTACGAGCACCCGCAGCCGCACGCCTGCTTCATCCAGTCGATCGCCGACGACCTCGTCAATGACGGCGGCATCATGGACCTGTGGGTGCGCGAGGCGCGCCTGTTCAAATACGGCTCGGGCACCGGCACCAACTTCTCCTCGCTGCGCGCCGAGAACGAGAAGCTCGCGGGCGGCGGCAAGTCGTCCGGCCTGATGAGCTTCCTGAAGATCGGCGACCGCGCGGCCGGCGCGATCAAGTCGGGCGGCACCACGCGGCGCGCCGCCAAGATGGTGATCGTCGACACCGACCATCCGGATATCGAAGCCTTCATCGACTGGAAGGTGAAGGAGGAGCAGAAGGTCGCCGCCCTCGTGACCGGCTCCAAGATCAACCAGAAGCACCTGCGCGCGATCCTGAAGGCCTGCGTCAACTGCGAGGGCTCGGGCGATGATTGCTTCTCGCCCGACAAGAACCCCGCGCTCAAGCGCGAGGTGAAGCTCGCGCGGCGCAATCATGTCGCCGACAACTACATCCAGCGCGTCATCCAGTTTGCGAAGCAAGGCTACAAGGACATCGAATTCCCGGTCTACGACACCGACTGGGATTCGGAGGCCTACCTCACGGTCTCGGGCCAGAACTCCAACAACTCGGTGCGCGTCACCGACGAGTTCCTGAAAGCCGTCGAGGCCGACGGCGACTGGGACCTCACCTGGCGCACGCGCA
>CAYZMR010000042.1:4102-20494 GCA_964479515.1 uncultured Hyphomicrobiales bacterium | reverse complement strand
TTGGCGCGCCCTGAGAGATTCGAACTCCCGACCCTCAGATTCGAAGTCTGATGCTCTATCCAGCTGAGCTAAGGGCGCGTCAGGGATATCAGATACGTAGCAACAGGTCAGTCTGTCCAGGTCCACCGCAGTCGATGGCGCCGGCATCGACTCGGGCGAGCCGCGGCCCCCGGCCGCCGCCGGTCGCGGCGCTACGATCTCTTCTGCACCAGCACGCGGCTTGAAATGAAGCCCGGCCCCGTGGAGTCATCCTCGCGCACCTCCAGGAGGCGGCAGCCGGCGTTCTCGATCAACTGATAAAGCTGGTGCTGCGGGATCACATGCATTTCCGGGTCGCCGATGACCTGCGGCTTTGCGACATAGGCCGCCGCGTTGAAGGAATAGCCGGGGCGATAGGTCGGTAGCTGGAAATATCCAACCCCGTCCACCTTGAGCTTGCCCAACATCTTGCGGAGAAAATAGGCCATCACGGGCGGCGGATTGTGCTGCAGCACGATGATCGTGAAAAAGGCATCGAACGCGGGCAATTGATCCAGCTTGGAGATCGTATTGAGCAGCAGAGGCTCGATATTGGACAGCTTCGACTGTTCGATCTTCCGGCGCAAGATTTCGAGGTGCGGCGCCGACAGGTCGGCGGCGATGACCTTGGCAAAATGCTTCGCCAGCCACAGCGTCACGCGCCCGACACCGCATCCAAGCTCGAAACAGATTCCGTCGGGCTTGAGCGAAACGCCGCAGCGCTCGGCCGTGGCGCGAAAATTCTCGACATCGCCGAAGCCGGATCCGAAGAACTCATCCTCATGCTCGCCGATGTTAGCCGCCTTGAATTTTTCATCGGTCAGCACCGACCAATGCGGTTCGGTGTCGCCGAGCTGTTTGAACAGGCGTTCCACCCTGGCGAGCATGTCCTGCAAGATCGGCTCCGGAACGTCGATGTCGACGTCGAGCCTGCCCCAGCCAAGCGGCTTCAGCGATGCCGCATGATGTATCTTGAACTCTTCCGAATTGAGGAAGCGAGCCCGCAACTCCGCGATCGTTGCGTGGCTCTCGATCAGCGCTCGCACGGCTTCGGCGCTTTCCGGTTCGCGGCCGAGAATCAGCCGGAACGCCGCGATCACGTCGGATTCTGAAACCACCACAATGTTCCCTGACCGTGCCGGATGACTAAAGGTGCCTTCAAAGCGTCGTCTGGAGCCTCCGAGGGGAATGCCCTCCACGCAGCAGCGGGCTGATCGGTCACAACACCAATCAGCCGTCCGTCCAACTCAGCTCCACGTGCGGCGCGTCACCTTGCTGCGACCCGCCCGCCGGCATTCGTCACGATCCGCCGGGTTCTGTTGCGCTAAAACCACGACATACAGCAGAAGTTCAGCAACACGGTGGTAAGGCCTTGATCGTAACGTCGCGCTCGCGCAAAAAACCTAGATATCGTCGATTTATCGTCGATTCTGGGGTCGTTTTGGCTCGGCGCGCAGCTTGGGGCTGGGATTCGATGACGCTCAAGAAGGATAGCGGTGTTGACCGCCGTTCCGGCTCTGCCCTGCGGGCGCTGCTGGCCTCGGGCATCGCAACGGTCTTCGTTGCCGGGCTAGCGGGTTCGGCCTCCGCCTACGAGATGTTCGGCAACCCCATCGCGACGACGGCGCGCCCAGCCCAGCCGACGCGGGTCTCATTCAAGCGCAAGCGTTCGCGCGCGAACCGCTGGCAGGCCGCCGATCCGACCGGCACCAAGGGTCCCGAGAAGCTGCAAGGTCCGCTTACGCTGGTCGTCGCGATCAAGCAGCAGCACGTCACGCTGTACGCGAATGGCGAGCAGGTGGGACGCGCGCCGGTGTCCACCGGCATGGCCGGCCATCCGACGCCGATGGGCGTGTTCAGCGTGATCGAGAAGGACCGCTATCACCATTCGAACATCTATAGCGGCGCGCCGATGCCCTACATGCAGCGGATCACCTGGTCGGGTGTCGCCCTCCATCAAGGCGTGCTGCCGGGCTTCCCGGCGTCCCACGGCTGCATCCGCATGCCGCAGGACTTCGCGATCCGGCTATGGAGCGTGACGCAGGTCGGCGTGCGCGTCATCGTGACGCCGGACGATGTCGCCCCGGTCGCCATCGCCAACGACCATCTCTTCGCCATGAAGCCGAAGCTCGCGCTGCCGCCGGTCGCGGTGCTCGATCCCGTGCCGACCGCGAAGATCCGGCTCGCGACCAATGCCGAGGTCACCGATACGCCGACGCTGCCGGCGGTGGAGTCTGCCGTCGCGGCGCCGGCCGTCACGGCGCCGGCGGCCGCGGAACCGGCTGCGGTGGCGCCGGCTGCCGCCGAACCGGCGACCACCGAGTCGACCGCCGCGACGCCTTCCGCCACCGAGCCGGCTGCCCCGGTGCCGACGGCCGCGACGCCGACCGGATCAGACCCGGCCACCACGGACTCCGCCGCCGCCAAGCCGAGCACGACGGAGCCGACCGCCAAGGAGGCGGGCGCTACCGAAGCCGCCAAGGTCGACGACGCGATCGAGCACGAGCGCGCGGTCACCGAGGCGATCCGCGCCACGCAGGCGAAGGAGGCCGCCGCACGGGCCGAGGAGATCGAGGCCGCGCAAGCCGCGGATCGCGCAGTCGAGCGCGCCGCCGCCAAGCCGGCGGACCTTGAGAAATCCAAACTCGTCGCCACCGCGAAGCAATACCCGGAGCGGCCCGGCCCGATCACGGTCTTCATCAGCCGTTCGCTCGGCAAGCTGATGGTCCGCAGGGGCTTCTGGCCGGTGTTCGAGACGCCGGTGAAGATCGCGGCGCCCGACCGCCCGCTCGGCACGCATGTGTTCACGGCGCTTGAGCCGCAGGGCGACAAGGGCGCGCTGCGCTGGAACGTCGTCTCCATGCCGGCCCCGACCAGTGCGCCGGCGCAGCACTTGACGCGCGCGCAGCGCAGGCTCGCCGCCGCTCAGCCGCAGCAGGCAGCCCGCCCGATCGGCGACCCGTCCGATGCGCTTGGCCGCATCACGATCCCGGACGAGGCGCTCGACCGGATTTCCGAGCTGGTCACGCCGGGCGCTTCGCTGATCATCTCGGATCTCGGCATCAGCCCCGAGACCAATCGCGGCACGGACTTCATCGTCCAGATCCGCTGAACCGCCTCCGATCGGCGGCTATTTCGCAGGCATGCCCAAATCGCATGCCTTAGCGTCACTGGAACTCCCGTTCATGATCGGTTCGGCCGATTGAAACATTTCTGCCGCTTTGGCGGCACGCGGCGCAATTTTTCGAACCTCGCGCACCCCGACGACGACTAATTTTTTACCCTTCGTTTACCCCTGACGCCGCATTGGGCACGCCTCGCGACGCAGCATTCCTCATGCCTAATCAATGGCATGGCTCTCGGCCGCAACCCATGTTAGGGGAGCCGCCCTTTGTCCGGCCACCTTGTGGAACAGTCTCGACGGTGGGTGCGTTCAAGCGAGCCCGCTTTGTCCAGTTTCAGGAGCAAGTCGTCATGAAGATCCGTGTCGGGTGCGATCTGACCTACACGTGCACCGCGCCGACCCCGATGGTGCTGATGCTCAACGTGCATCCCTCGCGCTCAGCCGACCTGCTCGCGCCCGACCTGATCCGGGTCTCGCCGATCCGGCCGCTGTCGATCTACAGCGACATGTTCGGCAACACCTGCTGCCGCCTGGTCGCGCCGGCGGGCGACATCCGCATCATGACCGACACGGTGGTCGCCGATTCCGGCTTGCCCGATCCGGTCGTGCCGGATGCCGCCCAGCACGCGATCTCCGACCTGCCGCATGACGCGCTTCAGTTCCTGATGAGCAGCCGCTACTGCGAGACGGACCGGCTCATGAACTTCGCCTGGTCGCAGTTCGGCAAGACGCCCGAGGGCTGGGGCCGCGTGCAGGCGATCGTCGACTTCGTGCACAATCATATTCGGTTCGACTACATGCAGGCACGCGTCACCCGCAGCGCGGCCGATGTGCTGGACGAGCGCGTCGGCGTGTGCCGCGATTTCGCGCATCTCGCGGTTGCGCTGTGCCGCTGCATGAACATCCCGGCGCGCTACGCCACCGGCTATCTCGGCGACATCGGCGTGCCGTTCGATCCCGCGCCGATGGACTACAGCGCGTGGTTCGAGGTCTATCTCGGCGGCCGCTGGTACACGTTCGACGCGCGCCACAATGTGCCGCGCATCGGCCGCATCGTGATCGCGCGCGGGCGCGACGCCGCCGACGTCGCGATCTCGACGACGTTCGGCTGGAACCAACTCAAGAACTTCACGGTGTGGACCGACGAGGTGACCGAAGCCCAGGGCATGCCCGCGCGCGAGCTGAAGGTGGCGTAGGCCGCCGGAGCGCCGTCCGGAACGCCCGTCCCCGGAACTGATCGGAGCCGGCGAGGCATATGGACGCTCACCTGACGCAACGATAAGATCGGCGACAATCGGTCGCGGGGCTTTCCTCGGACGGTCGTCTTCAACACGATCGTTTCGCGTCAGGGAGCGGGAAGAATGTATCGCAGCGTCGTCGCTCTTGCGGCTCTGTTCTCCACCTTCTGCGTCGCCGCGCTGCCAGCCCCCAGCGCCGCGCAGACGATCCCGAAAAACCCGCAGATCGACATCGCCTATGTGGCGCCGCGCGACCAGAAATATCAGGCGATCTATCAGCGGCTGAAAGACCTTCAGGTCTTCGAGATCCTGCAGCAGTTCCTCTCTCCGCTGAAGCTGCCGCGCAAGATCGTCGTGAAATCCGACGAGTGCGGCGCGCTCAAGCTGCTGCGCGACACGAACGGCCCGGTGATCATCTGCTACGAATACGTCGCCGCGATGGAGCAGGCCGCGCCCGGTGCCTCCGTGGTGCCGATCGCCAACGGCCGCATCACGAAGGAAGGCGTCATCGTCGGCTCGTTCGTCAACGAGGTGCTGAGCGAAGTCGCGCTCGCGGTCTTCGACGCGCTGCAGATTCCCGTGTGGGGCAACGCGAATGATGCCGGCGACAACGTCGCGGCGCTCATCATGTCGCAATTCGGCGACGCGGTGGCGTGGCGCACGCTGATCGGAACGTCATGGTTCCTGGCGCAGCGCGCCTATGTGGGCCACGGCACCTTCAGCGAAGTGCTGCAATCCAGCGAGGCCCCGCGCTTCTACAACTATCTCTGCATCGCCTATTCGGCGAACCCGGACAACTTCTCGTTCCTGTCCGCCGACATTCCCAAAGAGCGCTTCGAGTGGTGCCAGAACGATTATCGGAAGCTGGTCCGATCGTTCAAGCAGACGATCCTTCCGCATGTCGACATGGCCCTGCTGGAGCAGGTCCGCAAGGTCGACTGGATGACACGGCTGCAGATGACGAAGAACTAAAGGGCGGCGCAAGAATGCGAATGGTCTTCAACGTCACGGCGCTCGTCGTCACCGGGCTCTTGATCGCGCCGGGGGTTGCTCTTGCGCAGGGCGCAAAGCCCTCGCTGCCGCAAAATCCGAACATCATCATCGATTATACCGAGCCGGTCGATCCGGCGCGCATGAACTTCGATCCCGACGATCCCAAGCTCAGCGCGGACGACAAGGCAAAGCTCAAGAAGCTGCAGGCCAATTACGAGGCGATGAAGGGCGTGCGCGAGCGCCTGATGAAGAGCCGGCTCTTGGAGCGCTACCGGCTGTTCCTGAGCGCGGTGCGCTTCCCGACGACGTTCCGGCTGCGCACCAAGCAATGCGACGAGCTGAACGCGTTCTACAGCAGCACCGACGACTCGCTGAACCTTTGCTACGAATACGTCCTGAGCTTCGAGCAGAAGGCTCCGAACGACACGACCCCCGAAGGCATCACGCGCGAGGAGGCGATCGTCGGCTCGATCGTCAGCACGATGCTGCATGAGACCGGCCACGCGCTCTTTTCCATGTTCCGCGTCCCGATCCTCGGGCGCGAGGAGGACGCCGCGGATCAGATCGCCGGCTTCGTCATGCTGCAGTTCGGCAACGACGTCGCGCGCACGACGATCAAGGGCGCCGCCTGGAAATGGGCGAGCCAGGATTGGTCGGACCCCGCCTATCACGACGTGCATTCGACGCCGCAACAGCGCTTCTACAATTTCCTCTGCATGGCGTATGGCGGCGACCCGGCCGGATTCCAGGAATTCATCGACAAGGGCTGGCTGCCGAAATGGCGCGTGCCGAATTGCGCGAGGGAATATCAGCAGGCCAAGCTCGCGTTTGAAAAGACCATCGGCCCGCATATCGACTGGGATATGGTCAAACGCGTGCAGGCGACGACGTGGCTCCAGTCCAACGAGGTCCCCCCGGTTGCGCCGCCTCCGTCTCAGCCTCAGACCGCGCTGCCGTCAGCCTCGACCCCATCCACCGCGCCCGGGCAGCCCGCCAAGGGGCCGTGACGACGGGCATATGCGCTATCCCTTGATCGCCACGTAGTCGCGCCCGCTCGCCGAGGCGCATGGGCCTTTGTGGCTGTTGTCGTCCCTCCGGTGCTCTCCGACTAGAGGCCCTGTGGAATTGTCACCGGCTCTCTCGGTCGCGCCAACGCAGGCGCGCGACGCGTCAGATCACGGCCGGGATAGGCACTGCGGACATACGCGACGAGTTCTGCTGCGAACTGCTCAGCATATTGAGCAAGCAATCGGTCCGGGTTCCAGGCGACGACCGACCATCTGCCGATCGACGTACCACGATGGACCAGCGGCACGCCGCGGATCCCGCCGAGCAAACGTTGCACGTTTGAAGGAAGCACCGCGATCCCATAGCCGATCCCGGCCAGCGACATGAGCGTCTGCGGCGCGCCACTATCCAGCAAGACATGCGGATTGATCCCGGCGGCATCGCACGCCGCGTCGAACCACAATCGCGAACCAAACTCGCGATTCAGCAACAGCAACGGCTCGTCGGCAAGCTCCATGATGCCCAGCGTGGCCCGCCGGGCAAACCGATGTGTCGGCGAGACCACTGCCATGACGTGGATGGGATAGAGGAGTTGGCTGCGCATGCCGGCGCCGCCGGCCGCCATAACCGCCAGGTGGACGTCGCCGTGGTCAAGCTGTCGGTACTGATTTGCGCCGCCGCTTTCAAACAGGCGGACTTCGACGCCCGGATGACGCCGCAGATAGCGCATCAGGAATGGGGCAAGAAGATTCTCGATCACCTGTGGGGTGGCGCTGACGCGCAACGTTCCCACTTGCCCGCCTTTAAGAGCACGCGCCCGCTCGCCGATCAGGTCGGCATCCGCCAACAGGCGGCGACTGCGCCGGAGCAGGTCCTCTCCCGCCGTTGTCAACCGGATGCGCCGGCCGACGCGATCGAAGAGTTGCAAGTCCAGTTCGTACTCCAACGCGCCGATCTGCCGCGACGCCGCAGACTGCGTCAAGTGCAGCCGCTCGGCGGCGCGCGCGAACCCGCCGTGGTCGACGATGGCAACGAAAGTGCGCAGGTGGCTGAGCTTCATCCGAAAGCATTCCCAAATTTCATCAAGGATGATGCCGCAAATGAATTGGACACATCAAGGATGAACTCGTTATGGCTGTCGGCGATTTTCGGAAGACCGAGATCGGGAGCAGCGGCCAATTATCAAAGCCGCGAATACCCGGAGGGGGATGAATTCATGAACAGAATTCCGATCGCAGTGGGCCTATTCGCAATGTCGGCGGCGGGGCTTTCATTTTCCTCCTTTATTCCCGCGAAGGGCTTCGCCTCCACCGCTGCCGAAATCCAGGTCATGAGCGCCGACGTGCTGAGGCCGGCGTTGATAAACCTTGTCGCCGAGTTCGAGCGCTCGACCAAGCACAAGGTCACGATCATATTTGCCACGACTGGCGTGGTCAGAAACAGCGTTCAAGCCGGCGAGGTCGGGGACGTGGCAATCATGCAGCGGCCTGCGATCAACGAACTCGCGCAGCAAGGTAAGATCGTTGCCGGCAGTATCGTCGACCTCGGGCACTCGGCTGTCGGCGTGGGTGTACGCGCCGGCGCGCCGAAGCCCGACATCACCTCGGTCGATGGATTCAAGCGCGCGCTGCTGGCTGCTAAGTCGATCGGCTATACCGATCCGAAAAAAGGCGGGGGGAGCGGCGTCTATTTCGCGCTGCTGCTCGAACGTCTTGGAGTTGCGGAGGCCGTAAAGTCGAAAACCAAATATCCGCGCACCGGCCAGTCCGCCACCGAGCTCATCGCCGAAGGCGAGGTCGATTTCGGCATAGCACAGCCTATGGAAATCCTCGCCAAGCCCGAGATCGAGCTTGTGGGCGTACTGCCGTCGGAATTACAGGATCCCAAGCTTTTTGTTTTCTCGGCAGGCGTTCTGCAGGGAGCCAAAGAACCAGAGGCGGCTCGCGCGCTTATTCAATTCCTCTCGGGACCGGCGGCCGCGGCTGTAATCAAGGCGAATGGCATGGACCCGGGCTAACAAAGCCTCCTTGAGGCTCGGCCGGAATAAGCCTGAAATGATGTGGAGAGGCCATGGCAATCGGCACGGCACGCGATTCGACTGAAGTCGTGAATTCGGCAGGTCCCGGCATCTACTCGACGAGTGATCTGTTCGTCGTCTGTTTGTGGTCGGCCGCGGGCCTGATCCTTTGCGTCTTAGCCTTTACCTTCGGACTCGGCTGCGAGGCGACGCACCTCCCGAGTCTGACCGGCTAGCCGGTACGAGCAACTCCGCATTGTTAGCGAAGTTACTTTGGGCGGCGTCGACTTCCGAGGCCGCGCCAGCAGAACCTGCCGCCTCGTCCTATCCGCCAGCGCAACCGGCGAAGGAGCCTTGAAGCGTTCGCTACCGTCCGCCGCGCTGATCTTGTTCGCCGCGGCATCGAGCTTTGACTGCAAAAGCCGCGAAGCTCAACACAATACGGCAAGGGCGACATTGTGAAATACGGTGGCAGGATGAAGAGGAGTGGGGCCGGTCACGATCCTTGCGGGTCGGCTTGGAGCCTGTCGAATACCGATCTTTCCATTGTGAAAAGGCCCGGGTAGACTTTGTGCCGAGCTACCGAGACGGGAGTGCCGAATCTCCGTTCGGGTGAACCGGTAGCGCGCATGCCGTCGGCGGGCATTGCCAACTTTGAGTAGGCCTCTTTGGTCTAGCGCGTCTAAACCGCGCGCGCTTGGTGCACGGCTTGCGGTTTGTGCAACGACGATAATTACATGCGGAGATCGAGCCGGACCGTGTTTTCCATCCGCGTAAAGCCAAACCTGGAGGCATGCCGGCCGCCGGATTCGCGCAACTGCTTGAACCGTCAATGACCATCCGCGTCAAAACTAAACGTGTCATGCCAAACAGTTTCTCAGGAGAACTGCTATGAATGTCCGTCTCCCCCTGATGGTGATCGTTCTGTCTGTCATCGCGTCGCCTCCGTATCTAACGGCATCCGCACAGTCGACTCCGAACGTTAAAGCGTTGACAGTCGCCTTCGCATCAACCCAAAACTCGAATAACACCAGCCCTCATCCCTCCCACAATCTGTCAAGTAGATACGGCCAGTCCGACTTTTATAAAGAATGCGTAAAGGCATGTAATCTAAAATACTATTTTCAAAAATACACTCGCGAACGTTTACAAGTTTGTTTTGAGTGTTGCGCGGAAAACCCAGGCTCCAATGGCCTCTACGTCTGTCCTACGCCCGAATAGCAATATCGATCATTAAGATATTGACTTTTCGAGCTTGGCGCCTGTGCGCTCGCTTTCCTCGTTGGGGTGAGCGCTTGCGGTTGCGGCCGATTCGATCTCAAACGAACGTGCCCTACCGCCGCAATCGCTCCAACTCGGGAAACGGTTCATAGGTCGCGCCACCGCACTGGTCGCGCGTCGCCGCCATCTGGTCGAGCTTGCCGGCGAGGAAGATCGCGATGTAATCGCGCCCGCTTGGCGAGGCGCCCGGCGTGCGCGCGGAAAAGTGCACGCACACGACGTAGCGCTCGACGCCGCCGATCGGCCGCACCACCGGCACCGAGACGCCGGCATCGCGTATCCCTGAGAGGTCGTTGAGGTAGTTGCGCAGATAGGCCAGCACCTCGGCCTTGTAGGCGTCGGGATAGATATTGACGCTCGCGCCGTCCTTGGTCTCGACGCGCGGGCCATCTTGTCCCGCGCAGGCCGCAAGCGCGACGGCGATCAGGATGGCGGGCAAGGTCGTCAGTCGGCGCATGCCGGCAAACCTGCCATGACGGCCGGGGCGAATGGAAGCGGTTGGCGAAACCGCGCCGAACCATTACGTCTCCGCCATGGTCGCACTCTCGGTTCTCGATCTTTCCCCTGTCACCACCGCCACGTCGGGCGCGCAGGCGCTCAACAACAGCCTCGATCTCGCGCGGCTCGCGGATCGCCTCGGCTACACGCGCTACTGGGTTGCCGAGCATCACAACCTGCCGACCATCGCGAGCTCCGCGCCCGACATCATGATCGGCCAGATCGCCGCCGTGACGCGGCACATGCGCATCGGCTCGGGCGGCGTGATGCTGCCGAACCATGCGCCCTTGATGGTGATGGAGCGCTTCAAGGTGCTGGAAGCGCTGTTTCCCGGCCGCATCGACCTCGGCCTCGGCCGCGCGCCCGGCACCGACCAGATCACGTCGCTCGCGCTGCGGCGGCGCCAGGATGTGCAAGAGCAGGACGATTTCCTCGACCGCTTCCAGGAAATGCTGCTGTTCGAGACCAAGGGCTTTCCGGAGAACCATCCGTTCGCGCGCGTCACCGCCATGCCGTCGGACGTGAAGCTGCCGCCGATCTGGCTGCTCGGATCGAGCGGCTACTCGGCCGAGCTCGCGGCCGCGGTCGGCATGGGATTTTCCTTCGCGCATCATTTTTCCGACCTGCCGCCGGAGGGTCCGATGCTGACCTACCGCAATCAGTTCAAGCCCTCGGCTTGGCGGGCGACGCCTTACGCGATCCTGGGCGTCGCGCTGATCGCGGCCGAGACGCCAGAGGCCGCCGACCGGCTCGCCTCGAGCGCCGACCTGCATTTCGTGCGCCGCGCGATCGGCGAGTTCGCGCCGCTCGCGAGCCCTGAGGAGGCCGCCGCCTATCCCTACACGGCCGTGGACCGCAAGCGCATCGAAGCGAACCGGCGCCGGCTCATGGTCGGGACGCCTGAGAGCCTGCGCGAGCGGCTCAGCGCGCTCGCCGCCTCGACGAAGGCCGATGAAGTCATGATCACCACCATGGTCTACGACCACGCGGCGCGAAAGCATTCCTATGAGCTGATGGCGCAGGCCTTCGCGTTGACGCCGGCCTGACGGCCGTTGCAAAGATTTACCGATCGTTAGCCCAATTCATGTGGTGTGATTGCCACAGCGCGGCCGATTGCCGGTAGCATGAAAGTGTCTTGTCGACGCCTTCATGCTGCCCCATCTGGACCGCATAAACGCGATGGATTCTTGCGATTTCGGGCCGGTCGGAGCGATCGGGTGGTTGGGGAGTGGCTATGATTCCGCGTTCAATCCTTGTCCTTGCGGCGCTTTCGGCCGGAGCGTTCGCGCTCGGCGCTAGCGCGCAGGCGCAGAACTATCCGCCCTACGGCGCGCCGCCCTATGCGCAGCCCTATCCGCCGCGCGCGCCGCTGCCGAGCACGGTTCCCGACGATGACGACGACGACATTCCGCCGCAGCAGCGCGCAGCACCCGGCTACTACCCGCCGCCACCCACGCCGTACGGTGCCCCTCGCGGCCCTTACGCCTACGAGCCGCGCCCGCCCGCAGGCGTGCCCGGCGTTCAACGTGAGGAGTTGCCGGCGCCGGGAGCCGGCGAGCCTTACGGGACGCGCGGCCCGACCGTGATCTATGGCGACCGCGCGCCGCCTCCGGGTCCTTACGGCAATACGCCGCCCGCACCTTACGGCGCGCCGCCACCCGACACGTATAGCGCCGCACCGCCGCCGCCCCCGGGGCCGTACGGCGCACCGCCGCCCTATGGCGCCCCGCCGCGGGGAGCCTATGAGGATCCCGGCTATCAGCAGGATCCGGGCTACCCGCGACCGCAGCGCGATATGACCCGCGCCGTGCCGCCGAACACCGTCGCGACGCTGCCGCCGGAGGAGCAGCCCGAGACCGGCAAGGCCGAGCTCGCGCCGCAGTTCCGCCGCCAGATCGTGACCTATCCGACCGCCGAACCGCCCGGCACGATCGTCATCGATACGTCGAACACGTACCTCTATCTCGTGGTCGGGAACGGCCAGGCGATGCGTTACGGCATCGGCGTCGGCCGCGAAGGCTTCACCTGGGCGGGCGCGGAGCGCGTCTCGAAGATGTCCGAGTGGCCCGACTGGCATCCGCCGGCCGAGATGATCGAGCGCCAGCCCTATCTGCCGCGCTTCATGGCCGGCGGCGAAGGCAACCCGCTCGGCGCGCGGGCGCTCTATCTGGGCAAGACGCTCTACCGCATCCACGGCACCAATCAGCCCTCGACCATCGGCAAATACGTGTCCTCGGGCTGCATCCGGCTGACCAACGACGACATCCAGGACCTCTACAGCCGCGTGCAGGTCGGGACCCGCGTCGTGGTGCTGCCGGGCACGCCGCCCGCGACCGCGCAGAACAACGCGACGCCGGTCCTGCCGCAGCCTCCCGCCGAGCGGCGGTAAGCCTGAAACTGTCGTCCCGGGCGACCGAGCGCATGCGAGGGAGACCCGGGACCCATCTTGCTGACGGGGGTCCCGGCTCGCGCGCCGCTGCGCGGCGCTTGGCCGGGATGACGGCTGCAATAAACTCACGCCTGCGGCCCCAATAGCCGCTACCATCCCCGCGCTCGCGAGGAATCACGACCTATGTCCGACAGCCTGATGACCTCCAGGCGCTTTGCGCCGCTGTTCTGGTGCCAGTTCTTCTCGGCCTTCAACGACAATTTCCTCAAGAACGCGCTCGTCTTTCTGATCCTGTTCTCGCCCGGCGTCGCGGACTCGGGCGCGCTGATCACGCTCACCGCCGGCGTGTTCATCGGGCCGTTCTTCTTCCTCTCCGGGCTTGGCGGCCAGATGGCCGACCGCTTCGACAAGGCGATCGTCGCGCGCTTCATCAAGCTGGTCGAAATCCCGGTTTCGGCGCTCGGCGTCATGGGCTTCTGGCTGCATTCGATCCCGATCATGTTCACGACGCTGTTCATGTTCGGCGTGATCGCCACGCTGTTCGGCCCGATCAAATACGGCATCCTGCCCGACCACCTGAAGAAGGAAGAGCTGCCCGCCGGCAACGCGCTGGTCGAAGGCGCGACCTTCATGGCGATCCTGCTCGGTACGATCGTCGGCGGGCTCGCCGCCAAGGAAGGCACGCATCCGGCCTATTTCGGCGCCATGATCGTCGTGTTCTCGCTGCTGTGCTGGGGCGCAAGCCTCTTGATCCCGCGCACCGGCCAGGGCGCGCCCGAGCTCACCGTCGACTGGAACATCGCGCGCTCGACCGGCTCGCTCCTGGGGGAGCTGCGCCGTGATAAGCGCCTGTGGTGGGGCTCGATCGTGGTGAGCTGGTTCTGGCTCGTCGGCGCGGTCGCGCTCTCGCTGATGCCGCCGATGGTCAAGTCCACCCTCGGCGCGACCGAGGAGGTCGTGACCGTCTTCCTCGCGGTGTTCTCGATCTCGATCGCGATCGGCTCCGGGCTCGCGGCCTGGCTCGCGCATGGCCGCATCGTGCTGTTCCCGACGCTGGTCGGCGCGCTGTTCCTCGGCCTGTTCGCGCTCGACCTCGGCCTTGCCACCTATGGCGTGCCGCAGGCGGCGAGCGCCGGGGTCGCGGCCGTGTTCACCTC
Organism: uncultured Hyphomicrobiales bacterium; assembly: GCA_964479515.1. Classification (GTDB taxonomy): domain Bacteria; phylum Pseudomonadota; class Alphaproteobacteria; order Rhizobiales; family Xanthobacteraceae; genus PALSA-894. The sequence continues at coordinate 6,771 of CAYZMR010000042.1, read as the reverse complement.
GACCAAGGGCCTGCGCATCGCGATCGATCTCGCGGGCCTCGCGATCGCGGGCGGCCTGTTCATCGTGCCGTCCTTCGCGGCGGTGCAGTCCTGGGCCGGCGCCGACCGCCGCGCGCGCGTCGTCGCGGCCGTCAACGTGATGAACGCCGCCTTCATCGTCGGCGGCACGCTGATCGTCGCGGCCTTGCAGAAATTCGGCGTCACCACCGCGCAACTTTTCCTGCTGATCGGCGCCGCCAACATCATCGCGATGGTCGTGATCGCCAAGACCATGCCGGTGAACGCGCTGCGCGACTTCCTCACCACGATGCTGCGCGCGATGTACCGCATGGACGTCAAGGGCGCGGAGAATTTCGAGCACGCCGGGCGCAACTACATCGTCGCGCTCAACCATGTGAGCTTCCTCGACGCCGCGGTCGCGCTCTCGCTGATGGAAAAGGAGCCGGTGTTCGCCATCGACTACACGATCGCGCAGCACTGGTGGGTGAAGCCTTTCCTCAAGCTCACACGCGCGATGCCGCTTGACCCGACCAAGCCGATGGCGACGCGCACGCTGATTCACGCCGTGCAGGGCGGCGAGTCGCTGGTGATCTTCCCGGAAGGGCGCATCACCGTCACCGGCAGCCTGATGAAGGTCTATGACGGCGCCGGCCTGATCGCCGACAAGTCGAACGTCCTGGTCGTGCCGGTGCGCATCGACGGGCTCGAAGCGACGCCGTTCTCCCGCCTCTCGCGCGGGCAGGTGCGGCGGCGCTGGTTTCCGAAAGTCATCGTCACGGTGCTGGAGCCGGTCAAGCTCGGGGTCCCGGAGGCGCTGAAAGGCCGCTACCGTCGCCAGGCCGCGGGTGCCGCGCTCTACGAGGTCATGTCCAACCTCGTATTCCGCACGACCTCGACCGACCGCACCGTGTTCAATGCCGTGATCGAGGCCGCCCACGTGCACGGCTGGCAGCGCGTCGCGGTCGAGGACCCGGTGACGGGCTCGCTCAGCTACAAACGCATGCTGATCGGCGCCGCCGTGCTGGCGCGGAAGCTGATGCCGCTTGCCGCCGAGGGCAAGGCGCTCGGCGTGATGCTGCCGAGCGCCAATGGCGCGGTCGTCACCATCCTCGCGCTGATGTCGGCGGGCCGCGTGCCGGCGATGATCAACTTCACGGCGGGCGCGGCGAACATCCTCGGCGCCTGCAAGGCCGCGCAGGTCGACACGATCCTCACCTCACGCGCCTTCATCGAGAAGGCGAGGCTCGGCGCGGTCGTCGAGCAGCTCGCGACCGCCGTCAAGATCGTCTACCTGGAGGACGTGCGCGCGACCGTCGGCACCGCCGACAAGCTGCGCGGGCTCTTGGGCTACAAGCACGCGCTCGTGCCGCGCAAGCCCGACGATCCGGCCGCGATCCTGTTCACGTCCGGCACGGAAGGCGCGCCCAAGGGCGTCGTCCTCTCCAACCGCAACATGCTGGCGAACGCCGCGCAGGCGGAAGCGCGCATCGACTTCGGCCGCCGCGACAAGCTGTTCAACGTACTGCCGCTGTTTCATTCGTTCGGCCTCACGGCCGGCACCGTGCTGCCGCTCGTCTCCGGCGTGCCGGTCTATCTTTATCCCTCTCCCCTGCACTACCGCATCGTGCCGGAGCTGATCTACGGCGTGAACGCCACCATCCTGTTCGGCACCGACACCTTCCTCGCCGGCTATGCGCGCTCCGCGCACGCCTACGACTTCCGCTCGCTGCGCTACATCCTCGCCGGCGCCGAGCCGGTGCGCGAGTCGACGCGCCGCACCTACATGGAGAAGTTCGGCCTGCGCATCCTGGAAGGCTACGGCGTGACCGAGACCGCGCCGGTGCTCGCGCTCAACACGCCGATGTTCAACAAGTTCGGCACCGTCGGCCGGCTGATGCCGGGCGACGAGGCGCGGCTCGAGCCCGTGCCCGGCGTCGAAGACGGCGGACGGCTCCACGTCCGCGGGCCGAACGTGATGCTCGGCTATCTCAAGGCCGACAATCCCGGCGTGCTGGAGCCGCCGCCCGAGGGCTGGCACGACACCGGCGACATCGTGGCGATCGACCCGCAGGGCTTCGTCACCATCAAGGGCCGCGCCAAGCGCTTCGCCAAGATCGGCGGCGAGATGATCTCGCTCGCGGCCGTCGAGGCGCTCGCCGGCCAGCTCTGGCCGGACGCGCTGTCGGCGGTCGCGACCGCGCCCGACCCGCGCAAGGGCGAGCGGCTGGTGCTGGTCACGCAGCAGAAGGGCGCGACGCGCGCCGACTTCATCGCCTTCGCCAAACAGAACCACGCCTCCGACCTGATGATCCCGGCCGAGGTCGTGGTCATCGACAAGCTGCCGCTGCTCGGCTCTGGCAAGGCCGACATGGTGGCGATCGCGAAGCTGGTGGCGGACAGAGCGACGGCGAGCGCGGCGCCGCCCGTGCAGGATACGACTCCCTCGCCCGCGCCGACGACAGCTCCGCCGGAGGGCACGCCGCCCCCGGCGACCGCAGTGGCGTAAAACTCAACCTCATCCTGAGGTGCCCGCCGCAGGCGGGCCTCGAAGGATGGCCGCAAGCTCAGTGCAAGCGCCCTCGCCCTTCGAGACGCTCGCTGCGCTCGCTCCTCAGGGTGAGGGCTCAGCGCCCGAGGACCATCGCTCGTAGCCCGGATGAGCGACGCGA
>CAYZMR010000042.1:0-4002 GCA_964479515.1 uncultured Hyphomicrobiales bacterium | reverse complement strand
GGTCGGGGATAAACTGGCGCGCGATCGGATCGGCCGGGTCGGCGCGGTCGATCAGCGCCGCGAGCGCCGGCGTGAGCGCGACCGCGTAGCGTTCGGCGACATTGGCGAGTTCGGCTTCGAACTCGGGCTTGCTCAGGCTGTACGCAACCAGCTCGGAGGCTGTTCGCAGCGTTTTCTGCATCGTCATGGCGCCGGTCTAGCGCGCGTCCGCCACCGGCGTCCACTGCACCTGATCGATGCGCGGCGCGCCGGTTGCCAGCATCACGAGGCGGTCGAATCCGAGCGCGATGCCCGACGCGGGCGGCATCTGCGCGAGCGCAGCCAGGAAATCCTCGTCGATCGGATAGCGCTCGCCGTGCACGCGCTGCTTCTCGGCCATTTCGGCCTCGAAGCGGCGGCGCTGCTCGGCGGCATCCGTCAACTCGCCGAAAGCATTGGCGATTTCGACGCCGCACATGTAAAGCTCGAAGCGCTCGGCGACTCGGCGGTCGTGCGCGGACGGCCGCGCCAGCGCTGCTTCAACTGTCGGATATTCATCGAGAATCGTCGCTCGTCCGATTCCGAGATGCGGCTCGATGCGCTCGACCAGGATGCGGCTGAAGATATCGGACCACGTATCGTCATCGGCGACGCGGATGCCCCGCCCGCGCGCGGCAGCCGCCAAGGCGTCACGCTCGTCGAGCGTCGCCAGCAGATCGATATTGGCGAAGCGCAGAAATGCCTCTGCGACAGTCACTTTCTCTATCGTGGCGAATGGATCGGCGGTGCGATTGCGGAAGGCGAAAGCCTTGGTTTGAGCCGCATCGGCCGTGACCGCCAGCACCTCGGCGCAGTCGCGCATCAGCGCCGCGTAACTCTCGTGCGCGCGATACCATTCCAGCATCGTGAATTCCGGCGCATGCAGCGCGCCATGCTCGCGATTGCGGAAAACACGGGCGAACGTAAAGAGCCGCCTTTCGCCCGCAGCCAGCAGCTTCTTACAGGCGAACTCCGGCGAGGTGTGCAGGTAGAGCCGCGACCGCGTCGCATCGGGGCCGATCAGCTCCGTCGCGAAGGCATGCAGGTGCGCCTCGTTGCCCGGAGAGACCTGCAGCATCGCGGTCTCGACCTCGATGAAATCACGAGCCGAAAAGAACTCCCGCAGCGCAGCCGCAATCCGCGACCTGACCAACAGGAACGGCCGCCGGTCGGCATGGACATGGGGCGTCCACCAAGGCGAGGAACCGGTCATCGTGCGCTGACCGCAAGCGGCTGCGGAAAAGACTGGCGAACCGCCGCATAATCAGTATGTTGCGCCCGAATATTTCGGGCCGCTCCGGCTCCTTTGGTCATCGAGGAAACCCCTGTGAAAGTCATCGCTTCGTCGCTCCGCAAGGGCAACATCGTCGAACACGAGGGCCAGCTCTACGTCGTGCTCAACGCCGAGAGCTTCCATCCCGGCAAGGGCACGCCGACCACGCAGGTCGACATGCGCCGGATCAGCGACGGCGTAAAGACCGCGCAGCGCTACAAGACGACCGAGCAGGTCGAGCGCGCCCATGTGGAGGAGCGCGAGCACCAGTTCCTCTATCAGGACGGCGAAGGCTTCCATTTCATGAACATGGAGAATTACGACCAGATCACGATGCAGGACGACATCATCGGCGACCAGGCCGCCTATCTGCATCCCGAGATGAAGGTGATGCTCGCCATGCATGACGGCAACGCGATCTCGATCGTACTGCCGCAGAAGGTGACCCTCGAAGTCACCGACACCGAGCCGACCACGAAGGGGCAAACCGCCTCGTCCTCCTACAAGCCGGCAACGTTGTCCAACGGCGTGCGCACCAACGTGCCGCCGTTCATCTCGATCGGCACGCGCATCGTGGTGATGACGGCGGACGGCAGCTACGTCGAACGCGCGAAGGAGTGATCACTTCTCCTTCGTGCCCGCGCCGAGCCGGTCCGCGACCGCCAGCACCAGCGTTGCGACCACGAAGGCCGTGAATATTCCGATCAGCCAACCCAGCCGGGCGCCGTCCGGATGGTTTTCGAGATTCATGAAGGCTTCCAGCACCTGGATGGCCGAGATCGCGACGATCGAGCCGAGCAACTTCTGCTTGAGGCCAGCGAAGTCGACCTTGGTCATCCATTCCGGCCAGGCCGGCTTGCCGTCGGGTGCAAGCTCCGAGACGAAGTTCTCGTAACCCGAAAAGATCACGATCACCACGAGACTTCCGACCAGCGACACATCGACCAGTCCGAGCACGCCGACGATCACGTCGGCTTCGCTCGCCGTCGGAAGATGAACACACAGCGCCACGAATTGCGCACCGAACTTGTAGAGCAGAATCAACAGGCTCAACGCCAGCCCAATATAGAAGGGCGCAAGCACCCAGCGGCTGCTGATCAAGATCAGTTCGATTGCGCGTTCGATCCGTCTCATGGCGTCTCTATCCCGTTCTCCACACCATACCCATGCTCGAGGCAAAAAAAGAGGGGCGCGTGCGCCCCTCTCGATCCTCAAGTCTGGCGAGCTGTCAGGCCGCCGCGACGCCGGTCCCGATCTGGCACGCGACTCCGGTGCCGCCGAGCCCGCAATAGCCCATCGGGTTCTTGGCGAGATACTGCTGGTGATAGTCCTCGGCGAAGTAGAACTCGGGCGCGTCGACGATCTCGGTCGTGATCGCGCCATAGCGGTCGGCCGCGAGCGCCTTGCCGTACATCGCCTTGGAGGCCTCGGCGGCTTTGCGCTGCTCTGGCGTATAGACGTAGATGCCGGAACGGTATTGCGTTCCGACGTCATTGCCCTGGCGCATGCCCTGGGTCGGATCGTGGTTTTCCCAGAACGTCTTGAGCAGCCGCTCGTAGGTGATCTTCTTTGGATCGTAGACGACGAACACCACCTCGTTGTGACCGGTGCGGCCCGAACACACCTCCTCGTAGGTCGGATTGGGCGTGAAACCGCCCGCGTAGCCGACCGCCGTCACGTAGACCCCGTCGAGCTTCCAGAACATGCGCTCGGCGCCCCAGAAGCAGCCGAAACCGAACATCGCGGTCTCGAGTCCCTCGGGATAAGGGCCCTTGAGCGCGTGGCCGTTGACGAAGTGCTTGGCGGCTGTCGGGATCGCGGCCGAACGCCCCGGGAGCGCATCGGCGGAAGACGGCATTTCCAGCTTCTTTCTGAACATGAACATCGCAATCTCCCTTTGCATGGCGCGAATATAATCATTCCGCGGCTTTGGCGCACGCGCGCCCGCCATCACATCGCGGGCAGGCGCACATTCGGCCCGATCACGAAGCCGGGAGCAACGCGTGGGGGCTCTGGCCGCCAGCGATGTCGGATCAATCGCGGCCGTAGCCGATCAGCTTCTTCTTCTTGCGGCCGATCAGGATCAGGATCGATCCGATAATGCCCAATACGACGAAGGTCGGCGCCGCCAGGATGCCGAGAGCGACCGGATCCCACAACCAACCGCCCACATAGGGTTCGACGCGCTCGGCGATCACCGTCTGCAGGGACTGCAGGCTTGTGGCGTGAATGTTGGTCCAATCCTCGCTCAACTGCGTGATGAAGACCGCATTGCCGGCGATCGACTTGGTGCCGTCGCGAACCAGCGCGACGAACCCGGCGGCAAGGATCCAGAGGCCAAGGAAACGGAACACAAAGCGGATCATTGCGGCTCGTCCTGGAGGCGTTTGGGCGGTCGGTGCCCTCGATTATCCGCTCGCCGAGGCAAGTTCAATTACCGAACATACCCATAAGGCACGGCGCGACGCGGCGCGCGGCGCCAAGGCGCGGCAGGCGGTCCCCTGCATCGACAGCGGCCCCTTGCATCGCTTGTCAGGCCGGACGCCTTGACTATAGTGCGCCCGCCTCGTGGCGGCCTCGGCGCTGCCGTCGGTGCTCGGCGCGCAAGCGCCCGCAACGCGTCTGGGCTGCGAGGCACCCGACGACGGGGGATTGACGGAGGGATGGCCGAGTGGCTGAAGGCGCTCGCTTGGAAAGCGTGTATACGGGAA
>CAYZMR010000041.1:0-20643 GCA_964479515.1 uncultured Hyphomicrobiales bacterium | reverse complement strand
CCATCACGCGGCTGTAGGTCGCGTCCGAAATGCCCTTGGCGCGGGCGCGCGCGCGAAACGTCTCCACCCATTGCGGGAATGGATCGGCCGCGACCTGCGCGAAGGCGTTGTCGAACGCGAGCGCCGCCGCGGACGACAGCGCGGCTCGCATCAGATGGCGGCGGGCGATGGACATGGACAGGCAGTCGTCCCGAATCGTGACGGCGCGACGGCATGATAACAGTCCGGCAACCGCCTCCCGCGCCCTGCGGCGATTTGCTAGGATCGGTCGACCCGTCATGGCCGGGCTTGTCCCGGCCATCCTGCTTCGGAGGGCACTGAGCCCGCCGATCGGGATCACCGGGACAGGGCGCTGCGCGCCGGCCCGGTGATGACGAAAGCAAAATGGAGGACGCCATGACCGATTTGCCCGTAGCACGCCGCACCGTGATTGCCGGAGCAGGGGTTGGTCTCGTATCCCAGCTCGTTGCCCGCGAGGCCGCCGCACAGGCCAAACCCGAGATCCAGGCGAACGAATACTGGGCGCAGAAGGGCGATGTGAAGCTTTACGTCTATCGCAAGCGCATGACGCCGAAGCTCGGCGAGAAGCAGCCGGTGCTGTTCCTGGTGCACGGCTCCTCGATCTCGTCGCGGCCGAGCTTCGACCTCACCGTGCCGGGCAAGCCCGACTACTCCACCATGGATGCTTTTGCCCGCTATGGCTTCGACGTCTGGACCATGGACCACGAGAATTACGGCCGCTCCTCGCGCACCGGCACGAACTCCAACATCGCGAGCGGCGCCGAGGACCTGAAAGCCGCGTCCGTGGTGGTCGCGCGCGAAACCGGCGAGCAGAAATTCAACCTCCTCGGCGAGTCCTCGGGCGCGATCCGCGCCGGGCTGTTCGCGCAGCTCACGCCGGAGCGCGTCGATCGTCTGATCCTGTGTGCCTTCACGTATAAGGGCACCGGCTCGCCCGAGATCGGCCGCCGCGCTGCCGTCGTCGACAAGTACCGCAACAGCAACACGCGCCTGCGCGACATCGGCATGATCCGCTCGATCTTCACCCGCGACGGGCTGCCCGGCGCCTATGACGTCGCGGTGGCGGACGCGATGGCGGCCGAGGAGCTGAAGTTCGGCGACCAGATCCCGAGCGGCACCTATCTCGACATGGCCGCGAACCTGCCGCTGGTCGATCCGAAGAAGGTGCTCTCGCCCGTCCTGATGGTGCGCGGCGACCACGACGGCAACTCGACCAATGAGGATCTGCTCGATTTCTACACGCAGCTCCCGAACGGCGACCGGCAGTACGTGATCGTGCCGCACACCGCGCACAGCCTTGGGTTCAGCAAGAACCGGCATCTGCTCTGGTACGCGGTGCGCAATTTCATCGACGCGCCGCCCGCGAACCCGGCGGCGTAGGTCGTGTCTCGAAGGATGGCCCAGCGCTCCGGGCCATCGTTCGAGGCGCCGCGCTACGCGCGGCTCCTCACCATGAGGCTCGCTACGGCACGTTCACCGGCCCGCTCGTCACCACGCGCAGCTTCCAGTCGGCCGCGAGCGTGCCGGCGAGCGAGAGCTTGCCGGTGAGATAGAACAGCCGCTTCGTGTCGGCGCTCTGCGAGGTGCAGAAGCGGTCCTGCAGGAAGAACGGCGGCGTCGCCTGATAGTAGAGCGTCGCCTGCACGGCCGCGGCCTTGCCGTCGAGTTCGGAGAGCGGCACGCGATAGATCAGCGAGTCGCTTCCCCCCCGCTGGTAGTCGGGATCGTCGCCGACGCCGTCCGGCCCGGATTCGATCGCCATCGCCTCGTCGGCGCCGATCGCCTTCGAGATCGCGACGCGGTCCTCGAGCTTGAGGAAGCCCGCGGGCAGGATGCGGTTGTCCTTCACCTTGGCGCAGATCGACAGGAAGCTCGTGGTGAGCGGGCCCTGCGGCGTCGCGTGCGGGCCGCAGGTCGCAGCGGTCGCGCCATCCGGCGGCGCGGCCGCCAGCTCCTGATAGATCTGCGCCTGGTTCTGGTGGCTGATCTCCTGGTAGTGCGGTTGATGGATGCGCTTGTCCGGCTCGATGCGCGCCGAGCAGTCCTCGTTCCACCACTTCTCTCCGGCGATCGGATTGCCGTCCTTGTCGACGATCACGCCGGCCGCGTTGGTGCGTCCCGACGCCCACAGCACCTTGTTGTTCACGTCGAGCACGCTGAACTCGATGAAGGCGCGGCGGAACCCGACGCCGGAGGGAAACTTGTGCCCGACGCGGCTCACCACGGTGACGCGGGCGTTGAGCGCGCCGTTCTCGTTGCGCACGTCGGCGACCGTCACGGTCGCGGTGCGGTTGACCGCCTGGTCGAGCATCGCGCCTTCCGCGGTCGGGATCGAGTCGATGCCGGTGGTGGTGAGCATCGGATCGCTCTTGCGGATGCCGAGGATGTCGGGGAACTGCCACGCCATCTTCAGCAGGAACACGTTGAGGCCGACCAGCGTGTGCTTGCCGAAGCCGGAGCGGATCGGCAGGTTGATGTCTTCGGCCGGCAGCGCGTGCTCGGCTTGCGGGAAATTGTCGTGCTCCTGGATCGCCGCGATCTTGCTGCGGTAGGGATTGCCGAGCGGGTCCTTGTTCGGCATGTGGCAGTCCTGGCAGGACTGCGCCTGCGGGCCCGACTGCCCCGGCAGATAGGCGTCGATCGACACGCCGGTGCGATAATCGCTGAATAGCCATTCCGGATAGGTCGTCTGCTCGTAGGCCTGGCCGATCGTGTCCTTGCCGCTCAGGATGGGCACGTGCACGGTGTGGCAGGTGCCGCACAGCTCGGGGCTCGAAATGGTCTGGCTGTGCACGGGATCGACGCCCAGCGCGTGCTTCATCGGCTGCTTCTTCGGCTCCTTGAATGGCCCGTAGAATTCATTCGGCGCCCCGACGAAGAAATTGCCCGTGAAGGTCGCGGCGAACCCGGTCAGCCCGGGATTGGCCGCCTGCTGCTGCGCCGGGATGCACTTGTTCTGCGGCGCGTCGCGATACTTCGCGGTGTCATCCTTGCCGAGCACCATGTGGTGGCAGGAGGCGCACGAGATGCCGTCGCGTGCGAGCGCGCCGTAATGAGCGAGCTTGGCCACCGGATCGTCTGTCGGATAGGGCGTGGCGCTCACCGTCGTGCGGGCGAACGGCTCGCAGGTGCCGCTCTTTGCCGCCGTGTCGATGCCGAACTGGCGCATGCCCATGATGCCGTGACAGCCAAGGCAGGTGCTCTGGATCGTCGCGGAGGTCTCCGGATGGAAGCTGTCGGTCTCGCTTGCGAGCTGCGCGAAGAAGATCGGATCGCGGCCCGCAAGCCCCATCGGCGAGCCGCGCCATGTGCCGTAGGGCGAGATGTTGATCAGCTTGGTGTCGGTGCCGGGCTGCGTCATGTCGAACTGCAGGCCGGTGCCGCCCGCGCTGTGGCAGCCGAGGCATTGATCCGAGGTCAGGAACTGACTCGCCGCGGTGGGGTCGCCCGACGCCGCCCAGACATTGTCGTAGGTCTCGGGCGGCATCGGGATGACCTGCTCGCGCAACGGCGGCCCGCCGAGCGACCAGAAGATCTTTAGGAAATTCGGATCGTAGGCGGGGTCGTTGCCGGCGGCGGCCGCGTCCCTGTTGCCGGCATTCTGGATGCGGGTTTGCAGGCTCTGCCACGACGGATCGAGGAAGAAGTTCTGGCTCAGGAACACCAGCGGCTCGCCCGGCTCGCCTTTGATGTTCTTGAGCGTCGAGAAGGTCTGGCTGTCCTTGGCGGACGCGTGGCAATTGGTGCAGTACTGGCCGAAGCCCATGTTGGGGTAGGGGCTCGACGGCTTCGCCGGCCAGTCGACCGACCAGGTCGAACCGGGCCAGCCGTACCAGCCCCAGAACCAGCCGTCGTGCGAGCCTTTGGCGTCGCGCACCATCACGGCCGAGGCCTGCGACAGCGCGAGCAGCTTGAGCACATCGACGCCGGCGCAGGCTGCGGCCGGATACGGATACATCTCCTTGACCATGATGGCGCCGTCGGGCACCGGCGCTTCGGTCGCGGGCACCGGGCCTTCGATCGGACGGTTCGCCTTGAGCCAGGCGTACATCTCGGGCGAATACCAGACGAGCACCGGCGCGTGCGTGCCGTAGCCTTGCCCGGTCCATTTGCCGTTGGCGTAGGTGCCGACCCAGGGGCCGGCGTCGCGGATGTGCTTGTCGACCTTCCAGCCGTGCTCCTCGTCGCGGTGGCACATGGCGCCGAGATACTGGCTGAGCTTTGCCTCGTATTCGTTGAGCGGGAGCGCGCTCGGATGACGCACGGCGTCTTTTAGATCTTCGCACAGCTTCAGGTCTCTCGGGACCTGCGGCGTCGCCTGTTCGTCCGGGCAGGTCGCGGACGCATGCGCCGCCACATGCGACAGAAACGCCAGGCCAGCGGCGATGATCGTGGAGCGCAGACGCAAATGGCGGATCATCGGGACCTCTCTGCGGACGCGACAGCGAATCCGAGACTAACAAGGAGCGGGGCATCCGCGCGAGGGGCAACCACAGGTGGTGCGGCCACAGGGCGCGGGATCGCGCGACCGCGGCATCACAGGATCCGCAGGGCCTTCAGGAGGAACAGGACCGCGATCCCGGTCAGAGCCCCCAAGACGATCCGCGCGAGCCGCTGCGACGTCTGGGCTTTCTTCTCGTCCGGCGCCTTTGGGGCCGGCTCCGGCGCGGCTGCGGCGCCCTGCGGAGAGGAAGGCGCGGCGGCGGCCGGTTCCGGTTCCGGCGCCACGGCTTGCGGCCGTGTCGGCCCGAGGATGCGATCGATCGCGGTCGCGAGCCGGTCGACGTGATTGTGGAAGTCGACGCCCGGGTCGACCTTCACGGCATTGATCGACGCCAGTTCCTGGATATTGGGTGGAAGCTCGCGCGCGCTCGGCATCTGCGCGTTGTCGACCAGCACCGGAATGACCGGGATGTCGAGTTGCAGCGCGGTCTCGACCTCGGTGCGCACCCAGTCCTCCGATTCCACGATCCGGGCCGTGCCGTTGTCGCGCTGTCCGCGCCAGCGCGGGCCGATGATGGCGAGGACCACGTCGGCGCGGCGCATCGCCTGCCCAATGGATTTGCGGAAGTTCGTCGAGGCCTGGATCTGGTTGATGTCCATGAAGATCGAGTCGGTGCCGTAGCGCCGGCACAGCGTCTCGTGCAGCCAGCCGACCGTTCCGGGCGCGTCATCGCGTCGATAGGAAATGACGATCTTCGGCAAGACGTCCCCCCAGGACTCCGCGCAACATCAGAGCACGAAGACCGCCGGCGGATCAACGCGGGGCACGCCGGCCGTGCGCGCCGCCGCATCTCGCTCAGGCCGAGCCGGCGCCCTGAAAGAATGTCCGCAGCGCCTGGTAGGTCTCCTCCGGCGCCTCTTCGGAGAGGTAGTGCCCGCAGGGCAGCGCCTGCATGTCGCGGATGTCGGTCGCATAGCGCGGCCAGATCTCGGCCGGCTTGTGGATGCGGCCGACCGCGCCGGTCGCGCCCCACAACACCTGCACCGGCACCGTAACGCGCTTGCCTGCCGCAAAGTCCGTCGTGTCCATCGCGAGATCGTAGCTCGCGCAGGCGCGGTAGTCCTCGCACATCGCGCGCACGGTCTCGGGGTTGCGGAAGCAGCGCTTGTATTCCTCCAGCGCCTCCTTGCCGAAGAACGAAAGGCCCTGCGCGGTCTTGGCGAGCTTCTTCTCGATGAAGAAGTCCGGATACGCGCCCATCAATCGCTCCGGCATCGGGGCGGGCTGGATCATGAAGAACCAGTGATAGGCCGACGTCGCCCAGGCCTGCGTGATATTGTTGAACAGGTAGTGCTGCGGGATGATGTCCATGATCGCGGCGCGCATCACCTTGTCCGGGTGGTCGAGGCACATGCGGTGGAGGACGCGCGCGCCGCGGTCATGGCCCGCCGCCATGAACCTGTCGAAGCCGAGCGCCTTCATCACCTCGACCTGGTCCTGCGCCATCGCGCGGAACGAATAGCTCGAATGGTCGGGCAAGCTCGGCGGCTTCTCTGAATCGCCATAGCCGCGCAGATCGGTCGCCACCACGGTGAACTCCTGCGCAAGGCGCGGCGCGAACTTGTGCCAGGACAGATGCGTGAACGGATTGCCATGCATCAGCAGGACGGGCGGTCCGGAGCCGCCGTGCACCGTGACGATGCGCGCGCCGGAGGTTTGGATTTCGGTGCGGGTGAAGCCGTCCATCAGCATGCGTGTCTCCCTCCGAACCCTCGGTCAATCTTCTTCGACCGCTTCGTATCGCGTCTTGAGATAGGCAAAGACCTGCCGCGACAGTCCGTCGAACCGGTTTTCGATCTCGGACTCCAGGCCGCGCTCCTTCAACTGCTTCATCGACAGCTCGCGATAGGGCGACGACATGAAATCCTCCGGCGCCTGCCGGTCGTCGATGATCTCCTCGAGCATCACCTTGCGCGAGGGATGTTCGTAGGCGGGCAGCCGCACCGCGTCGGCAGGCAACGTACCAAGCTTGATCGGCAGGCAGATCAACCCGTGCTGGCCGCGTCGCCACATCAGAAAAGGGAGCTCGATCGTCCGGCAGTATCGCGAGTTGAAGTAATCCTTGCTGAGCACGACGAGCGCCACACGGCAGCGCCACATCTTCTCGGCGACGATCTCGGGAAACTCGTCCCCCGGCACGGTGCCGCGCTTCACGTCGGAGAAATTCCACAGCTCGTAGGATCGCCCGTTGGTGTCGCGCAGTTGCTCGACCCGCCGGTCGAGGAAAGAGCGCAACTCCGTGATCCAGGCCTGATCCTCCGAAGCGTAGCTGATCATGACCAGCGGCTCGTCCCCCGGAGGCAGCTTGCGCTCGACCGCGACGCGATTGAGCCAGTATTCGGGACTCGTGCGTGCATAGGTCGGCGCCACGGCGCGCGGGGCCGGCGTCACTGGCTTTGGTTCCACCGCACGCGGGGAGGTCGGGACGACCGGAATGGGCCTCGACGGCGCGACGGTCTCGCTCTTTTTTAATGTCGACAGCCACCATGAGCGTCCGCGTTCGCCGCCGAGGAATTTGTCGATCTCCCGCAGCAGCCGATCCATCTGTTCGCGAAAGCGGCGGCCGGATTCGATCGGCGCGGCTTGCCGGTAGGAAAATTCATGGATGTCGGCGGGAAGGTCGCGCACCGATGGCATCGGCGCGCCATCCACCAGCACCGGAATGATCGGTATGTTCTGCGCGAGCGCCGTCCTGATTTCCGCCCGGACCCAATCGGCCTCGTGGTTGATCCGCCCGTCCGCCAGCCAGCGCCGACCGATGATCACCAACAGGACGCTGGTCTCGGTGAAGGCTTGAGAGATCGCTTCGCGAAAATCCGTCCCGAGAGCGATGCTTTCGAGGTCCATGAACACGGCCTCATGGCCGTAGCGCTCCACCAGGTTGTCGAAAATCCGTCCGGTGATCGCAAGCGAATCCGCGCGCCGGTAGGAGATCGTGATCTTGGGCATTCGACGGGCCTCTTGGGGCGGCAGACGGCCGGCCAAGCGCCCTCAACTTACACAAGTTGCCGCGTCGCCCCAACCGGGCACACGCGAGCATCACGCGATCGCAGTGAGCGCGCGGATCAGGTCGGCGCCCTTCGGCACTCCGAGACCCGTGCAGGCGCTCCAGCCGGCGGCGGCGGGGTAGCCGAGCGCGGTTCCGCTCTGGATATTGTTGCCCTCGGTGATCGGCCGCAGCAGCGGGGGCTGCTGGTAGAGCCGCGTGTTGAGGAAGCCGAGTGGCTTGCCGCGCTCCGCATTGGCGAGCGCGATGCTCGCGCCCCACAGTGGCGCGACCGCGCTCGTGCCGCTGGCGACGATCGTGGCGCCGCCGATCACGACGCGATAGCCGTTGACCGCGGCGGCGGCCGCCGCGACGTCCGGCACGCCGCGGCCCTTGCGGCCGTCGCCATTGGCCGACGGCGGCAGCGCGATGCCGTGCTGGAAGGCCGGCACGAGATAGAGATCGCTGATGCCCCCGCCCGTTCCGGTGACACCTTCGTTCCACACGGCTTCGGCGGCGATCGATGCTCCGCTTGCGTCGAGCGTGATCGCGGTGCCGCCGCAGCCGAGCACGTAGGGGCTCGATGCCGGATAGTCGACATGCGCCTTGCCGTCGTTCACCTGGTCGGTCGCGAGAAAATCGCCCGCCGCCGCCACCACGGTGACGCCGAGCTTCGCCGCGTCGGCCAGCACGCTGTCCATCGCGATGCGCGCTTGGCGCGGAAAGGCGCTTTCCGCCTCGCCCCACGTCATCAGCACGACGCTCGGCCGGTTCGCCTTGTCGTGGACCGCGGCCGCGACCGCGTCGGCGAGGCCGCGCTCGCTGTTGGTGGTGAAGTAGATCGCGATCCTCGCGGCGGGCGCGACGCCGGCAACCACCTGGATATCGAGGCCGACCTCCTGGTCGAACTGCGCGTTCTGTCCGAAGTCGTTGTGGCCATGGTCGACGCTGACGTCGACGACCTCCGGCACCGGCACATTCATTGCCTGGCAGGCGGCTTTGAGATCGTCGGCGCTGTAGCCGCCGGCCGGCTCGATGATGGCGACACATTGGCCGGCGCCGTTGCGCGGCGCGGTCAGCCCGTACAGGCCGGCGATTGCGCTCGGCAACAGCCCGTCGCCGCCGGCGGCGCCGACCATCGGCCGCAGCTTGCGCACATGCGGGCGCTCGTCGAGCCCGACGATCGCCTGCACCAGCGAGGCGATCGCGGGCGGCACCGTGAGCGGTCCCAGCGGACAGCGGAAGCGCGCCCCGAGGTGCTCGACCAATCCGATCTGCACGCCGAGCACGCGCTCGACGATCTCGGCCGGAATGCGGACATGCACCTGGCAACGCAACGGGTCGATGTCGACGAAATCGAGCCCGGTCGCCTGCGCGAAGCGGCGCAGCACCGCGATCGGCGCCGCGAAGGCGGCGGCCCGCTCGGCCTCGAGTTGTTCGCGCGTGACGGTTTCACCGGTGAGATCGTCGAGGTCCGGGCCGCTGCCGGGGCGGCGCAGCCAAGGCCGCCCCGGAGGCCGCAGGTAGATCGTCAGCTCGAACGGCTCGCGCGGCAGCGCCGCGTCGGCGCTGTCACCCGCTGGTGGCACGGCGGCCTGCGGCGCGCATCAGGGCCCGATCGCGTTGAGCGGGATCGCCCAGACGAAGTCGGTCTGCAGCGTCTTGATGGTCTGGTTGGGCTTGCCGGGATTGTTCCAGAACCACGTCGGATTGGGCGTGCCGTTCGGGCTGCAGGGGTTGCCGGTCGGACAGACGGCGGCGACCGGCGGATTGAGGAAGCCAGCGCCTTGCGGCGAGCCGCCGGTCGCGTCGGTCGACGCGCGCGAGTGACAGGTGATGCAAGACGACGTGTTCACGAATCCGTTCTCGGTGACCGAGTTGCCCAGCAGCGTCGGGACGCCGGTCGCGCTCGTGAATTCGGGCTGGCTGCCTTTGAGGCAGTAGTTCTCGAACACCGCTTCGAGCTTGGCGTCGGCCATCATCTTCTTGAGCGCGTCGGTCTTGGCGCAAGCCCCGTAGGTGCCGACCGGTGGCTTCGCCGGCACGTCCGCGACGACCGCGCCGAACGCGTCGTGGCAGCCGATAAAATCGCAGCGTCCCTTGTTGTCCTGATGCTCGAACGTCGCCCATGTCCAGTTCGGGATCTGCTTGGAGATGATGTGCATCGAGACGAGCGCGTATTGCTTGCCGTTCGCCGCCGTATTGACGTGATACTTCTTCGGATCGATGGAGCCCTTCACCTCCGTCCAGTTCGCCTTCACCTCGATCGAGTCGACCGGGAAGGTGATGGTCTTCTTCGCCGCGAAGGCCGCTTTCAAGCCTGCCTTCGTGAAGAGCTTGTTGTCCTTGATGAAGTCGAACGAGACCTTGTTGCGGCGGACTTCCTCCGAGCCGTCCGGCGAGATGCGCGGCTGCAACCCGTGCACCGCCGGCGCGAAGCGTTGGAGTGCCGGCGGCTTGAGCTTCGAGCCGGTCGGCGTCGTCGGCCAAACGGGGTTCTGCGTGAAAGTGTCATCGTCCGACGCCCAGGTCTCGAACAGCGCGTTGTTGTTGCCGCTGGTCGCGGCCGGCGCGTTGACGGTGACGAAGAGCTGCCACGACACCATGTCGGGATTGTTCATCGCCGGGTCCGGGTCGGACGGCGGCGGAAGCGCAAGCGGCGCGTTCGCGGGCGGCGTGCCGAGCGGGATCGGGACCTGGGGTTTTGTCGGCATCGTCGCGGTTTCGGCGATGGCGTAGGCGGCGGCGGTGATGACGAGAACGATCGCAAGAGCTGTTCGCTGCATGATGACCTCCCGACTGTTGCGCTGTCCGCGCAACCAAAGCTCCCCATCCCATATTCGACTATTGGTTGATTAATTCCATGTGTCAATGTGTCCCGCGCCGATGACGCGAAACGAACTCGGATGCCGAGGGTGCGCGACGGCGCGGCGCTATCCTTGTCCGGCGTTGCTGCGACTATCGTCGCGGCGTATGACCGCGATGCAGCAACGAAGGGCGTCCCGATGGCTCAACCCCGATGACCGACATGCGCATCGCGATCGCAGGCCTCGGCACGATCGGCCGGACGCTCGCGCGCCGTCTCGCCGACGGCGTGCCAGGGCTCGCGCTCACCGCGGTCGCGGCGCGCGACGAGGAGAAGGCGAGGGGCTGGCTCGACGAGGAAGGGATCGAGGTCCCGATCGTCGCGCTCGAAGACCTGCCGGCGCACGCCGATCTCGCGGTCGAGTGCGCGCCGGCCGCGATCATCGAAAAAATCTGCCGGCCGATGCTGCAAGCCGGCAAGCAGGTGATGGTGCTCTCCTGCGGCGCGCTGCTGCCGCGCCCCGAGCTCATGGAACTCGCAAAACAGCATGGCGGACGCATCGTGGTGCCGACCGGCGGCTTGCTCGGCCTCGACGCGGTCGCGGCCGCCGCCGAAGGCACGATCCAGTCGGTGAAGATGACGACGCGCAAGCCGCCGAACGGGCTCGCCGGCGCGCCGCATCTCGTCAACAACGGCATTTCGGTCGAAGGGTTGAACGAGCCGAAGCTCGTATTCTCCGGCACCGCGCGCGCCGCGGCGGCGGGATTTCCGGCGAACGTCAACGTGGTCGCGGCGCTGGCGCTCGCCGGCATCGGACCGGACCGCACCATGATCGACATCTGGGCCGACCCGGAGAAGACGCGCAACTGCCACACGATCGAGGTCGAGGCGGATTCGGCGCGCTTCACGCTCGCGATCGAGAACGTGCCGTCGGACAATCCCAAGACCGGCCGCATCGTCGCGCTGTCCGTCATCGCGACCCTGCGCAAGCTCGCCGCACCCCTGCGCGTCGGCACCTGAGTTCCGCGCCGGGAACTTTTTGCCGCGCGCGTGCGTTGCCGCCGGTCTGTCGAGCCGGCGCGGTCATCCATGGAAAAGGCGATGGAATTGCTGTCGCGTGCCGTGTTCGGCCTCGCGAGCCTCGTGCTGATGCTGATCGCGGTCGCGCTCAGCGTCTACAGCGTTTGGCTGATCATCGCGGCGGCGTCGCAGGGCTGGGACAAGGCCGGCGCCGGCCTGCTCGAAGCGATCGGCTACGTGGTGATCGCGGTCGCCGTGTTCGACGTCTCCAAATATTTCGTCGAGGAAGAAGTCATCCGCGGGCGCGAGATGCGCATCCCCTCCGAGGCGCGCCGCAGCCTCACCAAGTTCATGTCCACCATCGTGATCGCGGTGTCGATCGAAGGATTGGTGATGGTGTTCCGCGAGAGCGGCAAGGACGTCACGCGCGTTCTCTACCCCGCCGCGATCCTGCTGATGGGTGTGGTGATCATCCTCGGCCTCGGCGTGTTCCAGCGCCTGAGCGCGATCGTCGAGAGCGAGGTCGACGACTCCGACAAGACTGCGGACAAGCGCAGGAGCAAGAGCTAGCGACGTCGTCGCTGAATGCCGCGTTTAGACGCCGCGCGCCTGTCCCAATAGGCCGCGCGCTGCGAGCGCGGTCTTCAGCTCGCCGACGGCGACGGCCTCGGTCTGCGCGCAGCGCACTCTGTCGAGCCGTCGCACCAGCACCTTGAGCGCTGGATCGCGGTCGCGGATCGCCCAGCGGCGCGCGAACACCTGCGCGTCGCACAGCGTCGCGATGCGGACCGCGGACGGGGCGCGCGGCAGGCATGCATCGAAATGCTGTTGTTCACCGCCGTACATCACGGACATCCTCCAGACGAACGAGGCGGTTGCGCGAAGCTCCGCTGATCAGGACAGCCAGCGTGGCGGGCCGCGGCGCGCAGCGGCACGTTCAGCATACGCCGTGCGCGATGACGATGTGATCTATATTGAACAGTAATTTTCTTTTGCACCGGTCATCGACTTCGCGGCGCGATGAGCGCATGGTGACTCGGACCGAAACGCCAGCTCAAAGCGGCCGGGCCTCCATTCCAACTTGATCGACTGCGTCGACCGGAGCCCATTCGGGTGTCCGGCGCATTCGCTCTGCACTCGCCCCGAAACATGTCGGGCGAAAGGACATCATCATGGCAACGCCCGGAATCCTTCAAGGAGATTCGGTCAAGCGGCTGCTGCAGGGCGCCGCCATCGGCGCCATCGCGACCTTGATCATCGGCTTCTACTGGGGCGGCTGGGTCACCGGCGGCACCGCCAGCGACAACACGACGCGAAGCACCAAGGCCGCCGTGGTGGCCGCGCTGTCGCCGATTTGCGTCGACCGGTTTCAGCACAGCGCCGAAGCCGCGGTCAACATGACCGAGCTCAAGAAGGTCGCTTCCTACCAGCAAGGCACGTTCATCGAGAAGGGCGGCTGGGCGACGATGCCCGGAGCCGACACCGCGAACTCGGCCGTCGCGGAAGCATGCGCGAACCTGCTCAGCAACCTGAAATGACTTTCGATGTGAAAAGTTGCCGATCGCGCGCCTTGGGGTGATCGGCGTCGCGGCTTTCTCTTGGTTTCCTGGAGCGAAAATCCATGCCGCAAGCAAATCCGAGCAGCGCGATCGTCGGACCGTATGGTCTGTACGCGGTTCTCCTCCTCGCGCTCGCGCTCATGGCGGGATTCATCTACGTGTTCAACTTCACGAACTTCTTCTGAGACGCGCGTCCCATGACGCTGATGTTTCCGAACCACAGCCGCAGCTATGACGCGACCAGGCGCGCGGTCAGGTTCTGGGGCTATGACAGCGCGATGGAGTGGTCGTTCTTCGTCACCGAAGACGCCTTGAAGCACATGACGCCCGCGATGGCGCGCGACGAGGCCGGCATGCTCGGAGTATTCGATTCCAATCGTGATCAGATCTGCGCCGCCGCCGAGAAGCTGTACAAGCGCGAGCGCAAGGGGTCCTACGAGCTCGGCGCGATGGACCTGTAGCGTCGCCCGCCATGCTCACGCGCACCCGCGTCGACACGTTGACCTTCACCCGGCCGTTCTCGCTGAAAGGCGTCGATCATCCGTTGCCCGCCGGCGACTATCGTGTTTCGACCGACGAAGAACTGATCGAAGGCCTGTCGTTTCCGGTGTATCGGCGCGTCGCGACCATGATTCTCGTGCCGGCGCGGGCGGGGGCGTCGTCGGTGGAGATGTTCGCGATCGATCCGGCGGATTTGAGGGTCGCGCAGGAGCGCGACGCGGCGCAATCGTGAATGCAACGGGGCCCCGGCCGGTTCGTTAAGCAATCGCGGCGCATCGTGCGGCCTTCACACATCGAGGCCCGCCATGGACACCAACGACGCCATTCGCACCCGCTATGAGAGCTTCTTCGGCCAGGATTTCATGCCGCTCATCCGCCACGAGCAGACGCAAGGCGCCGAACAGCGCGTCGCTTACGCGGCCGAATTCGGCGCCTTCCAGCTCGGCCAGATCGACAAGAAGCTCGGCCGTCTGATCGAATTGATGGAAGCGCAGGCCGCCCGCGCGACTTGAAAAGCCGAAGCTCCTGGATTTGAGCCTTGCGACGCGGATCGATAATCGCGCGTGTCGCGCGTGTCGCGCCGGAACGAGGGATTCGCGTCGACGCGGGCTGTTCGTGCGCATGCTGCAGTTCGGATATTGAATATAAGCGACGCCGCATCTCGTTATTTCGGCGCCGCATCACCATGTATCTCTTAGAAAGCCGATCGCCGTTCTGTGCGTTGGCGTGAGCCCCCTCACCAGAAAGCATTGAGATGACCGCGCCCGAGCACGATCGTGCGAAAGCCGCCGAATCCGCCGCGCTCGCGCCGGCGCCGGACGCGTCGGACGATAGCCGCGAATTGGCCGCACACGAGCGAGCCCTGACGGTGCTTGCCGAAAACGAG
Organism: uncultured Hyphomicrobiales bacterium; assembly: GCA_964479515.1. Classification (GTDB taxonomy): domain Bacteria; phylum Pseudomonadota; class Alphaproteobacteria; order Rhizobiales; family Xanthobacteraceae; genus PALSA-894. The sequence goes on along the minus strand of CAYZMR010000041.1, from coordinate 6,360 downwards.
CAGTGGCTCGCCGACAATCAAGACAAGACGATCCATGCGACCGAACGTCCCGCGCCGGGAGGGGACAAAACCCAATGACGGAGCGACCGATGCAAACCAAATTTCTGATACCGATGCTGTTTCTCGCGACGCTTGCGCTGCCTGCGGCCGCGCAGGCGCAAGGCACCATCCGCGGCGCCGAAGAGGGCGCCCATGAAGGCGAGCGGGCCGCGGGCCCGATCGGCGCCGTGCTCGGCACCGCGTTCGGCGCGGCAATCGGCACCGTCAATGGAATCCTGGGCGTCGAGGATCGTCCGCGCTTTCGCGAATACGCGGTTCGCGAGCGGCGTCCTTCCTATCGCTACGAGCAGGAATTGCGCGTCGGCAGCGTGCTGCCGGAGCAGGGCGTGACCTATTACGATGTGCCGGCCGAGTACCACGCGCCGCCGGGCTACTACTACACCTATGTCAACGAGCGACCCGTTCTGGTTGAGCGCCGTACCCGCCGCGTGGTCGAAGTCCTCGACTGACGTTGCGTGAGCTTTCCGATGACGGTGCGTCATCGCGCCGCTCACGGAGAGGCGCGGCCAAGTGTGAGCAAAATTGAACACTCTCGCCGTCGGACAGACGCTATCAGTTGTGGTAATTTGCTGATGCCAGATTGTCGGTAAAGTCATGATAGTCTGCTGGTTCGCTTTTGAGAAATCCGCGTCCAGAAGGTCGTGTCATGGCGATCAAGCGTCGGCCGTCATTCAATCCGAAATCCTTCCTCGCCAAGGTCGGTAGCGGCCGCAGCATCAGCAAATACGCCAAGGACCAGATCGTCTTCTCGCAGGGCTCTCCGGCCGATGCCGTGTACTTCATCCAGAAGGGCAAGGTGAAGGTCACCGTCGTCTCAGAACAGGGCAAGGAAGCGGTCGTCGCGATTCTCGGCGCGAATGAATTCGTTGGCGAAGGGTGTCTCGCCGGGCAGCCGCAGCGCATCTCGACGGTCGCCGCGATGGTGGACTCCGTCATCATGCGGCTGGAAAAGGCGGCCATCATGGACGTGATCCATGAGGAGCCGGCGTTCTCCGAGATGTTCATCAGCCATCTTCTCGGCCGGTCCATCCGCATCGAAGCGGATCTCGTCGATCAGCTCTTCAATTCGAGCGAGAAGCGTCTCGCGCGGCTGCTCCTGCTGCTCGCCAATTTCGGCAAGGAGGGAAGGCCCGAGCCGGTGATCGCAAAAATCAGCCAGGAGATGCTGGCGGAGATGATCGGAACGACGCGGTCGCGCGTGAGCTTTTTCATGAACAAGTTTCGCAAGCTCGGCTTCATCGATTACAATGGCGGCATTCACGTGCACAGCTCATTGCTGAATGTGGTCCTGCACGACCAGCCGCAAATCAAGACCTGACAACCGTCCTGCGGCCAAGCTCCGCGCTGCTGCACTTGAGCGTCGCCGGTACGCTGGCTGCGATCAGCATATCTGCTGATGTGAGCAATCCGGCACAGTCTTCACCATGCCGGGAGCGTAGCCATGGATGCGGGAGGCGGGCTTACCTAAAGGAAATGCCATGAAGAAGTTTCTTCTGCTTGCAGCCGCCGCCGTGATCGCCGGTGCGCCGTTTGCGGGTTCAGCCGTCGCGCGCGACCGCGCCGACAGCGCCGCTCTGACCGCCAACCAGATCGTCGCCCAAGAAGACGTGCACATCGCTCAGATCAAGGCCGCTCTGCGCCTCACGCCCGACCAGGAGAAGAACTGGTCCGGATTCGAAAGCGCCTTGCGCGATGCCGGCAAGACGCGCGCCGAGCGGCAGGTCGCCTTGCGATCCGACCGCGCGCAGCAGAAGGAGCCCACCGACATCATCGCGTTTCTGACCAGCCGCGCGAAGTTTCTCGGCGATCGCTCCGCCGACATGAAGAAGCTCGCCGATGCCGCCCAACCGCTCTACGCGAGCCTCGACGACCAGCAGAAGAAGCGCCTCGCCAACGAGCTGATCGACCTCAGCCACGGCGGGCGGAACGCCGATTGATCGGCGCCGGGCCGCCACCCGCAGGTGACGGCCCGTGCCTTTGCGCAGTTATGGTTTGATCCGTCTGGAGGATACCAATGACCATGTCGGGTGAAAGTCTCCTGGTCATCCTGGTGGTCGGCTTGATCGCCGGATGGCTCGCTGGCCAGATCGTTCGGGGCACCGGCTTTGGGATCGTCGGCGATCTCCTGATTGGAATCATCGGCGCGTTCATCGGGAGCTGGCTGCTTCCCCAGCTCGGCATCCATCTCGGCGTCGGCATCGTCGCGGCGATCGTCAACGCGACCATCGGCGCGCTGCTCCTGCTGTTGATCATCAGGCTCGTGCGCGGCGGAGGCGCATGGGGAGGCAGTTGGGGTTGGCGGCGCCGCTGGTAGCCGGGGGCGTGTTGCATGAGCGGGGCGCAGCTTTGCGAGGACCGTCGTGGAATTGCCCGAGAGGCAAGAGCGCGCAATGACGATCGGCACGTCGGTCGTGCCCGACGATGCGACTGCGAACATCGATGCAGGCCATGCACTCGCGCAGGTGACCGTGGAGTTGCACGCCGCGCGCCAGCGAGAAGCGACGCTGCTGCGGGAGATGGCCGAGCTCGCGCAGCGCCAGGTCATGCTGACGCAGGAATTCGAGCATCGGCTCATCAACGGCCTGCAGTTGATCTCAAGTCTGCTGTCGCTGCAGAGCCGGGCGGCGGCGTCTCCTGACGCAGCCGCTCAACTGGCGATCGCCGCCCAGCGCGTCTCCGCGCTCGGACGCGTGCATCGCCGGCTCCATCTCCTCGATCACCAGGATCATGTCGAGTTCGGTCGCTATCTCCAGCACCTGTGCGCGGACCTTTCGAAGCTGCTGTGCGAGGAATCCGGCGATTGCGTCGTTCTCGTCGACAGCGCAACCGCCGAGATCCCGACCGCGTTCGCGATCCCGCTCGGCTTCATCGTCAACGAACTGGTGACCAATGCGGCGAAATACGCCAGGGGCAACATCGCGGTTCGGTTCGAGACGTCACCAGCCGGACACGTGCTCTCGGTGACCGATGCGGGACCGGGCCTGCCCGCGGGCTTCAAGCCCGCCGACAGCAAGGGCCTCGGCATGACGATCGTGCTCGCGCTGGTGAAGCAGATCGGCGGCGCGTTGCAGATCGGCCAAGGCGATGGCGGCCGCGGGACGCGCATGACCGTGACCTTTGGCGGTCCCGTTGCGGCGGCCAACGGGCAGGGCGGCAGGTGATTGCGATAAGCGATTGCGTAGCGCGTGACGGGTATTCGGGGCCTGCGGTAGGGCCCTGATCCCGGCGCAGGGCGGCACGGCGTCGGATAAAGCAAAGCGGCTGTGACGCAGCCGCGGCCGCCGCATCGCTGTGGCGCCGCTGCAACATACCCACAACAATCTGGAAGGCCTGAATGCGGCCCGCGCCTCCGCGCCGCGATTTGGCCATACAACTCCGTGAGATCGGGGGACAACGCCAAGCCGACGTGGCGCACGGGCCGACTTGAGGCCTGTTGCGCCGGCGCAACAAGCCGAAGCCGTTGGGGGCTACGGCCGTTGCGGAGGTGAGCCTCGCGGATTGGTGGACGGCCCAGTGTTGACAGTGCTTGTGCGGGCCGGGGGCAAGACGTCGATGGACGCGAAGACCAGTCTGAAGGCTCGTCTGCCGAGCCGCCACGTGACCGAGGGACCCGAGCGGGCACCTCACCGGTCCTATTATTACGCGATGGGTCTGACCACCGAGCAGATCCATCAGCCGTTCGTCGGCGTCGCGTCCTGCTGGAACGAGGCCGCGCCCTGCAACATCTCGCTGATGCGCCAGGCGCAGGCGGTCAAGAAGGGCGTCGCCGCCGCGCAGGGCACCCCGCGCGAATTCTGCACCATCACGGTCACCGACGGTATCGCGATGGGCCATGCCGGCATGAAGTCCTCGCTGCCCTCGCGCGAGGCGATCGCCGACAGCGTCGAGCTGACCATGCGCGGGCATGGCTATGACGGCCTCGTCGGGCTCGCCGGCTGCGACAAGTCGCTGCCGGGCATGATGATGGCGATGTGTCGCCTCAATGTGCCGGCGATCTTCATCTACGGCGGCTCGATCCTGCCCGGCAATTTCCGCGGCCAGATCGTGACCGTGCAGGACATGTTCGAGGCGGTCGGCAAGCACTCGGTCGGCGCCATGTCGGACGAGGATCTGGACGAGCTCGAGCAGGTCGCGTGCCCCTCGGCCGGCGCCTGCGGCGCGCAGTTCACCGCCAACACCATGGCGACCGTGTCCGAGGCGATCGGTCTGGCGCTGCCGTATTCGGCTGGCGCGCCCGCGCCTTACGAGATCCGCGACCGTTTCTGCATGACGGCCGGCGAGCAGGTCATGGAGCTGATCAAGCTCAACCTGCGCCCACGCGACATCGTCACCCGCAAGGCGCTCGAAAATGCCGCCGCGACGGTCGCGGCCTCGGGCGGCTCGACCAATGCTGCGCTGCACTTGCCGGCGATCGCGCACGAATGCGGGATCAGGTTCACGCTGTTCGACGTCGCCGAGGTCTTCAAAAGAACACCTTATGTCGCGGATTTGAAGCCGGGCGGCCGCTATGTCGCCAAAGACATGTTCGAGGTTGGCGGCATACCGCTTTTGATGAAGACGCTGCTCGACCACGGATTCCTGCACGGCGAGTGCATGACCGTCACGGGTCGCACCATCGCCGAGAACCTGAAGTCCGTGAAGTGGAACCCGAACCAGGACGTCGTGCGTCCCGCCGACAACCCGATCACCGTGACCGGCGGTGTCGTGGGCCTGAAAGGGAATCTGGCTCCCGAAGGCGCGATCGTGAAGGTCGCCGGCATGTCGACGCTCAAGTTCTCGGGTCCGGCGCGCTGTTTCGACGGCGAGGAAGCCTGCTTCGAGGCGGTCAAGACGCGCGCCTATAAGGAGGGCGACGTGTTCGTCATCCGCTACGAGGGGCCAAAAGGTGGCCCGGGCATGCGCGAGATGCTCTCGACCACGGCGGCGCTCACCGGGCAGGGGACCGGCGGCAAGGTCGCGCTCATCACCGACGGCCGCTTCTCCGGCGCGACGCGCGGCTTCTGCGTCGGCCATGTCGGACCGGAAGCCGCGATCGGCGGGCCGATCGCGCATCTGCGCGATGGCGACATCATCACGATCGACGCCGTCAACGGCACGATCGACGTCAACCTCACCGAACAGGAATTCGCCGAGCGCCGGAAGGGCTGGACGCCGCGCGAGACGGACTTCACGTCCGGCTATCTGTGGAAATACGCCGAGCAGGTCGGCCCCGCCGTCTATGGCGCGGTGACCCATCCGGGCGGAGCCGCCGAGAAGCAGAGCTATGCGGACGCGTGACCACATCATGGGTCTGGCGGCGCTCGGCTTTGCGCTGGGCATAACGCCCGCGTTCGCGTTCGACTCGCCACGCCCGGGCGCGGGTGCCGCCGACGTGCTGGAGTACAATCCGCCGCGCCCGCCGGCCTCCGTGCCGCGCGCCATGGTGGCGCCCGCCGGCATTCCCAATCCCGGTGCCGGACTGCTTCCGGTGCCGCGCCCGGCTCCGCCGCCGGCCACGGCCGCCATTCCGGCGCTGGTCGCGCCCCCGCCGCCGCTTGGCCGTCCCGAGGCTCCGCCGATCGAGGCGACGACCGCGCCCGCCTTCGCGGCGCCCACGATGCCGATCACGCCGTTCGAGGCGTTCCGCTCCGGCACGCACATGCTGCGCCAGGGCGACAAGGCAAAGGCGCTGGTCTCGCTCGAATACGCGGCCGAGCAGGGCTTCATCATGGCGCAGTGGAAGCTCGCGCGCATGTATGCGGAGGGCGACGGCGTCGCGCAGTCCGACCTGCGCGCCTTCGACTATTACAGCCGCATCGCGGACGCGCACGCGGACGACCTGCCGGGCACGCAGCAGGCGCGCTTCGTCGCCAACGCCTTCGTGGCGCTCGGGCATTATTACGGCGAAGGCATCCCGAATTCGGACGTGAAGGCCGACATCGCGCGCGCGCGCCACATGTACTTCCACGCCGCGACCTATTTCGGCGATCCGGAAGCGCAGTACTATTACGGCCGCATGCTGCTCGACGGAACCGGCGGCGGCAAGGATCCGCGCCGCGCCGCGCAATGGTTCAACTCGGCCGCCAACAAGGGCCAGTACAAGGCGCAGGCGATGCTCGGCCGCATGCTGTTCATGGGCGAGACCGGCGTGCCGCGGCAAGCCGCGCGCGGGCTGATGTGGCTTGCGTTGGCGAGCTCCAATGCGCCCGCCGCCGACCACTGGATCCCCGACCTCTACGATGCCGCCTACAAGCAGGCGAACCAGGACGAGCGCGCGCTCGCCGGCGAGTTCCTGGTGCAGTGGATGAACGGCCGGCGCGA
>CAYZMR010000040.1:0-20679 GCA_964479515.1 uncultured Hyphomicrobiales bacterium | reverse complement strand
AATGGTGCACGGGCGAACTGCTCGAAGCCGTGGCGGACGCGTCCGCCCGCACGGGTCGCCGCATCCACATGCATCTGCTGGAGACACGCTATCAGCGCGCGTGGGCGGACCAGAATTTTCCTGGCGGCATCGTGCGCTATCTCGACAAGATCGGGTTTCTCTCGCCAAGGCTGACGCTCGCGCATTGCGCCTGGGCGCGGCCGGACGAACTTGAGCTGCTCGCCGAGCGCGGCGTCACGATCTCGGTCAACACGTCGTCCAACCTGCATCTGCGCTCCGGCATCGCGCCATTGCCGGAGATGATCAAGCGCGGCTGCCGCGTCGCGCTCGGCCTCGACGGCGCGGCGCTCGACGAAGATGATGATGCATTACGTGAAATGCGGCTTGCCGATCTGCTGCACGGCGCGGTCGGGTTCGAGAGCAAGGTCGATCGCGCGCAAATCCTCAACGCGATCCTGGTGAACGGCCGCTATTCGGTGACGAACCGGCAAGAGGGCGGCATGCTCAGCGCGCCCGCGCCCGCCGACGTGCTGCTGCTCGACTGGGACAAGCTCGACGAAGACCGGCTGCGCCCCGATCTCGATCCGCTCGATCTTCTGTTCGCGCGCTCGACCGCGCGGCACATCAAGGAGCTGATCGTCGGCGGCAAGACGGTCGCGCGCGACGGCCGCGTGCTCGGCATCGACCTGCCCGCCATGAACCAGGACCTGCTGGCGCGTTTCCGCCACGGCATCGCGCAGAACGCCACACTCGCCGCGGCGCTTCCTGACTTGGAACGCGTCGTGCGCGACCATTTCGAGGCGCCGTGCTGTTGACTCTCCTTCGTCGTGCCCGGCCCTGTGCCGGGCACCCCGATGAGGAAGGCACGGCGCTTCGTTAAATCGGGATGGCCGGGTCAAGCCCGGCCATGACGAAGGAAAGAGATATGCCCGTCGCAAAAGTCCACCGCATCTCCGCGACCGCACCCGACGACGTGAGCGGCATCGAGGCCGCGATCGCCTCGGGCCGCATCGATCCGGCGGGCGTCGTGGCGGTGCTCGGCAAGACCGAGGGCAATGGCCTCGTCAATGATTTCTCGCGCGGCCAGGCGACGCTCGCGCTCGGCCTGATGTTCCAGCGCCACCTCCCGCGCGAGAGCGTCGCGAAAATCTGCCTCGTGATGTCCGGCGGCACCGAAGGCGCGATGGCACCGCACTGGCTGGTGCTCGAGCGCGCCGCTGGCGATGACGGACAGCGTCCCGCACTGGCGATTGGCCGCGCCCACACGCCACCCCTGCCTTACTTCCATCTCGGGCGCGCCGCGCAGGTCGACATGGTCGCCGAGGGCGTGCTTGCGGCGATCGCCGATGCCGGCATCGCGAACGCGAACGACGTGCATTTCGTGCAGATCAAGTGCCCGCTGCTGATCGCGCAACGCATCGCGGAAGCCGACGCGCAGGGCAAAAGCGTCGCGACCCGCGACACGCTCAAATCCATGGGTCTCTCGCGCGGCGCAAGCGCGCTCGGCGTCGCGGTCGCGCTCGGCGAGATCGAACGGGAGGCGATCACGGATGCGGCGATCGGGACCGATACCGCGCTGTGGTCGGGCCGCGCGAGCGCGTCGGCCGGTATCGAGCTCGTGAACCACGAGATCGTCGTGCTCGGCATGTCGGATGCCTGGGCCGGCTCGCTCGCGATCGATCGCGCCGTGATGGCGGATGCAATCGACATCGAGCCGGTGCGCGCGGCGCTGTCCCGCCTCGGTCTTGCGGCGGCCGGCCAGCTCGCGCGTGACCAGCGCGAACGCCTGGTCGCGGTGCTCGCCAAGGCCGAGGCGAGCCATGACGGCAAGCTGCGGGACAAACGTCACACCATGCTGGATGATTCCGATATCGCCTCGACCCGCCACGCGCGCGCTTTCGTGGCGGGCGCGCTCGGCGGTCTCGTCGGCCATGCGGAGATCTTCGTGTCGGGCGGTGCCGAGCATCAGGGCCCGGACGGCGGCGGGCCAGTCGCGCTGATCGTCGCGCGCGAGGCGTGATGCTCCCCCGCGGGGCTATACGGCGCCGACGAGACGGATCAGCGCGAAACTGATCAGCCCGAGAACGATCAGGGACGCCGTCACCGCGGTCGTCACACGCAGCCCGGCCTTGGCGACGACGCGGACATCGACGCCCAGGCCCAGCGCCGCCATCGCGACGGTGGTCAGCACGGCGGCTGTCGCTCGGAGCGGGCCGAGCAGGTCCTGCGGAATGACGCCAAGCGAACGCGCCAGCGCGAGCGCGAGGAAGCCGACGATGAACCACGGCACCAGCTCGTGCAGCGCCGGCCAGCGTTGCCGCGCGCGGCCGTCCGTCCTGTTGCCGGCTTGGTCGCGGAGATAACCGGCGAACAGGGACAGCCCCAGCACGAGCGGCCCGAGCATGAGCACGCGCACCAGCTTGATGACGGTGCCCACCTGGTTGCTGAGCGCTCCGATGGGGAGCGTCGCGGCGAGAACCTGCGGCACCGCGTACACGGTCAGGCCGGCGAGCACGCCATATTCGGTCAGCGACAGGTGCAGGATCGGAACCAGCAGCGGCAGCCCGAGCACGACAACGACCCCGAGCACCGCCGTAAAGGCGATCGACGAGGCGATGTCGTCCGCGTCCGCGCCGATGATCGGAGCCACCGCCGCGATGGCGGAGTTGCCGCAGATCGAGTTGCCGCAGGCGACCAGGATCGCCATGCGGCGCGGCAGGCCGAGCCCGCGACAAATGATGTAGCTGCTCGCCAGCGCGAACGCGACGACGGTCGCGACGCCGATCAGAAGGAGCGGCCCAAGCGCCATAACGGTGCCGACGCTGAGCGAGGCGCCGAGCAACACGACCGCGATCTCGAGCAGGGTCTTGGCGCTGAAGCCGATGCCCTTGCCCCATATCGGCCCGGGCTTCCAAAAAGTCCGTACCGCCACGCCGAGCAGGATCGCGATCACCAGGGCTTCGAGGTAGCGCTCCCCGACAAGGCGAACCTCAGCCGCTTCCACCAGGGTCGCGGCCGCCGTCACCGCGACGCAGAGGGCGATGCCCGGCAGGGTGCGTGTGACACTCGCAAGCACGAAAAAACCTCGGTAGGGCACGGCTGGCGGGTCAGGGAACGCGTCTTCCGGCAGGAGGGAGCAATTTCATTCTATTTGATCTTGATCCAGAGCAAAACGTAATCGCCCATGCCGGATATGGTCTCGACAATCGAATAAGAACGCTTCTAAATGCCGGGTCGTGGAGACCATGCGTATGAGCTACGACGCCTATTTTGCGGACGCTTTGGCGCGCTTGCATGACGAGCGCCGCTATCGCGTCTTTGCCGACCTGGAGCGCATCGCCGGGCGGTTCCCGCACGCGATCTGGCATTCGCCGGAGGGCAAGCAGAACGTCGTGATCTGGTGCTCCAACGATTACCTCGGCATGGGCCAGCACCCCAAGGTTGTGGGCGCCATGGTCGAGACCGCGACGCGCATGGGCTCGGGCGCGGGCGGCACGCGCAACATCGCCGGCACCAACCATCCCCTGGTCGAGCTCGAGGCCGAGCTCGCCGACTTGCACGGCAAGGAGGCGGCGCTCGTCTTCACCTCCGGCTATGTGTCGAACCAGACCGGCATCTCCACCATGGCCCGGCTGATGCCGAACTGCCTGATCCTCTCGGATGCCCTGAACCACAATTCCATGATCGAGGGCGTGCGCCAGGCGGGCTGCGACAAGGTCGTCTGGCGCCACAACGATGTCGATCATCTCGAAGAGCTCTTGCGCGCCGAACCGCGCGAGCGGCCGAAGCTGATCGTGTTCGAGGGCCTCTATTCGATGGACGGCGACGTCGCGCCGGTCGCGGCGATCTGCGACCTCGCGGAACAATACAACGCGATGACCTATTGCGACGAGGTGCACGCGGTCGGCATGTACGGCCCGCGCGGCGGCGGCATCTGCGAGCGCGAAGGCGTCATGGAGCGCGTCGACGTGCTCGAGGGCACGCTCGCCAAGGCCTTCGGCTGCCTTGGCGGCTATATCGCGGCGAGCGCCAACATCGTCGACGCGGTGCGCTCCTACGCACACGGCTTCATCTTCACGACCGCGCTGCCGCCCGCGATCTGCGCGGCGACCACCGCGGCGATCCGCCACCTCAAGGCCTCCGATTGGGAACGTCAGCGCCACCAGGACCGCGCGGCGCGCACCAAGGCGGTGCTGCATGCCGCCGGCCTTCCGGTCATGCCGAGCGACACCCACATCGTGCCGGTGTTCGTCGGCGATCCCGAGAAGTGCAAGGCCGCGAGCGACATGCTGCTCGCCGACCATCGCATCTACATCCAGCCGATCAACTATCCGACCGTGCCGCGCGGCGCGGAACGCCTGCGCATCACGCCCTCGCCCTACCACGACGACGGGCTGATCGACGCGCTCGCCGAGGCGCTGGTGGATGTCTGGCAGCGGCTTGAGCTGCCGTTCGCCAACCGCGCCATGGCGGCGGAGTAGTTCATTTCAACGAGTGGATCGCAGATCGTAGTAGATCGTAGCCCGGCTTGAGCGCAGCGAAAGCCGGGACGGTGCCATCGGTTAGGCCGGCCCCCGGATTTCGCTGCGCTCAATCCGGGCTACGGATCCAGCGGATCTTCCGGCAAGCTCTTCTTCTTCTCATACGCCTGGATGACGCCGACCGTCGCCGGCAGCACCAACGACATGAACGTGAATCGTGCGAGCTGGTGCACGCCGACGAACACCGGATCGAGGTGCAGCGCGAAGGCGATGATGGTCATCGCCTCCATCGCGCCGGGCGCGTAGGCGATCACGAGGTTCTCGGTGCGCAGCGTCAGAAGCCACGCGACACCGATCGCGAACAGGCATCCGACCGTGGTGCCGACCAGCAGCGCGCCGATGCCGACGAGGCTGAGCCGCAGGAGTTGACGGATGTCGGCGCCGCCGAGCCGCGTGCCGATCATCGCGCCCATCACGACGAACGAGCAGATCGCCACCGGAACCGGCAGGAAGGCGTGCACCCAGCCGGCGCCATGCAGCACGCCGGACGCCGCCATGGAGCCGAGAATCAGCCCGCCCGGCAGGTTGAGCCGATAGGCGAGCAGCGCGGTGCCGGATGACGCGACGATGATCACCGCGAGCTCGATCAGCGTCTGCCCGAGCGGTCCCCCCGCGCCGCGGGGCGGCGGCAGGCCGGCGACGCCGAATGCCGCGAAGATCAGCGGCAGCGCGACCGCCAGGATGAACAGCCGCACCGTCTGCACCATCGCGATCGCGCGCACATTGGCGCCGGTGTCCTGCGCGAGCGCCATGGCCTGCGCGAGCGCGCCGGGCGCCGCCGCGAACAGCGCCGAGAGCGTGTCCCAGCCATGCACGAACTTGAGGTACATCATCACCGTGCCGGTGATCGCCGCCATCGCCAGGGCGAGCGCGAGCATGCTCAGCGGCCAGGTCACCATGGTGGCGACGGTCGTGGGAGTCACCGACGACCCGAGCGAAATGCCGAGCACGATGTAAACCGCACGGCCGATCAGCGGCGGGACGAAGACTCGCCGTCCGGCGAGCGCCGCCGCCGACACGCCGACGATCGAGCCCGACAGCCATCCCGCCGGCATGCCGGCGAGCCCGAGCGTTGCCGCGCCCGCGCCCCCGATCACCAGCGTTTCGATGAATCGGCGCAGCATGTAAAATTGGCGCGGCGAAAGCAGCATTACTCCGGGGAGCGGACGGAAAGGCGGCCGCAGGATCGCGGCACGCAGGCGCTGTCGTCCGATTTTGCCCGCGATCAATGCCTGCCGGCTTTTCCGCCGTCAAATGAAGCTATGGCATTGAAGGCATGCATCTTCGCCGAGCGCGGGACGCCGAAGGGCAAAGTCGGGCGCCACGGCGTTGTTCGCGTCAACCCTTGCCGGTCAGCACCGCCGCGACACGATCGACCGCCGTCTGCAATTGTTCCGGGTTGCGCGCGAAACAGAGCCGCGCGAACCGCTCGCCGCCGGCGCCGAACGCCGTCCCCGGCGCCATGCCGACATTGGCTTCGTCGATCAGCCGCATGACGAGGCGCCTCGTGTCGGTTTCGCCATCCACCGCAAAGAACAGATAAAACGCGCCGTCCGGCTTGGCGAAGCGCACGCGGCCGGTCGCCGCGAGCGTGTCGCATGCGATGTCGCGACCGCGCCGCGCGCGCTCGATCAGGTGGGTGACGAAGCTCTCGCCGCGCTCGATCGCCGTCACGGCGGCGCGCTGCATGAACTGCGCGACGCCGGAGGTCGAATACTGGATCAGGTTTTCGATCACCTGGCCGAGCGACGGATGCGCAGCGATCCAGCCGATGCGCCAGCCCGTCATCGCCCAGTTCTTCGAGAACGTGTTCACGAACAGGATGCGGTCTTCGGGCTCCATCACGTCGAAGAAGGACGGCGCGCGCGGCCCCGCGCCGTACCAGAAGCGCGCATAGGTCTCGTCCGCGATGATCCACAGGCCGTGCCGGCGCGCGAGCGCGAGCAATGCGATGAGCTCCGCGCGCGTCGCGGTCCACCCGGTCGGATTGGACGGCGACACGACGAACAGCGCGCGCGTGCGCGGCGTGACCGCGGCAGCGAGTCGTTCCAGGTCGAGCGACCAGCCGTCATTGCCGAATGACATGGGCACTTCGACCGCGCGCGCCCCCATGACGCCGGCCGCGGCGGCGGCATTCGGCCAGGTCGGAGTCGGGATCAGCACCTCGTCGCCGGCGCCCACCGTCATCGCCAGCACGATCTGGATCGCCTGCATGCCGGAGCCGGTGAGGTAGAATTCCTCCGGCGAGAACGGGCGGCCGTAAAGCTGCGTGTGGTAGCGCGCGAGCGCCTCGCGCAGCGGCGGGATGCCGCGCTGCCACGTGTAGAAGGTCTCGCCCGCCGCGAGCGCGCGCGTCGCCGCCTCGCAGATGAAGGCCGGCGTCGGCAGGTCGCCTTCGCCGGCCCAGAGCGGGATCATCCCGTCGCGGTCGCGGCCATAGTTCATCGCTTCCACGATGCCGCTCTCGGGCGCGGCCTTCGCCTCGCGGCGCAAGGCCGCGACCAGCGCGGTGGGCATGGCCTCGACTGCCATCTCGTTCATTCAAGCCGGCCTTGCGGGCTTGTTCGCCAGGATGTCGCGGATCTCGGTCAGCAGCGCTTCCCCCTTGGTCGGAGGCGCCGGCGCCGCGGGCTTCTCGGCTTCCTTGCGCTGGAGCTTGTTAATGCCGCGCACCACAAGGAACAACACGAAGGCGATGATCAGGAAGTTCAGCACAATGGTCAGGAAGCTGCCGTAGGCGAGCACCGCGCCCTGCTTTTTGGCATCGACCAGGCTGTTGGCGGTGACGTTCTTCGACAGCGCGACGAAGTAGTTCGAGAAATCGAGCCCGCCGGTGACCGCGCCGATGATCGGCATGATGATGTCGGCGACCAGCGAACTGACGATCGCGCCAAAGGCCGCGCCAATGATCACGCCGACCGCGAGATCGACGACGTTGCCGCGCATGGCGAATTTCTTGAATTCTTCGAGCATCAGCCCCTCCCCGAGTTCCAGACGCGCCCGCGCTTTACCATCCAGGCCGAAGCTCGCTCCCGCGAGGACGCCACAATGGACAAGACGCAGGCAATTGTGGTGACTTAAACCTCGCACAGCCGGAGGCGTGACGACCTCCGGTGCCAAGGTGGCCCAGGAGCCGTCATGCTGCAAGGCTGGGTCGTCATCGCGGTCGCGCTCGGCTACATCGGACTTCTGTTCGTGATCGCGAGCTATGGCGACCGCGTGCGTGAGCACAGCCGCGGTATCCGGGCACTGATCTACCCGCTCTCGCTCGCGATCTATTGCACGTCGTGGACTTATTTCGGCTCGGTCGGCCTGGCCTCGCGCACCGGCTACGACTTCCTGACGATCTATATCGGTCCCGTGCTGATGATCGGGCTTGCCTCCCCGCTCATCGTCAGGATGGTGCGGCTCGCCAAGGCGCATAACATCACCTCGATCGCCGACTTCATCGCGGCGCGCTACGGCAAGCACCAGGGCGTGGCGGCGGCGGTCGCGCTGATCGCGATCGTCGGCTCGATCCCGTACATCGCGCTGCAGCTCAAGGCCGTCTCGTCATCGCTCGGCACGATTCTCGCGCATCTCGACCTGCGCACCGGCGTGACTCAACCGATGCTCGGCGACATCGCGCTGTTCGTGGCGCTCTCGATGGCCGCCTTCGCGGTGCTGTTCGGAACGCGTCACGTCGATGCCACCGAGCACCAGGACGGCATGATCCTGGCGATCGCCATCGAATCCGTGATCAAGCTCGTCTGCTTCGTGACCGTCGGTATCTTCGTGACCTATGTCATGTTCGACGGCCCGCTGGCGATGTTCAGCGAGGCGCTCAAGCGGCCCGACACCGCGGCGGTGCTGACCACGGAGCCGGTGATGAGCACGTTCATCACCATGACGCTGCTCTCCACCGTCGCGATCCTGCTGCTGCCGCGCCAGTTCCACGTCATGGTGGTGGAAAACCACAGCGAGACCGAGATCCGGCGCGCCGCCTGGCTGTTTCCGCTTTATCTGGTGCTGATCAACCTGTTCGTGATCCCGATTGCGATCGCGGGCCTGCTGATCTTCCCGCGCGGCCACGTCGACAGCGACATGTTCGTGCTGGCGCTGCCGCTCTCGACCGGCTCCGACCTGATGGCGCTGACCGCGTTCGTCGGCGGCCTGTCGGCGGCGACCGCCATGGTGATCGTCGAGACGGTCGCGCTCGCCATCATGGCGTCGAACGACCTCGTGGTGCCGCTCGTGCTCAAGCGCCGCGAGACGCTGCTGCATGGGGAAGGAGTCGGCAACCTTCTGCTGACGGTGCGGCGTTTCTCGATCTTCGTGATCCTGCTGCTCGCCTATCTGTATTACCGCTTCGCCGGCGAGGCGCAGCTTGCCTCGATCGGCCTCCTCTCGTTCGCGGCGGTGGCGCAGCTCGCGCCGGCGTTCTTCGGCGGCCTGATCTGGCGGCGCGGCACCGCCGCCGGCGCGCTCACCGGCATGACGGTCGGGATCCTGGTCTGGGCCTACACGCTGCTGCTGCCGAGCTTCGCGGACGCGGGTCTCGTCGGCAAAGCCATCGTCACCCTCGGGCCGTTCGACGTCGCCTGGCTGCGCCCACAGCACCTGCTCGGCCTCGACCTGCCGCCGCTGGCGCATGGCGTCCTCTGGAGCCTGTCGGTGAACGTGCTCGCCTATGTGGCGTTCTCGCTCGCACGCGCGCCGACCTCGATCGAGCGGCTGCAGGCGAACCTCTTCGTGCCCGCGGAGCTGACCCCGATCGCGCCGAGCTTTCGGCTGTGGCGCTCCTCGGTGACGGTCGAGGAGCTGACTGCGACGGTCGCGCGCTATCTCGGCGAGGAACGCACCCGCTCGTCGTTCGAGAGCTTCGCGTCGAGCCGCCGCATCAGCCTCGATCCCAAGCATGAGGCGGATTTCCACCTGCTGCGCTACGCCGAGCACGTGCTCGCCTCCGCGATCGGCGCGGCGTCATCGCGGCTCGTGCTGTCGCTGCTGTTGCGCAAGCGCACGGTGTCCACCAAGGCCGCGCTCAAGCTGCTCGACGACGCCAATGCGGCGATCCAGTACAATCGCGAGATCCTGCAGACCGCGCTCGACCATGTGCGCCAGGGCATCGCGGTGTTCGACAAGGAGCTGCGGCTGGTCTGCTGGAACCGCCAGTTCGGCGAGATCCTCGACCTACCGCTGGCGCTCACCCGCGTCGGCATCGGGCTCGACGAGATCCTGCGCCACGACGCCGAGCGCGGCGCGCTCGGGCCCGGCCGCGTCGACGATCTCGTGCACGAGCGCATCACGCGCTACCAGTCGGGCGCCGAGCCGATCCGCGAGCGCTTCGCCGATCGCGGTCTCGTCATCGAGGTGCGCGCCAACCGCATGCCGGATGGCGGCCTCGTCACCACGCTGACCGACGTGACGCCGAGCGTGGAGGCCGCCGAGGCGCTGGAGCGCGCCAACGAGAACCTGGAGCGGCGCGTCAAGGAGCGCACCGAGGAACTGACCCGGCTCAACGTCGCGCTCGCGCGTGCCAAGGGCGAGGCCGAGGAGGCCAACATCTCCAAGACGCGCTTCCTCGCGGCCGCGAGCCACGACATCCTGCAGCCGCTCAACGCCGCGCGGCTCTACGTCACGAGCCTGGTGGAGCGCCAGGGCGGCGGCGAGGATGCGCGCCTGGTCTCGAACGTCGACGCCTCGCTCGAGGCCGTGGAGGAGATCCTCGGCGCGCTGCTCGACATCTCACGGCTCGATTCCGGCGCGATGCGGCCCGAGATCGGAAGCTTCCGCATGGACGAACTGATGCGCCAGCTCGAAGTCGAGTTCACCCCGCTCGCCCGCGAGAAGGGGCTCGCGCTCACCTTCGTGTCGAGCACGCGCTCGGTGCGTTCCGACCGGCGGCTGTTGCGGCGGCTGCTGCAGAACCTCGTCTCGAACGCCATCAAATACACGCCGCACGGGCGCGTGCTGATCGGGTGCCGCCGCCGCGATGGCCGGCTGCGCATCGACGTTTACGACACGGGCCTCGGCATTCCGCAGTCGAAGCAACGCGCGATCTTCAAGGAGTTCCATCGGCTGGATCAGGGCGCCAAGGTCGCGCGCGGCCTCGGCCTCGGGCTGTCGATCGTGGAGCGCATCGCGCGCGTACTCGACCACCGCATCGATCTGCAATCGAGGCCCGGACGCGGTTCGCGCTTCTCGGTCGGCGTGCCGCTCGCGCCGGCGCTGCCGAGCGACAAGCGCGGGCGCGAGCCACAGCGCCTCGACGCCAGCTCGCTCGCCGGCATGCTGGTGCTCTGCGTCGACAACGAGCCGAAGATCCTCGACGGCATGGAGACGCTGCTCGGCGGCTGGGGCTGCCGCGTGCTGAAGGCGGCCGATCTGAAATCCGCGCTCGCGGCACTCGGCGAGGCCAAGGCCGCACCGAGTGGCCTGCTGGTCGACTACCATCTCGACAGCGGCAACGGCATCGAGGCGATCGGCGCGCTGCGCTGGCGCTTCGGCGCTGACCTGCCGGCGATCCTGATCACGGCGGATCGCTCGCCGCACGTGCGCGAGGACGCGCGTGCGCGCGAAATCCAGGTGCTGCACAAGCCGCTCAGGCCGGCGGCGCTGCGCGCGCTGATCGCGCAATGGCGGGTGCAGCGCATGGCGGCGGCGGAATAAGCGCTAGCCTCCCTGCGGCCAATGGCCGGATTCGATCTTGGCGGCGGCGATCACCGCCTGGGTGCGGCTCTCGACGCCGAGCTTCTGCAGGATCGCCGAGACGTGCGCCTTCACGGTCGCTTCCGAGACGCCGAGATTGTAGGCGATCTGCTTATTCAGGAGTCCTTCCGACAGCATCATCAACACGCGCACCTGTTGCGGGGTGAGCGTCGCCAGCCGCGCCATCAGGTCCGCGGTCTCGGCATCGGTGCCGGCTTCGAGATCGACGTCGGGCGGCGTCCACACGCCGCCTTCGAGCACGCGCGCGATCGCGGCGCGCATCTCGTCCACGCCGAGCGTCTTCGGGATGAAGCCGGAGGCGCCGAACTCCATGCAGCGACGGATCACGGCCGGGTCGTCATTGGCCGAGACGACGACCACCGGCACGCTCGGATATTGGGCGCGCAGATACATGAGCCCGGAAAAGCCGCGCACGCCCGGCATGGTGAGGTCGAGCAGCACGAGGTCGACCTCGCCGTCGCGGTCGAGCAGCGCGGAGGCATCCTCGAAGGAACCCGCCTCCGCGATACCGGCGTCGGCGAACAACCCCGACACCGCCTCGCGCAGTGCGCCGCGGAACAGCGGATGGTCGTCGGCGATGATGAAGCTGTAGAACGCCGCCAAGGTTCCGGTTCCTCCCGCCCGCCGCCTCCGGCGCAGAAAATTCGCAGCAAATTCAGCGAACTAGATACGAGGCCGCCGATACTAGGGCATCGCGCCGAAACGCGTAAGAGGGCGGTTTACGCCTCGTTAACCAATCGGGCGCACACTTTTTAACCGTGGCTCTTGTTTAGGCATGAAACATGCTTGGACCAGACCACGGCGGCGAGGGATCGCCGGTAGCGTTTCCTCGCTTCGCCGCAAGATGCGACGAACCAGCGGCCGTCTCAACCGGCCGTAAAGGGGACAAACGATGCTCAACCAACTCTTTCCGGCCGAATGGCAGGCGCTCACGGCCGCACAGCCCCACTGGGCGCGTGCAAAGCGGCTCCTGCTGGTGATGCTCGGGGTGTGGATGACGTATTTCCTGCTCGTCTCCGCCTTCGTGCACTCGCTCAACAAGATCGCGATCCCGCTGCTCGACATTCCGCTCGGCTTCTATCTGGCGGCCCAAGGCGCGGGAATCCTGTTCGCCATCATGCTGTTCCGCTTGGCGAAGGACCGCGGCTAGATCCTGCGCGTCGTCCTCCGGGGCGATAGAGCACTGGTTGACCGTTTGCAGGTCGTCGCCGTGCGGCGCTCCTTGCTTGCCTGTGAAGCGGTCGGCTAGGAGTGCGGCATGCTGCCGTCGCAACGCGCGCTCTTCGACATCCCGGCCGATGTCGCCTATCTCAACGCAGCCGCGTGGAGCCCGCTCCCGCTCGCCACGCAGGAGGCCGCGCGCGTTGCCGTCGCGCGCAAGGGGCAGCCGTGGAAAATCGCCGCGGACTTCCCGGACAAGCAGCATGAGCGCGCCCGCAAGGCCGCAGCCGCGCTGATCGGAGCCGACCCGCAGGATGTCGCGCTGATCTCGTCGGTCGCTTACGGGGTGGCGATCGCCGGCAAGGTGCTGCCGATCGCGCGCGGCTCGCGCGTGCTGGTGCTCGAGAACGACCACACCTCGCCGGTGCTGGAATGGATCGCGCGGGCCGACGCGCAGGGCTTCAGGGTCGAGGCCGTTGCGCAACCGCAAGACGGAGACTGGACCTCGGCGGTGCTCGAGGCGGTCGAGCGGCCGGGCGCGCCGCCTTTGTCGCTCGCGTCCATTTCCTCGGTGCACTGGTCCGACGGCGGGCTCCTGGACATACGGAAGATCCGCGATGCGTTGCGGCGGCAAGGCGCCGCGCTGCTCGTCGATGCGACCCACAGCGTCGGGGTCATCGCCACGGACGTGAAGGCGCTCGATCCCGACTTTCTGATCTTCCCCACCTACAAATGGGTGCTCGGCCCCTACGGTCGCGCCTTTATCTACGTCGCCAAGCGTCACCAGCAGGGCGTACCGCTCGAGCAGACCGCGTTCGGCCGCCGCGACGTGAAGGCCGAGAACGCGGTCTATTTCACCGACACGCGCTACATGCCGGATGCGCGGCGCTACGATATGGGCGAGCGCGATCATTTCATCTCCATGGAAATGGCGGCGATCGGAATCGAGATGATGGCTTCGTGGGGCGCCGCGGCCGTGGTCGAGCGCGTCTCGGCCTTGACGCAGCGGATGGCGGAGGGATTGGCCGAACTGCCGGCGCGCCGCACGGACAAGCGCTTCCGCGCGCCGCACATTCTGTGCCTGACGTTCTCGGGGACCAAGCTGACGGAGATCATTGCCGCGCTCGCGAAGGAGCAGATCTACGTCGCGGCGCGGCTCGGGCGGATGCGCATCTCGCCTCACGTCTACAACGACGAGGCCGATGTCGATCGTTTCCTCGCCTCGATCGCGCGCGCGATGGCTTGAGCCATGCTGACGCGACGCGACTGCCTCGCTGCGCTTTGTTCGATCGGGAGCGTGCTGGCGCCGCGCGGCGCGCTCGCCGACGACTATCCGCGCCGGCCGATCCGCGTGATCGTGCCCTACGCGGTCGGCGGCGCGACCGATACGCTCGCGCGGCTGCTCGGGATGCGTATCGAGCAAGAGCTCAAGCAGAGCTTCGTGATCGACAACCGCGGCGGCGGCGCGAGCCAGATCGGCACGCAGGCGATCGCGGCCGCGACCGCGGACGGCTATACGATCGGCATGATCGACAGCGCGTTCACGATCAATCCGGCCCTGTTCACCGGCAAATTGCCCTACGACACGCGCAAGGATTTCGCGCCGATATCGCTGGTCGCGACGGCGCCGCTGGTTCTGGTCGTGCACGCGAGCGTGCCCGCCGAGAGCGCGCAGGCGCTGGTCGCGCTCGCGCGGCAAAAGCCCGGTCGCATCACCTTCGCGCTGCCGGGGCTTGGCACGCCGGTGCATCTCGCGGGCGAGCAACTGCGCCAAGTCGCCGGCATCGAGGTCATCTACGTGCCCTATCGCGGCGCCGGTCCGTCGATCGCCGACCTCATCGCCGGGCAGGTGCAGATGACGTTCGCGACCGTGCCGTCGATCCTGGAACATGTGCGCGGCGGGCGCGCCCGCGCGCTTGGCGTCATCGGCGCGCGCTCGCCGCTCATGCCCGACGTGCCAAGCCTGGACGAGGTCAGCCTTGGCGGCATCGACGCCGCGCTGATGTTCGGGCTGGTGGCGCCGGCGGTGACGCCGGCGGCCATCGTCGAGCGCCTGAGCGAGGCCGCCGCGGTCTCGGTGACGACCGACCCGTTGGGCACGCGGCTCGTCGATCTCGGCTATGTGGCGGTCGGCGGCAATCCGCGGGATTTCCGCAGCCGGATCGACGCCGACATTACCAAGTGGACCCGCATCATCGAGGCAGGCAACATCCAGCCCAACTGACGCCCGGCAACGCGATCTTTTTCCGGGCCGGTGTCGAAATCCGGAGCCGTCGAACGTCATCATGACGGCGGAGCATCAGGCCCCGGCCACGAACAGCGAGGAGAGTTTCATGCAGTACATGTTGCTGATCTACGGGAATGAGGCCGGGATGGCGTCCGCGCCGACGGAGGCGGTCACGCAGATGAACGCCGCCTACATGGCCTATACCGAGGCGATGGTGAAGGCCGGAATCCTCCAGGGCGGCAACCGGCTGCGGCCCAGCACGGACGCGACGACGGTGCGCGTCAATGACGGCAAGAACCAGGTGCTCGACGGCCCCTACGCCGACACCAAGGAGCAGCTCGGCGGCTACTACATGATCGACGTGCCCGACCTCGACGCGGCGCTGTCCTGGGCGGCGCGCTGCCCCGGCGCGAACTTCGGCACGATCGAGGTGCGGCCGATCTGGCCCATGTCGATGTAGAGCTGTCGATGTAATGCAGCAAGCAGCCGATCAGCAGGCGCGCGACACCGCGGAACACGTCGCGCGCCGCAGCTACGGCAAGCTGATCGCCTACCTTTCGGCGCGCACGCGCGATGTCGCGGGCGCCGAGGATGCCTTGTCGGACGCGTTCGCGGCGGCGCTGGCCGATTGGCCGGCAAACGGCATTCCGGACAATCCCGAAGCCTGGCTGATGGCGGTCGCCCATCGGCGCGCGATCGACGCTGCGCGCCGGCGGCGCACCGGCCTCGCGGCGGAAAATCATGTCCGCCTGATCACCGAAGAGCTCGCAAGCGCAGCGGCGGACGCGATGGATATCCCCGATCAACGCCTCGCACTCATGTTCGCCTGCGCACACCCGGCGATCGAGCCCGGCATCCGCGCGCCGCTGATCCTGCAGACGATCCTGGGCTTCGACGCCGCCACGATCGCATCTGCCTTCCTGGTGGCGCCGGCCACCATGGGTCAGCGCCTGACGCGGGCGAAGGGCAAGATCAGGCAGGCCGGCGTGCCGTTCCGCGTGCCGGACCGCGCCGACCTGCGCGAGCGGCTCGATGCCGTATTGGCGGCGATCTATGCGAGCTTTGCGGAAGGTTGGTCCGATCCCGGCGGAACGCAGGCGCGCCGGCGCAATATGGCGCAGGAGGGCATCTGGCTCGGGCGGCTTGTGGTCTCGCTCATGCCGGACGAGCCCGAGGCGCTCGGACTGCTCGCGCTGATGCTGCACGCCGAGGCGCGGCGGGGCGCGCGGCGCAACGCCGAGGGCGACTACGTGCCGCTGGCCGAGCAGGACCCGGCCGATTGGAACGTGGACCTGATCGAGGAGGCGGAGGCCTTGCTCCATCGCGCGAGCCGCATGGAGCGCGTCGGCCGCTATCAGCTCGAAGCCGCCGTGCAGTCCGCGCACGGTGTGCGGCGGCTCACCGGCGCGGCGGATTGGGACGCGATCGTCAGGCTCTATGACGCGCTGCTGGCGATGACCGGTTCGCCGGTGGTGGCGATCAATCGCGCGGTCGCGATTGCCGAGACGCAAGGCGCTGCCGCGGGCCTTGCGGCGCTCGACGCGCTGGCCGACGATGCGCGGCTCGCCGAATACCAACCCTATTGGGCGGCGCGCGCCGGGCTGCTGGCGCGGACGGGCGACACGGAAGCGGCCCGCGCCGCGTATGAGCGCGCGATCGGGCTGGAAAGCGATCCGGCGGTCCGCCGTTTTCTGCAAAAGGAAAAGAAAGCGCGAGAATGACCGCCGTCACGATCGAACGCGTCGAAACCATCGCGCTGCGCATTCCGTATGATCATTGGGCGCCGAAGCCGACCTTCGGCGGCATCGAGCGCACCACACTCGATTGCCTGCTCGTGCGCGTCACCGCGAGCAACGGACTGGTCGGCTGGGGCGAGGCCTTCTGGGGCGGCTGGCAGGCGACGCAGGCCGCGCTCGATCATTGGATCGCGCCGCTCGCCCGCGGACAGGATATCGCCGACATCGCGATGACGGCGCGTTTCGAGCGCGCCCTGCATAATTTCGGGCGCAGCGGGCCTTATGTTTACGCGATCGCGGGCCTCGACATCGCGCTGTGGGACCTGCGCGGCAAGATCGCGGGCGCCCCGGTGCACGCGCTGCTCGGGGCTAAGAAGCGCAATCGCGTCGAGGTCTACGCCTCGCTCCTCGCTTATGGAGGCAACGTCGAGAACGTGAAGCGCAACACCGCGCGCGCGCTCGAACGCGGCTTTCGCCAGATCAAGCTGCACGAGAAGACGACGCCAGCCGTCGCGGCGGCGCGCGAGGCGGCAGGTCCAGGCGTGCCGCTCATGGTCGACACCAATTGCGCGTGGTTGCCGGACGCAGCCTTCGATGCCGTGATGGCGATGAAGCCCTACGGTCTGCTCTGGGTCGAGGAGCCGATCTGGCCGCCGGAGGACGTCGACGCGCTGGGAAAGCTGCGCCAGGCAACCGGCGTCCCGCTCGCGGCCGGCGAGAATGCGACCGGCACGCTCGAATTCGTCCGCATGGCGGCGGCCGGGATCGATTACCTGCAGCCGAGCGCGGTGAAGAACGGCATCACGGCGCAATGGGAGATCTGCCGCACCGCCGAACAGAGTGGCGCCACCTGCGTGCCGCATTCGCCGTATTTCGGGCCCGGGTATCTCGCGACGCTGCACATCCTGGCGGCGAAAGAGAAGACGGTCGCGCTGGAGCGCTTCTTCTGCGATCTCGGCCACATGCCCTATGGCACGAGCGTGCCGATCGAGAACGGGTCCGTGCGCATCCCGGACATGCCGGGCCTCGGTCCCGACCCGGACGAGGAGTTGATGCGCTTTAAAGCATGACGGCTGGCAGGCGCCGATGTGCCGTCATTCCACCGACATTCGATTTGCTGCTAGCCTTGGCGCGAAGGGTTCGTCCGCGCGGCGCCGCGGGCAAGATCTGGGAGGAGAGGAATGTTGCGTTTATCGGTCGGCGTTGCGGGCGTGCTTTTGACGGTCGGTTTGGCGCATGCCGAGCCTGCGGCTGACGTCTACAACAACTGCCAGCACGCCAGCGACACAAAGCTCAAGATCGAAAGCTGCACGACGATCATCGATCGCGGCAGCCAGGAAACGCAGGCTTGGCGAGCGGCGGCTTTCGCGCTCCGCGGCGACGTCTATTTCGGGGACGCGAACTACACCGCGGCGCTCGCCGATTATGATCAGGCGCTCAAACTCAATCCCAACGAGGTCAACTATTTCGATCGCGGCGTCGCGCATGCGCGCCTCGGCGAGCGCCTGCTCGCTCTTGCCGACTTAGACCAAGCGATCCGCATGAATCCGCGCGTGGGCCAATATTTCCGCTCGCGCGGGCGGACTTGGATGGAGCATGGCGAGCCGGACCTCGCGATCGCAGATCTCAGCCAGGCGATCCGCCTCGACCCGCAGGACGACTCGGCTTATTTCTGGCGCGCAAAGGCCCATCGCAGGAAGCTCGAATACCATCTTGCGCAGGCGGACTTGGACGCGTCGCTCGGGATCAATCCGAGTGATCAAATCGTCAAGGATGAGCTCACCGACGTCGCCGACACGCTCAAGAACAATTACGGCGAGGAGCTTGCCGACTACGTCGTCGCACCGCAATCCACGCTGTTCGCGCAAGTTGGCGGCGGGACGCCGGGCAGCATCCCGGGCGGCGAGGTGATCTCGACGCCGCTGCTCGCCGACTGGTTCTCCAAGAAAATGAAGTTTCTTTACATCGACGTGCTCAAGACCAAGCACGACCCGATGGCGGGTACCGAATATCTCGACTACGCGGGCGACGGCGGCAGCTTTGATGATGCGACCCAGAAACGCCTCGCGGCCGATCTCGAAAAGCTCACCGGCAAGGACAAGGCCTACATCCTGGCGTTCTTCTGCGCCGGTTCGAATTGTCGCGAAAGCTACAACGCCTCGCTCAGGGCCCTTGCACTCGGCTATACCAACGTGTTCTGGCATCGCGGTGGCATGGCAGCCTTGACCGACATCGCGCAACGCCGAGCAGCGGCCAACGCCGCGCCAAAGTAGTAGCAGCGAAGAATGGGAGCGAAACATGAGCGTTACACGTCACGACATCGGGCCACGGATGAGCCAGGCGGTGGTCCACGGCAACACGGTCTATCTCGCCGGCATCGTGGCGCGCGACGCACCCGGCAAGAGCGTGACCGAACAGACCAAAAACATCCTCTCGCTCATTGACGGCTATCTGGCGAAAGCCGGCACCGACAAGTCGAAGGTGCTCTCGGCCAACATCTGGATCACCGACATGAAGACCTTCGGCGAGATGAACGCCGTGTGGGACGCCTGGGTCGCGCCCGGTCACACTCCGGCGCGCGCGACCGTAGAGGCGAAGCTCGCCTCGCCCGACTACAAGGTCGAGATCATGGTGGTGGCGGCAAAGTAGCGCCGCCTGCCGTATGACGAAGGCTCGCAAGACAGAGGCCGCCGCGCGGTCCCGGGTGCCCAAGCGCAAGTCCGCGCGCGGCGGCAGCGCGGAGCGAATGCTGGGCGAGCTTAAAGCGCGCCTGCGCGAGATCAGCGATCTGCGCGCGGCCGGTGCCGTGCTGTCCTGGGATCAGGCGACCTACATGCCGGAGGGCGGCGCCGCGGCGCGCGGGCGCCAGAGCGCGACGCTCTCGCGTCTGGCGCACGAGAAATGGGTCTCTGCCGAAATCGGCAGGCTGCTCGACGCGCTCGCGCCGTTCGGCGAGAGCCGGCCTTATGACGACGATGACGCAAGTCTCATTCGCGTCGGACGTCGCGAATACGACAAGGCGATCCGGGTTCCGCCCGACTGGGTGGCGCGCGCGAATGCGCACAGCACGGCGTCCTATGATGCCTGGACTCGCGCCCGGCCCGCGAACGACTTCGCCGCCATGGTGCCGTACCTGGAAAAAGCGATTGAGCTCAGCCGCGAATACTCGGAATTCTTCGCGCCCTACCGGCACGTCGCCGACCCGCATATCGACGATGCCGACGAGGGCATGACGACGGCTTCGATCCGGCGGGTGTTCGGCGATCTGCGGCGCGAACTGGTCCCGATGGTGCGCGCGATCTGCGATCAGCCGCCCTCCGACGATTCCTGCCTGCGCCAGACATTCCCAAAGACGGCCCAGTTCGATTTCGGCCTGAGCGTCGCCAAGCGGATGGGCTACGACACCAAGCGCGGTCGGCTCGATCTGACACACCACCCGTTCTGCACCAAGTTTTCTGCCGGCGACGTGCGCATCACGACCCGCGTCAATGAGCATGATCTCGGCGATGCACTGTTCTCGACGCTGCACGAGGCCGGTCACGCCATGTACGAGCAGGGCGTGCGCCCCGCGCTCGAAGGCATGCCGCTCGGCCACGGCGTCTCGGCCGGTGTGCACGAAAGCCAGTCGCGGCTATGGGAAAACGTGGTCGCGCGCAGCCGCGGGTTCTGGCAGCATTTCTATCCGCCGCTGCAGCACGTCTTCCCGGACCAGCTTGCGCGCATCCCGCTCGATACGTTCCATCGCGCCATCAACAAGGTCTCGCGTTCGTTGATCCGCACCGACGCCGACGAGGTGACCTACAATCTGCACGTCATGCTGCGCTTCGACATCGAGCTCAGACTGCTCGAAGGCACGCTGCGCGTGAAGGATTTGCCGCAGGCCTGGAATGCCGGGATGGATGAAAACCTCGGCATCGTGCCGCCCGACGATCGCGACGGCTGCCTGCAGGACGTGCATTGGTACGGCGGCAGCATCGGGGGCGGGTTTCAGGGCTACACGATCGGCAACATCCTTGGCGCCCAGTTCTACGCGGCCGCGCTCAAGGCGCATCCGGGCATTCCGGGCGAAATCGCGCGCGGCGAGTTTTCGACGCTGCATGCATGGTTGCGCGACAACATCTATCAGCACGGCGCCAAGTTCGCGCCGAACGAGCTGCTCAAGCGCGTCACCGGCTCCGCGATGACGATGCGGCCGTATCTCGATTATCTGCGCGGCAAGTACGGCGCGCTTTATCACCTGTCGGCTGCCTAGGCCTTCCGCGTCGCCTCCGCGCGCACAGCGGGAAATCCATAGAGCTTGCGT
>CAYZMR010000039.1:0-21428 GCA_964479515.1 uncultured Hyphomicrobiales bacterium | reverse complement strand
CGGGTTGAGCGAGGTCATCGGCTCCTGGAAGATCATCGAGATGTCGCGGCCGCGCTTTTCACGCATCTCCTCTTCGGACAGCGCCAGCAGGTCGCGCCCCTCGAACAGGATCTGGCCTTCCGTCACGCGGCCGGTCTTGGCCAGGAGACGCATGATCGCGAGCGCGGACACCGACTTGCCGCAGCCGGACTCGCCCACCACCGCGACGACCTCGCCGCGGTTGACCGTGTAGGAGATGCCGTCGACCGCGTGAACAACGCCGCGCGAGGTCGCGAACTGCACATGCAGATCGCGCACCTCGAGCAGCGGCACGGTCGCGCCGGCTCGCGCAGTCTGATCGATCAGCGTAACCCCCGATTCCAAGCTTCTTGGTCTTCTTGTCGCCCGGCGATGACGCTATACCTGATAGCGGGTGCGGCAGCCAATGGGAAACAAGGGCGGCCGGCCGCGACGAAAAGCCAGGCGACCGGGACTGCGCCGCACTCGGATCGAGGACGGTGGAAATGAATGCGTCATTCTTCGGCGAGATGCTGCAGACCATCTCGGAGCGGGGTCGCGCCCTGATCGACCGCGCGCGCGACCGCCGTGGTGACGCTGCGGCACGCTCCGAGAGCCTGGTCGAGCTGTGCGAGGAGCTTCTCTCCGGGCGGGGCGAAGCCTCCGGCGTCGCGCTGGCGCGCGAGATCCTGATTCGCTACGCCGAGCTCACGACCGGGCCGCGCATCGCCCTGTTCGAGGCGCTGGCAACGCGCTTTGGGGTCGACCGCGAGCGCATCGACGCCGCGGTGGATGCCTGGTCGCGTACGGGAACCGACGAGGCGGCCTCCGAGCTACATCTTGCGGCGGAACCGCGCCGCCAGGAACTGTTCCGCCGGCTCAACCTCGCACCCGGCGGCACCGCCGCGCTGGTCGGCATGCGCGAGGATCTGATGGACGCGATGGTGCATCGCGACGATCTCGGGGCGGTCGACCAGGATTTCGTGCACCTGTTCTCGTCCTGGTTCAACCGCGGCTTCCTGGTGCTGCGCCGGATCGACTGGGGAACGCCCGCGATCGTACTGGAGAAGATCATCCGTTATGAGGCGGTGCACGAGATCCGCGATTGGACCGATCTGCGCCGCCGCATCGATCCGCCCGACCGGCGCTGCTACGCGTTCTTCCATCCGGCGCTCAACGACGAGCCGCTGATCTTCGTCGAAGTCGCCTTCACCGAGGGTATTCCCGGCGCGATCGGCCCGATCCTCGGCAAGGACCGCAGCACGCTCGCGCCCGACCGCGCCAATACCGCGGTGTTCTACTCGATCTCGAACTGCCAGCGCGGCCTTGCCGGAGTGAGCTTCGGCAGCTTCCTCATCAAGCAGGTCGTCGAGGAGGTCTCGCGCGAGTTCTCCCGCCTTTCGACCTTCGTCACGCTGTCTCCGGTGCCGGGCTTCGCCAGTTGGCTCAAGCGCGAGCGCGGCAACGAAGCCTCGATCCTCACGCCCGAGGATCGCGCGCCGCTCGCGGCGCTGGATACGCCCGACTGGTGGCGCAACAGCGAGACCGCGGAACGGCTGCGCGAGCCGATGCTGCGCGCGGCGGCGACCTATTTCGTCAGCGCCCGCACCAAGAGCGGCGGCGCGCTCGATCCGGTCGCGCGCTTCCATCTCGGCAACGGCGCGCGCCTCGAACGGCTCGATTGGCTCGCCGACCGCTCCGACAAGGGGATCGCGCAGTCGCACGGGCTGATGGTCAACTACCGCTATGAGCTCGCCGACATCGAGAAGAACCACGAGGCCTATGCGGAGAACCGCGCCATCGTCACGGCGAACGCGATCCGCAAGCTGGCGCGACCGGCACGGGAATTGGTTAAGGTGTAATCTCCTTCGCTCATGCCCGCGAAAGCGGGCATCCAAAAGCTGGGTCCCCGCTTTCGCGGGGACGAGCGGATGGCGCGCTACTCGCCGATCTCCCGCAAAATCTCCGCCGTATGCTCTCCAAGCCGCGGTGCCGGCCGCTCGGCCGCCATCGGGGCACCGTCGAGCACGATCGGCGTGCGCACGCCGGGGATCGTTCCGGCCTTGGCGGCCGCGCTCTTCCGCTCGATACGCATGCCGCGGTCGACGACTTGGCGGTCGGCGAACACCTGATCGAGATTGTTGATCGGCCCGGCCGGCACGCCGACGGCTTCGAGCTTGGCGAGCAGGTCGTCGCGCTTGAACCTCTTCGTCAGCTCCATCAGGTGCGCGACCAGCTTGGCGCGGTTCTTCAGCCGATCCTTGTTGATGAGGTAGTCCGGATTGGTCGCAAGCTGCGGCTCGCCCAGCACCGCGCACAGCTTGGCATATTGGCTGTCGTTGCCGGTCGCGATGATGATGTGGCCGTCGGCGACGGGAAAGACCTGATACGGCACGATGTTGGGATGCGCATTGCCGATGCGCTTCGGCGCGACGCCGGAGGCGAGGTAGTTCATCGCCTGGTTCGCGAGCACGCCGACGGTGGAATCGACGAGCGCGGTGTCGACATAACCGCCCTTGCCGGTGCGCTCGCGCCGCTGCAGGGCCGCCAGGATACCGACCACCGAATAGACCCCGGTGAAGATGTCGGAGACCGGGACGCCGCCGCGCGTCGGCTCGCCATCCGGCGTGCCGGTGAGGTCCATGAAGCCGCCCATGCCTTGCGCCATCAGGTCGTAGCCCGCGCGCGCCGCGTAGGGCCCCGTTTGCCCGAAGCCCGTCACCGAGCAATAGATCAGGCGTGGGCAGTCGGGCGCGAGGCTCTTGTAATCGAGCCCGAACTTGGCGAGCCCGCCGACCTTGAAGTTCTCGATCAGCACGTCGGAGCGGGCCGCGAGCTTCTTGACGATCCGCTTGCCATCGTCGGTCTCGAAGTCGCACTCGATCGAGCGCTTGCCGCGATTGGTCGAATGGAAATAGGCGGCGCCGAGATTGCCGCCGTCGGCGGCCTCGATGAAGGGCGGGCCCCAGGCGCGCGTGTCGTCGCCGGTCTTGGACCGCTCGACCTTGATCACGTCGGCGCCAAGGTCGGCGAGGGTCTGTCCGGCCCACGGTCCCGCCAGGATGCGGGCCAGTTCGAGCACGCGGACCCCGGCCAACGGACCAGACGCCGACGGATCAGACATGGGCAGTTTCCCCCGAAAGAAATGCGACCGTGGGCCGCGAATTGCGCGTTGTGTGGCCCGGCCGTTTGGATTTGTCTATAGCCTGGAGAACGAAGCCGCGGAGGAGACGATGACCGACACTCGCATGGTGCCCGACGCGGCGCTTGACCTGATATTCCGCAAGGCGCGCAGCTACGGCGCGTTCGCGGACGAGCCTGTCACCGTCGCGCAATTGCGCGCGATCTACGAGGTCGCAAAGCACGGACCGTCGACCGCGAACTCGCAGCCACAGCGCATCGTCTTCCTGCGCAGCGCGGAGTCAAAGCAGCGTCTCGTGCCGGCGCTCTCCTCGATCAACCGCGAGAAGACGCTGGCCGCGCCGGTGGTCGCGATCTTTGCCTATGACCTGAAGTTCTACGAGTTCCTGCCACGCTTCTATCCGAACCCGGCCGCGACGAGCTGGTACACGCGCACGCCCGAGCACACCGAGCAGACCGCGTTCCGCAACGCTACGATCCAGGCGGCCTGCTTCATGTTCGCGGCGCGCGCGCTCGGCTTCGATTGCGGGCCGATGTCCGGCTTCGACAATGCCAAGGTCGACGCCGAGTTCTTTCCCGAGGGGCGCTTCAAGTCGAACTTCCTGTGCCTCATCGGCAAGGGCGACGCCGCAAAGCTGCCGCCGGCCAATCCGCGCTTTGAGTTCGAGGAGGTGTGCGGGGTTCTGTGAGGGACGAGGTGTCTTGCCGATGATCCCGCGATGACAGAGTTCAGCGACGACGCAATTCTCGGCGGTGCGCTGACGATCAGGCAGCCGCGGCGCGGCCATCGCGTCGGCCATGACGCGATCCTGCTGGCGGCGGCAACGCCGGCGCGCGCGGGCGAGCATGTAATCGAGCTCGGTGCTGGCGTCGGCGCGGCCGGGCTCGCGCTCGCCCGGCGGGTACCTGAACTGACCGTGACATTGGTGGAACTCGATCGAGAACTTGCGGAATTCGCCGCGAAAAATGCCGAATTGAATCACTTGTCCGCGAACGTTCGCGCGCTGGCGCTGGACGCGACCGCGCCGGCCCGCACCTTCGCGGCGGCGGGCCTTGCGCCGGGGATAGCAGCCCGCGTCCTGATGAACCCACCCTTCAACGACCCAGCGCGGCAGAAGGTCTCGCCCAACGAGGCCCGACGGCTTGCCCATGCGGCGGCGCCGGACGTGCTCGCGACCTGGGTACGCCGCGCCGCCTTACTGCTGGCGCCGTCCGGCACCTTGACTCTGGTCTGGCGCGCGGACGGATTGGGCGACGTGCTCGCCGCGCTCGGCCGCGGCTTCGGCGGCGTCATGGTGATGCCGGTTCACGGCAAGCCCGACGCGGCCGCGATCCGCATCCTGGTGCGCGCCACGAAGGCCAGTCGCGCGCCGCTGTCGCTGCTGCCGGGCTTGACCCTCAACGACGCGCAGGGGCGGCCGACGCCCGAAGCCCAGGCGGTGTTGCGCGGGCTTTCGATCCTGTCGCTCGCCCGGCTCTGACGGGCGTTCAGGCCGGCGACCGATCCGAGCCGCCTGTTGCCGTCCGACGCGCGCCAAAATGGCCGACCAGCGCCATCGCAAGCAGGAGGAGATAGACACAGGTGAGTTTCATCGCTGTCTCTCCAGACCGACTTGCAAGACAACGATTTGCCCGGCTCAGGCGTTCCTATCCGGCGGCTGGTTAACGAAATGTTGCGGCCCCGGCCGCTTGAGCCGGCCGCCCCGGCGGCCTATCAGGGGTCATGGCCGACCTGAGCTTTGTTCAACGCACCATCCGCGCCGTGAGTCCCATGCTGCCGCGCCGGTTCCGCGGCGAGACCGTCGTGGTGCCGGTCGTGCGGCTGTCCGGCGTCATCGGCTTCTCGACGCCGCTGCGGCCGGGGCTGACGCTCGCCGGCATCGCGCGCACGCTGGAGCGCGCCTTCACGTGGCGCGGCGCGCGCGCGGTCGCGCTCGTCATCAACTCGCCGGGCGGCTCGGCCGTGCAGTCGAACCTCGTGTTCACCCGCATCCGGGCGCTCTCGGCCGAGCACAAGCTGCCGGTGCTCGCGTTCGTCGAGGATGTCGCGGCCTCGGGCGGCTACATGATCGCCTGCGCGGCCGACGAGATCGTCGCCGACCCGTCCTCGATCGTCGGCTCGATCGGCGTGATCGGCGCCTCGTTCGGCTTCGCCAAGCTGATCGAGAAGATCGGCGTCGAGCGGCGCATCTACACGGCCGGCGTCAACAAGGCGATGCTCGATCCGTTCCTGCCCGAGAATCCCGAGCATGTCGAACGGCTCAAGGCGATCCAGCAGGACATCCACGCGACCTTCATCGATCTGGTGAAGTCGCGGCGCGGCACGAAGCTGAAGGGCCAAGATTCCGCCCTGTTCACCGGCGAATACTGGGCCGCGCGCAAGGGTCTGGAGTTCGGCCTGATCGACCGCATCGGCGAGTTGCGCGCAGTCTTGCGCGAACGCTTCGGCGAGAAGGTCGAGACGCCGCTGGTCGCGCCCAAGCGCTCGCTGTTCGGCCGCACGGCGCCGGGGGTCGAGGCCGGGCTCGATGGGTTGCTCAGCCGGCCGGGGCTTGCCGACGAGGTGGTGTCGACGCTGGAGGCGCGTGCGCTGTGGGCGCGCTACGGATTGTGATGGCTGCGGGCTGACGGAGAGAACCATGCCGCCGGTGATCATCTGGATGCTGGGCGCGCTCGGCGCGGCGATCGTCGGCCGCCTCCTCTATCGCGAGTCGCGGCGCGTCAATACGGAGCTTCACCCGGAACGTGCGCCCGCGCCGGTCGACGAGCGCGCGGCGGCGCACAAGCTGGTGCGCGATCCGCAGACCGGCGTGTATCGGCCGGGGTGAGAGGGGCGGACGGCTGTGTGACGCGACCGACGCGCATCATGCCGAATCGCGCAATCAAGCCGATGCAACCATGAGCGACCGGTCTCACACTCGAGCGTCGCCGGTGCCAGGTGTCAGCATCACATTCCTGCAGGAGATGTGAGCGCATGGGTTCGCCGGCGCACCTTAATCCGGGTATCTCGCGTCCGTCACACGACCATTTCGCCTCATCTTCAGGCTTCCTTGCGGTTCTCCACCCAGGACAACGATGAAGTCGGTGTCGCTTGCCGTCTCGGTACTGAGCTCTTCATCCGAAATGGTCAGGGACGATCGCGGCGAGACCATCTTGACGATGCGCTCCAGGGCCGCGGATGGAATAGTGATGCGATCGAGAGCGGCTCGGGCCTGTCCCGGGCGATCGACACCTTTTTCATCGAGCGACACCGCAATCCAGCGAAGCTTGCTTCTGTCCTCGTCTCGACCCAATGCTGTAAATACGTGGGTGCCGATCGGGCGATCGGTCTCCGAAATCGTGATTTCACTTTCCATGACACGCTGAACGCCACGCCGGACGTAAAGGCGCTGCGTCTTGCGGCTTACGAACACCGAGATCGGCTCGAGCGCTGCTTCCTGTGCCGCAGCCGTTGCGGCGATACGCGCCGCCTCTGCGAGGACTGCAGCTTCTCGCGCGGGTGTCACGGCGCTGAGTTTCGGCTCAAGCTCGGCCTGGGCGGCAGCCAGCTGCGCCGTCAGGTCGGAGATTCTGCGTGTCGCCGATGTCCTGGTCTGTTCCGCCTCCTTTCTCAATTGCTCGTCCGGCGAATCCAGTGCGGCCTCGGCGACCGCCAGTTGCTCCCGAGCTCTCGCCAACAGGTTTTCCGCCACGCGCACCGGCACCCGCGCGCGCGCGGCCTCGCGCGCGGCCGCCACCGCGGCGAATCTCGCCTGCTCGGCTTTCCGGGTCGCTTGCTCCGCCTCTGCGGCTCGCTCCGCCGCAAGCGCGGCGGCCTCAGGACTCGGAGAGAACAATGCCGGATGTGCGATGTCGACGGGCACGGCATCCCCAGGCGCAACGATGACTCGCAGTCCGAGCTGCGTCATGTCGAACAGCCTTGCCGCAAAGTCGAACGGCATCCGAACGCATCCATGCGACGCCGGATATCCCGGCAAGACGCCTCCGTGGAGCGCTATGCCTGACCACGTCAGCCGCTGCATGTGGGGCATGTACGCATCGTCGTAGAGGTTGGAATGGTGGTCAGCGTCCTTTTGAATGACGCTGAACACACCCGCGGGCGTCTCGCGCCCCTTCTCGCCACTCGAGACAGGCGCCCGCGCGATCCAGCCATTGGCGTCATAAACGGTGATCGATTGGCTGCGTAACGACACGATGGCCACGACCGGCGCGCCAGGAACGCGAGACTCAACGAATTCAACCGCGCGCGCTTGTCGCTGATCTTTCGCAATCGAATATTCGGTGGCGCTGCCGATCAATACCAGCATGGCCGCAGCCATGCGAACGGAGAACAAGCGCGCCCATCGCCTGACACGGCATCCCGACATCTGGTGTGATTCCATCGGCGTTGCGCGTTGATCGTACAGCCGCCAAGCAAGGTCGGCTAGTGCGCTCGACCAGGACGGCTCCGCCGAATGGCACGCAGCCGGCGACCGCCCAAGCAAACGTCCGCGCCAGCATTGAGAGGTCACGGCTGTTACTTCCATTGCGGCGCGACCAAGAGCGACAGCCAACTCATGCTCAACTTGACTCGGAGCGTGGCGGTCGCCCTCTTCGTCACAAGCGCCATCTGGCCCGCTTGGGGCTGGCGAATCTGGTTGAGGCAGCCTCTTCGCGATCTGACCGTGCCGATCGTCGAGAACGAACGTCGGCGACCGGCGTGCGACCTTTTACGTCGATTGACGTACGAAGCTGATAAAAGAACAGCGAGGCTCGCCTCAAGCGCGCCACGCACGACTTCGACGCGCTCTGGCTCGCAACTCAGGTGACGGAGAAGGCAAGGGAGACGACGATGCAGATGAAGCGCTGCAGAGGCCGGTCGGGCAATCCCGGCTACCGCCGATCGCCAAATCGGGGGACCGCCCTTGCGGCGCTTTGCCTGTCGGCGATTGCGGCGGCGAACGGACTTTCCGCAACACCGGCATCGGCTCAGACGTCGTGCCCGGCCGAGACCGGCATCACATTCAGCCCGGATTGGACGCAAGGGGCGACGACGATCAAGAACATCATGATTTCGATCAACGTGACACAGGAGGAATTCACCAAATTGGGAGACCCGCGACTGGGCCCGGCTGCGGCGCGGCCACTCGTCAAGGACAGGATCTACAAATGCTTCGGCGACAATTTCGATTTCGTCTATCTCATTCTCAACTCGAATAGCGTGCGAGGGACGCAAGTCTTCAATTCAACCGTCCGGAATCACGCGTCCTGGGGTTCCGCCAGCAAGCTTCAGGGAGTCGTTATTCTTCCCTCCCGCGCCCACATGGTCTTTGGCGCGACCTTGCACGAGCTGTCTCATCGCTGGGCCAATTACGTCCTGGAGACCGAGTCCTGGAGTCCCCGGAGCTGTGCTGAGATTCAAACCGCAAGGTTCGTTCAGCACTACAAGATCAAGGGAGAGGAGAAGACGTTCGAACGCAAGGATGTGACCTGCTCGCAGACTATCAGGACCGGGTTGATCGTCCCTCCCGAATCGAGAGGGCCGAATGACGATCCCTCGCATTGGGGCGTTTCGAGCGTCGCCGGCCAGTTGGGCGGGTTCGCGCCGGGGACTGTCACCAAGGTCACGAAGAATGGAAAAACCTATTGGGAGGCGAGCAGTTTTTTCGCTCACAATGCCGCCGGTGGCAACCGCGTGCCCTATGCGCCGCTCGAACTCTATCTCATGGGCCTCGCACCTCCCAATGTCGTCCCGCCGGTGACGGTATTTACGGGACTCCAGGATGTCTGGTTTGAGGCCGTCGATACGTCCGCGAACGGGCGTGTCAGCTGGGAGCTGCGCCCTCGCTTCGTGGCGACAAGAACGGTCTACACGCCCAGGCAGTTGCGCGAAAAGGCTGGCCCGTTGCCGTCGGCCTACGACAGCGACGTCAGCGAGCCCAAAATGTTTCGCGCGCTTGGTGTCGTGGTCACGACGACCGACATCCCGATCGCGGACGACAAGAGCACCTATAGCTGGAAGGATTTCCAGAACGCCTGGTACTGGTTTGGCATGAAGAGCAATGACTATTCGCCCTTCGAGATCGACGGCAAGGCGCAGCTCAAGCGGAGCTATCCCGAGCGGGAAGTGCTCCAGGACATCACGGGACTTTACAACCTGTACAAGGCGACGAAGCAAACTCTCGAAACCTACGAGGACGACGCCACGACGACCAGCGCTGACACCACGGCCATAACACCCACGGGCAAGACCGTGTCGGTGCCGGGCGCATACTTCGCGATGACCGATCTTACCCTCGACATCGGACCTGCGACGGCCAAATAAGGCGATGCCGCAGCGTGCCCCCGATGCACAGGCGAGCCAACTCCACATTTCGTTCCCTAGCCGTGATGCCTGCTCTTGGCCCATCTCGGACCTACGTCGATGTCTCAGGACAGTCCATGCACTCCAGACCGGACATCGGCGAAGTGCGATCCGCAGACGGGGTGTATCGGCCGGGGTGGCGCCTTTACCCTCTGGACACGAGCCTGCCGCGATAGCCAAACTCGCCCGAAACAGGAGGAGCGCCCGGATGCCGATTATCGATTCCCAGGTCCATGCCTATGAGGCGAATACGCCCAAGCGCCCCTGGCACAATGTGCCGAACTGGCCCGATCACGTCACCGGCGACGAGATGGTCGCCGCGATGGACAAGGTCGGCGTCGACGGCGCGATCTTCATCTCGGCCTTCTCGATGTACCAGTACGACGCGAGCTACGCCGTGGAGGTGGCAAAGGCCCATCCTGGACGGCTCGCCATCGTGAAGCCGGTCAACCCGGACGATCCGGCGGTGGCCGATGTCATCGCGGACTGGAAGAAGACGCCGGGCACGGTCGGCATCCGCATCATGCTGACGAAGGAGTCCGGGCGCTCGGCGACCGACCCCGGCCTCGACCGGATCGCGCGCGCGGCCGTCGCTCACGACTTTCCGGTCAACATCCTGTGCTGGGAGAACCTGGATGTCGGCACGGCGCTGATCGATCGCCACCCCGACACGCGATTCATCATCGACCACCTCGGCATCCTGCAGCCGCGCGTGCCGCCCGCCCCGCCGCAGCCCTGGGCCGACCTCCCGAAGGTGCTGGCACTCGCCAAGCGCCCGAACGCCGTCATCAAGGTCAGCGGCGCCTGCACGCTGTCGCGCGAACCGTATCCGTTCCCGGACATCTGGGATCCGCTCGCGCGCGTGTTCGACGCCTGGGGCTTCGATCGCTGCCTGTGGGGCACGGACTGGACGCGCGCGTTCGCGGTCGTCAACTACGAGCAGGGCGTGAAGCCCTTCCTTGAGACGGACCGCCTGAGCGACACCGAGCGCGCGATGCTGATGGGCGGGGCCTGCGCCAAGGCTTACGGCTGGTCGCCGAAGAAGCGTTAGGGTCGCGGCCTCGTTCCGCGCAAGACATCCACGATGATCGGCCCAGGCGCGTATCGCCTCCCGTGGGGAACGCCCACGAGACGCGGCACCGCCTGCGGATTTTTGCGAGCAGCGGAGCCGCTTGAATTTCAAAATGCCCGATTGATCGTGACCGTCACCGCTTGCGTGATCACCGTGCCGGAGGAGTTACCAACCAGCGTTCCGACGATGGTCGAACCATTGGAGCCATTGGGATTTGTGAAGGGGCTTGAATAGTTGGCGGTGTGATTGGCCGTCGTCGCGATCGTATAGCTGGCATCCAAGAACCAGGAGCGGTCAAAGAAGTAGGTTGCCCCGACCGTCGCGGCGCCGCCATAGACCCAACCGGAACTGGAAAGATTGACGGGCGCGCCCGAGACGTCGGTGCGCGTTCCATTGATATCCGCAAAGCCGATCAAGCCATTCAGGTCGGTTCGCACTTGAGACAGCGTGGGACCCACGCCCAAGTATACATAGCTCTTCTCGAACGAATGCCCGATGAATGGGATCAGGGCGATCTGCTGGATGATGCTCGTTCGGTAAGATCCAACAACGGCATTTCCGGTAAACGGAACGGCAGTCGTGCTCCCCGTCGCCGTGAACGATCCCGCCTGCGGAAGAAGAGCATTCCGCACCGTAGAGGTAGCGCCTAGATAGCTGTAGCTGAACTTGGCTCCCCATAACCAGTCGCTATGGAAAAACTTCTGGAAGTACCCTCCTTGCACCGAGAAGGCCAAGGTGGATGCAGGGTCCAAATAAACACTGGCAGGCCCGGCGGCCGATCCGCTGGAGGTCAACGTGCTGCCTTGAAAGACATTGGACGTCCCGACCGCATAGACGCCCTGCGTGCCGAAGTTGGCCGCGTTGTAACTTCCGCCTAAACCCAAAAAGAAAGCCGCACCCGGCACGCCCGACGCCGGCCACTCAGAGGGCCGTGCAAACGAATTGGCAGGCTGAGCATTAACGCACGCAACATCACCAGCCGCAATTAATCCAGCAACGGCGAAAA
This sequence comes from uncultured Hyphomicrobiales bacterium, assembly GCA_964479515.1. Lineage (GTDB taxonomy): Bacteria > Pseudomonadota > Alphaproteobacteria > Rhizobiales > Xanthobacteraceae > PALSA-894. Next base: position 9,869 of record CAYZMR010000039.1, on the reverse strand, counting down.
CGAAAGTTATTTTCGTCATATCGACCTCTCTTTGTCGCTAGGCGGGAGCGCGGGAATAATCGGCCCCGACGATGAACGCCACGGCGGAATCGTCGGTCGACAATGGCATCAGCAGCCGGCTGACCTCGGAGTACCAACGGCCGTTGCTGATGCTGATCGGCGCAAACAGCGGCTGTCGCGTTCTGACGACGGTCTCATAGTGCAGCATGACAACAGACCAGAGATTGGCCGGGCTCAGCTCATCCAGATAGCAATTCGTGAGATCGCGGCCGTAGACCCTTGCCAGTTCGGTCCCGAACAACGTGAACTGAAACCGGCCCGTCGGAAGGACCGCCGCGATGGAGAGATGAGGGGCCCACCGCTTGGTGGCCTTCAGGTCCAGCGTCGAGCGCCGCGGCGCCTCGCCATCAACCGCCAAGCTCACCCACAGGTCACGCAGGGCCGTCAGTTCCGGATGCGACGACAGGTGGGGCGGCAAATCGCCGGAATGCATTTCCTTGAGCGGCATGGGTAACGTCAGAGGTATCGACGTCAGACCATGTCTGTATTGGTTGGGTGCCGCACTGTCCGTCGGATGGGGCGTTTCCACCTCCATCGAGATCAAGAAGGCCGCGCTTCCATCGGCTTCGAGCAAGGGAGCGAGCGTGAGGTGGGACAGAAACATCGAGCCGTCCTTGCGATAATGCCGGACCGGCCGCGTAAACGGCTCGCCTTTGGCAAGCGCCGCTTCGCATTCCTCCTCCGCGGCTTGATCCGACGAGGGGCCGTCGAGGAGCTTGGCCGATTGGCCGCACGCCTCCGCGTTGGAATAGCCCGTCATCCTGACGAACGCTTCGTTGACATAGAGAAGTCGCCGGTCCTCGGGGGCCCGATTAAATCCCGTGATGGCAATCGAAAATGGGGACTCCCGCCAGATCGGCTGAATCAACGGAGCAGGCATCACGTCTCCTTGCGGCGCCAACCGCCGAAATCTTCCCTGTCTCTCGCGCAAGCGCCTCAACGGCATCGCGCCGCTCCGTATCGATACGTTGCGTGACACAACAGGACCGTTATCGCGCCGTCGTGGCGCCGGGCATTTCGCGGATTACCCCAGCTCCCGGGCTGACGGCGTCGACAATGTGTCGACGATCTCGCTCAACCGAGGACCTGCAACAATTCGGAAGAACCGTTCGGGAGCGGTACTATGATATTAAACCAACATCGCCCGAATCATTGCCGCACCATGCCAACGATTTAGCGGGACCAAAGTTGTTCAATATTGAACATTATAAGTATTTTTACTGAGATTAATTTTGTCGTGAAGCAATATCACCCAGAGTCGCATACCAGCACGCTGCTATTGTCATTTATCGCCGATAAACCCAAGCGCCGAAATTGGTCGAATCTTTTACGCCAGACCGTGCGGGGCCGAAAGCACGACGCAGAAAATAATCGTTGCTCCGCTTTCATCCCTCCGGCTTGCGTTGGGCGCAAGCGATCCGCAGACGGGCCTGTATCGGCCGGAGCAACGCGGCAAGACATCGGGGTTTTCTGCGGCCTTTGTTTGTCAGGCAGCCGCAACAAGGCCTCAGATTCCGACCAAATTCGTCATGCTTCCGCCCGCCGCACGCATTGATATCCCGGCGTATCATTACGGGATGGACCGATGCGTCGCCGGTCGGCTGTTGTCGTGATCGCCGGATATGTCGCGCTTGGCGCCTGGACGTCCGGCGTGGCGACCGCGGCAGATGACGGCATCCTCGTCGCCGGCAACCAGCGCATCCCGGCCGACACGATCCGTTCCTATTTTCACGCCCGAGCCAAGGACGGCGTCGACGCCAGCGAACTCGATGCGGGCCTCAAGGCGCTCTATGCGACGGGGCTGTTCGCGGATGCACGCATCTCGCATCGCGACGGCCGCATCCTGATCACGGTCGCGGAAAATCCCTCCATCGGGCGCGTCGTGTTCGAGGGCAATTCAAAGCTCAAGACCGACGATCTCAAGAAGATCGTGGAGTCAAAAGAGCGCGGGCCGCTTTCCCGGGCGCTCGTGCAGGCCGACGTCGAGCGCATCGTCGACCTCTATCATCACCATGCGCGCTTTGACGTCCATGTCGAGCCCAAGATCATCGAGGGGAAGGATAAGGCCAAGGATCGTGGCGTCGACCTCGTCTTCGAGATCAAGGAAGGCCCGCGCACGGGCGTACGCGCGATCGTTTTCGCGGGCAACAAGGCCTTTTCCGCCACGGACCTGAAAGGCGCGATCAAGACCGGGGCGACCAACATGCTGAGCCCGCTGCTCGACAACGATCTCTACGATGCGGACCGTGTCGAGGCCGATCGCGACCTGTTGGTCCGGTTCTATCGGGCGCGCGGCTTTGCCGACATCCGCGTCTCGGCGGGCGCGCAGTACGATCCGGAGAAAAAAGGCTTCGTCGTCACCTTCACGCTCGATGAAGGCGCGCGATATCGGATCGGCACTGTCGACATCGTATCGGAGATCGCGAGCGTCGACGCTGCTTCGCTGCGCACGGACCTGACGCCGCGGCCCGGCGATATCTACAACGCGGACGCAATCGAGAAGACGATATCCCGGCTGTCGGCCAAGGTCGCGGCACGCGGCGAACCGTTCGCGACCCTGCGCGTGCGCGGCGAGCGCGTGGGCGGCCGCGACACCATGAACCTGCGCTATGTCGTGGAACCGACGCCGCGCGTGTATGTGGAACGCATCGAGGTCCACGGCAACACCAAGACGCGCGACAACGTCATCCGCCGCGAATTCGACTTGGCCGAGGGCGACCCCTACAGCCCCGCGCGCGTCGAGCGCACCGAGCGGCGCCTGAAGAATCTCGGTTACTTCAAGACCGTGAAGATCACGCAGCAGCCGGGCTCCACGTCCGACCGGGTCGTCGTCAACGTGACCGTCGAAGAGGACGATACCGGCATTTTCTCGATCGCGGGCGGCTACTCCACCACCGACGGCCTGATCGGCGAGGTCAGTCTCGGCGAGCGCAACTTCCTCGGCCGCGGCGAGGTCGTGAAGGCATCGGTGAGCTACGGCCAATATTCCCAGGGTTTCGATTTCGGTGTCGTGGAGCCCTATGCGCTGGGCAATCGCGTCGCTTTCGGCGTCGATCTGTTCGGCAAGCAGACCACGTCCAGCACCTACCAGTCCTACGACAGCACGATGTACGGCGGAAAGATCAGCCTGGGCCTGCCGCTCAATGATCAGCTCAGCACGCAATGGAGCTATTCGCTCTACCGGCAAGCGCTGACGCTCGATCCCGCGATGGGCACGGCGTCGCTGCCGATCCAGCAGGCCGCGGCCGCCGGCCCGATGTGGACCTCGGCGATCGGCACCGGGCTCACCTACAGCACGCTCGACAACAACAAGAACCCGACGAGCGGATTGCGCGCGTCGGTCAACGAGGAGTTCGCGGGCCTCGGCGGCGATGCGAAGTTCGCCAAGACCACCGAGGATCTGCGCTACTATCAGCCGCTGGCCGACGGGATCGTCGGCATGGTGCGGGCTCAGAGCGGCTATGTCACGCCGTGGGGCGGACAGCCATTGCCGCTGGTCGACGGCTTCTTCGGCGGGCCGCAGCTCGTGCGCGGATTTGCGCCGAACGGGTTTGGTCCGCGCGATATCACCCCGGGCACGACCATGGATAATGTCGGCGGCAACGTCTACTGGGCGACCTCAACGGAGCTGCAGACGTCGGTCCCGTTCGTTCCGTCCGACGCGGGACTGAAGGCCGTCGTCTTCGCCGACGCGGGCAGCCTGTGGAACACGCGCAGCGCGGCCTCGGCGCCGGCCCTCTCGCAGTCGTTGGTCGCGAACTCGACCGCGATCCGCTCGTCGTTCGGCGCGGGGCTGGTCTGGGATTCGATCCTCGGCCCGATCCGGATCGACTACGCCTATCCCACCAGCAAAGCCGCCTCCGACGTCACCCAGCGGCTGCATTTCAGCGCGGGCGGCTTCTGAGCGGACGAGGCGCGGGCCTCACCTTTTCCGCTTGATGTTGTCGCAATCCACCGTGCTAAAGTTCTCGGTAGTCGCACGTTGCGCAGGAGGCACGACAATGGCTTGGCGGCGCGCCGCATCCGTCGGAGACGTCATCGCCGACAAGGGACTGCAGGTTGAGATCGACGGCAAGAAGCTCGCGGTGTTCCGGGTTGGCGACCAGGTCTACGCACTGGAAGGCATCTGTCCTCACGCCGATGCGTATCTGTCGGAAGGGTTCATCGACGGCGACAAGGTCGAGTGCCCGCTGCACCAAGCCCAATTCCACATTCCGAGCGGCAAATGTCTGGGCCCGCCGGCCGACAGGGATCTTGTTACGTTTCCGGCCAAAATCGAGGGAAGCGACGTTTTGGTCGACCTCGGCTAGATCGTCGCTGCGGCGGCACGGTTGCCGAGCGCACAGAGCTACGGCGCGCAAGCTCAGTCGCCGACGACCACGATCAGATAGCCCACGACGATCATGGACACGATCGGCACCAGCCAGACGAGACCCGACCACCAGACCCGCGTGAGCAGCTTTTCAGGGATGAAGCTGACCACCGCACCCGCCACCGCGGCGACGATGGCGCAAGTCGCGACGTAGCCGAACCACTTCATGCCCGGACCCGGCGAGGGACCGGTCGCCGGATGGCCAAACAGCGTCCATTGGCCGACCGCCGGATAGTAGGTGAAGAGCTGCCAGCTCTTGTCCATGACGAAGAGATAGGCGACCGAAAAAACCACCCCGAAGGTGACCGCGAAGACCGCATACACGGCCGGCTGTGCCGCATCGGGTTTCGTCGTTCCCGTTTTCGTCGCGCCGGACATTGTCATGCGACCAGCCCTCCAGTGGAGTTGAGAATAGCTACACGCCCAGTCCGGCGACGTTGTTGAGAACGTGCCCGACGAGGAAGCCGACCCAGCTGACGAAGGCGAGCACCGACGTCAACATCGCCCGGACAAAATCGCGCTCCGGGACGAGCGGCAGCCGCCAGTAATACCAATAGGCCGGAAGCAATCCGAGACCGATGGCGATCGTGTGCTCCTTGAATTCGAAGCTGTCGAGCGCCTTCGTCCAATGCTGCGCCGTCAAGACGTTGCTCGCGGTCAGCTTGTAGTCCGGGTAGACGATCATGCCGAGCACGAACGTCACGATGTAGAGGACGACGATCGCGGCGCCGTAATTTCTTGCCGAGACGGCACGCGTCCGATCAAAGAAGCTGCTGACATGGACGTGGATGGGCGCCCATACCGAGATGGTCTGATGGGTGAGCGCGCCGAGCAGCAAGAATGCCGAGAGACCGTGAATGATAAGCAGAGTAATCCACAGGCCACCGTTCAGCCACATGGCTCCCCCTCTTGATTACCTCCCGGCAAGCCCCCTCGCCGGCGCTTAAAACTGCAAAACGCTAGCATCGACATTCCCAAGCGTCAATTTGCCCGGGTCTTCCGCTTTCGACAATCACGCTTTTATTTCAGCATGCTCGCTAAAGGACGATGAGGGTCGGCGAGCGCGGCGGCATCCACCGGAATACGGCGTTCGATAAGGCGGCGCGCCGCGGCGAGGTCGCGCTGGGCGTTGATACCCATCGCGTAGGCCAGTGTGTCGCCCGACAGCTCGAACACGAGGGGACTTCCGCCCTCACCGTCGCGGTGGATGCGCGTACCCGGCTGCGGCGACGGCCAGCCGACGCCCTGGATGTAGAGGTCGTACTGCTCGGACCAGAACGACGGCAGGGTGCGATAGGTCTCGCTCCCACCCGCCGCGTTGCGGCCGGCGACCGCGCCGTGGTCCTGCGCGTGGCGCCAGTTCTCAAGCCGTATCGGTCCGTTCGGACCAGGGAAGCGCACCGCGTCACCGGCGGCAAAAATCGCCGGGTCCGAGGTGCGGCAATGCTCGTCGACGATGATGCCGTCGTCGGTCGAAAGACCGGCCGCGGCCGCGAGCGCAAAATTCGGCTTCACGCCCGTGCCAACCAGGACCGTGTCGGCAACGAGCGTCTTTCCGGTCTTGGTCTCGATCGTGATGCCGGTCGCGGTCGGCTGCGCGCGCTCGATCGCCGTCCCGGTCAGAATTTCGACTCCGTGCGCCTTGTGCTTGTCGGCAATGAACGCCCCGGTCGCCTCGTCGCAGACGCGCGCCAAAATACGCGGCCCGACTTCGAGCACCGTCGTCTTCACGCCGATCATCGTCGCCGAGGCAGCAACTTCCAGCCCGATGAGCCCTCCCCCGATCAGAACCAGATGCTTGCCCTCGCGCAACTCGGCCTTGAGCGCGCGAGCGTCGTTCTGGGTTCGCAGGTAATACACGTGCGGCATGCCGACCGGCCATTGCGGCAGCTCGCGCACCACGCATCCGGTCGCAAGCACGAGCGCGTCATAGGGATAGCGCCGTCCCGACCCGGCAACGACTTCCCGCGCGGCACGATCAATCGACATGCAGCAGGCGAGCCGCTCTACGGCGACATTGTGCGCAGCCATCCCGCCATGGCCGGCGATCAGCGCGTCTTCGGGCTGCGCCTTGCCCATCAGGACCGCCTTCGACAGCGGCGGCTTCTCATAGGGCTCGCACGTCTCGTCGGTGAGCAGGGTCACCTGCGCGGCGGGATCCGTTCGCTTCGCCTCGAGGGCGGCAAACACGCCCGCCGGGCCGCCGCCAACCACAACGATGCGACGCGGTACGCTCTCGGGCATGCTGCTCCCCCACGCCTAAGCTTTGACGTCCCTCTGCGTAACGCTATCCGCAGGAATTCTGAATCACAAGCACTCGGCCGCTCGCACGGTGCGCCTCACCCCTCCGGCTTGATGTTGTTGTCGCGCACCACCTTGCCCCAGCGCGCAAGCTCGCTCTTGAGGAACTCCGCGAGCTCGGCCGGCGTGCTGGTCGCCGGCACCGCGCCGACGTCGATCAGCTTGCGCGCGACCTCGGGGTCGTTAAGCGCCGCGACGATCGCCGCATTGAGCTTGGCGATCACTGCCGCCGGCGTCTTGGCGGGTGCAAACATCGCGTACCAGTTGTCCGCGTAGACGCCCGGGATGCCCTGCTCGTCGAGCGTCGGCACATCGGGCAGCACCGGCGCGCGGCTGCGCGAGCCGACGCCGATCGCGCGCAGCGTGCCGCCGCGGATCTGCGGGATCAGCACCGGCAGGTCGGCGAACATCGCGACGACCTGCCCGCCGATCACGTCGGTCACGGCTTGCGCCGCGCCGCGATAGGGCACGTGCAGGATGGTGGCGCCGGTCGCGCCCTTCATCAGCTCAAGCGCCAGATGCGGCGGGCTGCCGACGCCGGTCGAGGCCATCGCGATGCCCTTCGGGCTGGATTTGGCGAGCGCGATGAGATCGGCCGCGGATTTGACCGGCGAATCGGCCTTCACCACCAGCACTTCCATCGTGTTCACGATCTGGGACACCGGCGCGAAGTCGCGCACCGGGTCATAGGGCAGGTCCGAGCGCATGTGCGGGTTGACGGCGACCGCGCCGGAGGTGGTGAAGAACAGCGTGTAGCCGTCTCCCTCCGACTTCGCCACGTAGTCGGCGCCGATCGCGGCGTTCGCGCCGGGCTTGTTCTCGATGATGACGCTCTGGCCGAGCAGGACCTTCATCTTGTCGGCGAGCAGGCGCGCGACGAAATCGGTCGGTCCGCCGGGCGGGAACGCCACCACGATGCGGATGGTGCGTGCCGGATAGTCCTGCGCGCGCGCAGGCGCGAGCCCGACGACCAGCGCGGCCGCAGCGGAGGCGACAAGAAAGTGGCGGCGACGCATGCGAGCCTCCCATCTCGGTCGGACCGGAAGGCTAGCGTGGGGCGCAAAACGGCGAAAGCCGCCGCGTTGCCGCGGCGGCTATGCGATTCTCGGCGAAACGGCTGAGCGCGTCGCTTACTTCGCCGTCATGCAGTCGTAGATCGAGGTCCAGCGTGCCTTGAGCTTGAGGCCCTTCGCGGCGTCGCGGCAACCCGTGTACTTCGCCTTGTCCTTGCGCCACTCGGCGACAAGCTTCGCCCACTGCTTCATGGTCATGTTCTTGACCTTGTCGGCGGTCGACGGCTCCGTCGGCGTCGTCGCGGGGGTCGTGGCGGGCGTGGTCGAGGGGGTCGTGGACGGCGTGGTCTGCGCATAGAGCGGAGCCGATAGCATCGCGGTCGCGACGAGCGCGGCGGCGAGCGAGGTCGTGATTCGGGTCATTTCTTGTCTCCAGGGGATGTGGCGTGCCCGGGCGGAACTTCTGTCCCGCCGGATGAACGGTGCGTGAATACATGACGTTGCGACAAACAAAAAGGCCGTCGCGTCGCCGCGACGGCCTTGCCCCCCGGCAAAATCGAGCCGATCAGATCACCACGACCTTGGTGCCGACCTTGACCCGGCCATAGAGGTCGATGACGTCCTCGTTGCGCATGCGGATGCAGCCCGACGAGACCGCCGTGCCGATGGTCCAGGGCTCGTTCGAGCCGTGGATGCGGTAGAGCGTCGAGCCGAGATACATCGCGCGCGCGCCGAGCGGATTCTCCGGTCCTCCCGCCATGTGGCGCGGCAGATCGGGGCGGCGCTCCAGCATTTCGGGCGGCGGCACCCAATCGGGCCATTCGGCCTTGCGCGTGATGGTCTTCACGCCGGCCCAGGCGAAGCCGGGCTTACCGACGCCGATGCCGTAGCGCATCGCCTTGCCGTCGCCTTCGACCAGGAAGAGAAACCGCCGCGGCGTGTCGATGACGATCGTGCCGGGCGGCTCGTGGCCGTCATAGGAGACGGTCTGCGGCAGGTAGATCGGGTTCATGGCGCGCTGCGGCTCGGCCTCTGGCGCGGGCCCGGGCGAGGCGAACACCGAGCCGCGCGGATTGAGGCCGGGATTGACCTCGTAGCCCTGTCGCGGCGGATAGGCGCGTTGCGGCGCCGGGCCGTCGCCGAACAGAAACTCGATGAAGCCGCCGCCCATGTTCTGGCGCGGCGCGGCTACAGGCTGCGGGGCATTCGGATCGTATTGCGGAGCGCCGAGCGGACCGGCGATCGCCGGCGAACTCAGGAGCGCAAGCATGATGGCAGGCAGGATGACACGGGACATCGACGTACTCTCGAACTGATCGTCGTTACATTGGCGCCGGAAACGCGGCGCCGCTCACGCATACGATCTCGCCCGAGAACCTCGACCGTTTGGTAAACGAAACGCGCCGCGCGCGTTAATCACGTCGCTTCAGACTCCGTTCGTCATGTTACGGTTTACGCGGCACAAACAGGCGTGGTTTACGGCGCGCAAACAGGCGTGGTTAACGCGGCGTAGCGCGGCAATCAGACGAGGCGGCGATCGAACGGCGAACGCAGGACGGCGCCGATCGAGATGCGCGCCGCGTCCGCGTGCGCGGGATTGAGCAGCGTGTTGCGCGCGGCCGGCACGATCGCCGACGGGACCTGCAGCAAGGCGGTCGCGCTCGCGCTGAGCCACTCGTCCCCGCGCGCGCGCGTCACCGCACGCTGATTGCGCCAGTCGTCGGGCAGTCCCCTCTCGTCAAGCAGCGTGATCGCGACGTCGTCCGGCACATCGACGCCGAGAAGCTGATAGTGGGTCGGCAGGTCCTCGACGTCGATTTCGAGATGCACGAGCACTTCGAGCAGCGCCGACGCCGGATGGTCGGCGAGATAGACGACGCGGCGGCCTCTGCTGTGCCAACGGCCCGACGCATGGAGCCCGCCCACGCCCGAGAGGTCGGCGTGATCGGAGATGCGCCAGAGCCGCATCAGTTTTCAGTTTGGCGCATGATCTTATCCGAAAACCGGTTCCCATCCCCGATCGGGGTCGAGGACATGCTTTTCGGGATCATGCGCTCACGCGAAGATGCCGTGCTCGATGCGGAACAGCATCTCCTCGACGGTGCGCGCGCCGGCTTCGCTCG
>CAYZMR010000038.1:20954-22220 GCA_964479515.1 uncultured Hyphomicrobiales bacterium | reverse complement strand
GCCTATCGACCCCGCAGCCGCCCAGCGCGCGACGCAAGCCGTGCCCAGCATCCCCCACGATGCCGAAGGGCCGGTGTTCCGCGAGCCGTGGGAGGCGCAGGCCTTCGCGATGGCGCTGGCGCTGCATGAGCGCCGCCTGTTCACCTGGCCCGAATGGGCCGCGACGCTCGCCGACGAGATCAAGCGCGCCCAGGCGGCCGGCGATCCCGACACCGGCGAGACCTACTACCGCCATTGGCTCGCCGCGCTCGAGCGCCTCGTCGCCGAGAAGAACATCGCGAGCCCCGCGACGCTGCACCGCTACCAGCACGCCTGGGACCACGCCGCCGACCGCACCCCGCACGGCCAGCCGATCGAGCTGCGCGCGGACGACTTCCATCATCACGAATAACTCGACGGTGCCATCAGCATGACGACGGCCACAATCGGCGCGGCGAAGATCACGCGCATCGAGGAGACCTACGGCCATTTCTTCGAAGCGAAGAAGTTCTTCGCCGACTGGCGCGATGAGGCCGTCGCCGAGCACATGGCCTGGATGGCGCCGGACCATTACGACCCGACGACCGGCTTCCTCAAGCTCAGCATCCATTCATGGCTGATCGACATCGGCGGAAAAAAGATCCTCATCGACACCTGCATCGGCAACCACAAATCGCGCAAGCATCGTCCGTTCTGGGACAATCTCGACACGCCTTATCTCGCGCGCCTTGCGGCGGCCGGCGTGCGCCCCGAAGAGATCGACATGGTGATGTGCACACACCTGCATGTCGACCATGTCGGCTGGAACACGCGCCTCGACAATGGCCGCTGGGTCCCCACCTTCCCGAACGCCAAATATGTGTTCAGCAAGATCGACTACGAGCACTTCAGCGCGATCGATCGCGATCCGCGGCAAGGCCCCGCGATCGGCGGCGCCATGCGCGACAGCGTGTTCCCGATCGTCGAAGCGGGGCTCGCGCAGATGGTCGACGGAACGGAAACGATCGAGGAGCATCTTAAGCTGACGCCCGCGCCCGGCCATTCGCCCGGCCATGTGCTGATCAATCTCGCGTCGCGGGGGAGCCAAGCCTACTTCAGCGGCGACATCATCCATCATGCGATCCAGGTCTACCACCCGACCTGGAACAGCTTCGCGTGCGTCGACCAGCCGACGGCGCGCACGTCGCGTCGCATGACGCTGGAGACATGTGCGGGCTCGGGCGCGCTGCTGCTGCCGCAGCACTTCGGCGCGCCGCACATCTGCCACGTCGACCACAAGGGCGACGG
>CAYZMR010000038.1:0-20854 GCA_964479515.1 uncultured Hyphomicrobiales bacterium | reverse complement strand
TGCCGCAGCACTTCGGCGCGCCGCACATCTGCCACGTCGACCACAAGGGCGACGGGTTCGTGCCGCGGTTCGTGTAGCCACGCGGGCGGTACGTTCCCCTCCCCCTTGCGGGGAGGGGTTAGGGGTGGGGGTCGCAAGAGGTTGCCGAGCTCTCTCGACCCCCACCCCGACGCGCTTCGCGCGTCGACCCTCCCCACAAGGGGGAGGGTAAAGGAGAGAGCCTTCAGGCGGCACGCTCCGGTGTGCGCACATGCTCCGGGCGCACGCCGACGCCGACGATGCGCGCCGGAAGGCCGCGCAGAAACGGTAGCCACATGATCAGCCGCAACACCAATGGCGGCTTCGGTCGCGCGCTGCTCGACAACGCGGGCGACAACAGCCGGTTCTGAACGATCACCTGCATTCGCTGGATCACCCGCATCGGGAATGCGCGGCGCGCCTGCACGGCGGCGAGATGCGCGCGCGTGACCGTCCCGACGCGCAACGGCTCGGCGAGGATGTTGGCGGCCGCGACCGCGTCCTGCACGGCGAGATTGATGCCGACGCCGCCGACCGGCGACATCGCGTGCGCGGCATCGCCGATGCAGAGGAGCCCCGGCCGATGCCATTCGCGCAGCCGGTCGATCGCGACCGTCAGCAGCTTCACGTCGTCGAAGCTTTTGATCTCGTCGATGCGGTCGCGCAGGAACGGCGACAGCTCCAGCACGCGCGCGCGGAACGCCGGCAGGCCCTCGCGCTTTACGCCTTCGATGCCGCCCTTGGGGATCACATAGGCGCACTGCCAATAGTCGCCGCGGTTGAGCATGATCATCATCTTGCCGGCCTCGATGTGGCCGGTCGTCTCCTCGGTGTCGCCGTCGCGCCGCGACATCCGGAACCACAGCACGTCGATCGGCGCGCCGATGTCCTCGACGACGAGATTTGCGCGCTCGCGCACCGTGGAGTGGCGGCCGTCGCAGCCGACCACGAGGTCGGCGCGGATTTCGAGATCGCCGTCCGGCGTCTTTGCGCGCAGGCCGGTAACGATGTCGTTCTCGATGATGAGGTCCGTCGCTTCCGCCCGCATGTGGAGGTGGAACGCCGGATAGCGCTTGCCGTGCGCGGCGAGGAAATTCAAGAAGTCCCATTGCGGCATCAGTGCGACGAACTTGCAGTGGGTCGGCACATGGCTGAAGTCGACCAACGGGATGTGCTCGGCGCCGATCTGGAAGGTCAAGTGCGAGACTTCGCTGTGCGGCAGCTTGAGAAATTCTTCGAGCAGCCCGAGCTCACGCATCAGTTCAAGCGTCGAGGGATGGACGGTGTCGCCGCGGAAATCGCGCAGGAAGTCGGCGTGCTTCTCCAGCACCACGACGTCGATGCCGGCGCGCGCCAGCAGGTACCCGAGCATCATGCCGGCCGGGCCGCCGCCGGCGATGGCGCAGCGCGTCGCGATCGGGCTCAAAACCCGACCATGCGCTCGCTCACCATGTAGCCGGCAAGCAGCGCGACGCCGAACACGAGCACCACCGCGGCGGCGCCGACCTCGGCGCCGCGCAGGACGAGCGAGCCGTAGCCGGTGCGCGTCGCGGCGATCCTCGTCGCGAAGGCGGTCGCCGAAACCGTCAGCGTCGCGATCGCCGCGACCGTGATCGCGGTGCCGAGGCCCATCACGAACGTCGCCGCGACACCGGCCCAGAAGATGCCTTGTGCCAGCGCGAAGACCAGCACCAGGATCGCGCCCGAGCACGGCCGCAGCCCAACCGCGACGATCGCCCACAAGCCGCGCTTCCAGCCGCCGGGACCGGCGAGCTGGTCGGGCGTCGGCCCGTGCGAATGGCCGCAGTGCTCGTCATGCACGTGACCGGCTTCGCCATGGGCGGGATGGGAATGATCGTGCGCGTGATCATGGTCATGCGCCACGTGCGAATGATTGTGCGCGTGGTCATGATCATGGTCGTGGTCATGATCATGATGATGATGATGATGGTGGTGATGATCGAGATGATGGTGGCCGCGCTCGAGCGCGTGCGCCACCGTCGCGGCGGCGCCGAGCGTTTTCGGCGCATGCAGCAGCCGCCATTCGCTCAGGAACGCGCGGCCCTTGGTCCACAGGAGCCGCGCGCCCATCGCGGCGATCAGCAAATAGCTGGCGATCTCGATCCACCACACCGCGTTGCTCATGGTCTTCGCCGTGGCATTGAGCAGCGCGGCCGCGATGCCGACGACCGCGACCGCCACCAGCGCCTGCACAAACGCCGACGCGAAGGAGAGCGTGATTCCGCGCTTCCAGGTCTCCTCGTTGGCGACGAGATAGGACGAGATCACCGCCTTGCCGTGGCCGGGACCCGCCGCATGGAAGATGCCATAGACGAACGCGATGCCCATCAGCAGCCACGCCGCGCTGCCGTCGGTCTTGGCGGCGCGGATCGTGCTGGCGAGCTTTTGGTAGAACGCGGCCTGCTGGACCAGAAGCCAGCCGACGATGCCATCGGGGACGGGCGGCGGCGCCGCCGGAGGGCGCGGGCCGCCGAACGGGCCGCCCTGCGCCAGGGCGGCGTCAAGCACGCCGAGCAGCGCCAGGGCGGACACCGCCAGGCACAAGAAGATCAGAAGTCGTGTCGCCTTGCGCCCCCCGGCCAAGGATGTCACGGGCATGTCACCGATATCTTGTTGGAGAACTGCGCGCCGTAATTGCTTCCGGGCGCGAGGTTTTGGAAGAAGGATTCGCCGAGCCGAGCCTGCGTCTGGGTCTGCGCTTCGCCCGGGCGGGCGACCGCGAGCTTGCAGCTTGCCGGCGCGCCGACCAGCTGCGCCGGGTCTTTTTCGGCAAACGAGAAGTCCACGAACCAGGTCGGGTCGTACATTTCCACCTGGAGGTCCTTTGCCTTGACGGGTTTTTCGAACGGCAAGGTGAAGTGCAGCGTCAGCAGGCCGTCCTTGAATTCGAGCCAGTAGTCGGTCGGCGTCGTGAATCCCACCTGATCGCCGCCCGCATGAGCGCTCGTGAAGTAGTCGTATTCCTTCATCGATTCGATGTTCACCTGCGCGAGCGGCGCGAGCTCCTCGCGGGTGAACTTGCCCTTCTCCTTGGCTTCGAGGCCTTGGGTGGCAAAGACCGAGAACATGTCGTCGAAGGTCCAGGCGTGGCGCACGCCGGTCGCGGTGCCGTCCGCGTTGTAGACGACCTCGCTCTTCATCGTGACCCAGACGTGGGGATGCGCCTTTGCCGGCGCCGCGACGAGGAAGGTCAGCGCCGCGAGCGCGAGACAGCGGAAGATCCGGATCATCGGGCAGTCCCAAAGCGTCGCCGCCGCCGACCATAGCACCGACTGGGGCGGAATGGAGGCATTTCCAGGCCTCGCAAAGGTGCGATGCAACTCTTTTGGGTCCAACGAGTTTCCTCTGACGGATCACAGTGTCGGAGGGCTCGGATGGCCAATTCCAATTTCGAAACGATGAAGCGTGCCGGAGAGGCGATTGACGAAACCGCCAAGGAGACCGGCCGCGAGGCGGCGGGGCTCTACGAGCAGGCCAAGACAGCGGCATCCAGCGCGGCGTCGCAGGCCAAGACCGCCGCGTCGGACGCCTATGACAATGCGAGCGACATCGCGCAGGACGCGGTGGACCGGGTCCAGGACGGCGCCGCGGAGCTCGACGACATGGTGACCGAGCAGGTCGGCCGGCATCCCAAGGCCGTGGTGGCGCTTAGCATCGGCATCGGCTTTGCGTTCGGCGTGCTGTTCGCCTCGTTGCGCAGCCCGCCCGAGCCGCGCTGGTACGACCGCATCCGGTCATAGACCCGCCGCGCCACCGTCGGCGCGCGGATCGTGCGCGCCCTCGAGCGTGCCGTCCGAATGAAGCACGACGGCCCCAGCGTGGCCCATGGTGTCGGAATAGGGCTCGGCGAGCACCTCCACGTCGTGGCCGGCCGACAGTAGCCGATCGATCAGCGCTCCGTCGAAGCGGGATTCGAGCCGCAGATTCGTGTGCGCCGAGCCCCAGGTACGCCCGAGCAGCCAGCGCGGCCGGTCGACGGCTTCCTCCAAAGGCTGGCGATAGAGCACATGCCGCGTGAACAGCGCGGCTTGGCTCTGCGGCTGTCCGTCGCCGCCCATGGTGCCATAGGCCATGATCCGGCCGTCGCGCAGCACGGCGAGCGCCGGGTTGAGCGTGTGGAACGGCTTGCGTCCCGGGGCGAGCGCGTTCAGCGCGCCCTTCTCCAGCGAGAAGCTCGCGCCGCGGTTCTGCATCAGCACACCGGTCGCCGGAAGCACGACGCCTGAGCCGAATTCCCAGTAGAGCGACTGGATGTAGGAGACGACGAGGCCGGAGGCGTCCGCCGCGCCCATCCAGATGGTATCGCCCTTCATTGAAGGGTCGGGCCATTTCGCGGCCTTGCGCGGATCGATCTTGGCGGCCTCCGCGTCGAGGAACGGCTTGTCGAGATATCGCCCGGGCGGATACGGCAATTGCGCGGGGTCGGTGACGTAGCGATCGCGCACCAGGAACGCGCGTTTGGTGGCTTCGATCAGCCCATGCACGTGCGCGAAGCTTTCCGCTTCGCCGACGCGCAGCCGTTCGAACAGCGCCAGGATGATGAGCGAGGCCAACCCCTGGGTCGGCGGCGGCGTGTTGTAGAGCGTGCCGACTTGCAGCACGACCGAGAGCGGCTCCTTGACGCTCGCCTCGTAGCCATCGAGGTCGGCGCGCGTCACAGGTGATCCGACGCGCTCCAGGTCGGCCGCGATCTCGCGCCCGACGTCGCCGCGATAGAAATCATCGAGCCCGGCCTTCGCGATGTGCTCCAGCGTGGCGGCAAATGCCGTCTGCCGCAGGACCGCGCCTTCGGCCGGCGGCTTGCCGTCGATGAGAAAGGTGGCGGCGAAGCCGGGCACATCCTTGCACTCGGCGAGCTTGTCCCGGGTCAGCGCCGCCTGGCTGCGCGTGACCTTGTAGCCCTCGCGCGCGTGGCGGATCGCGTCGCCGAGCAGCACGTCGAGCGGCAACCGACCGCGATGAACCCTCGCGCCTTCGAGCGCCAGCATCCAGCCAGCGATCGCGGCCGGAACGGTCAGCGCGGCCAGCGGCCCGCGCGGCGGGATCGCGTCGTAACCGTGCTCGCGATAGAGCGCGACCGTCGCCTTTGCGCCCGCCGGCCCCGCGCCCATCAGGGCGCGCACGCGGCCCGAAGGCTCGCGCACGAGCCAGAAGCCGTCGCCGCCGATATGGTTCATGTGCGGATAGACGGCCGCGATCGTGGCCGCCATCGCCACCATGGCTTCGAGCGCGTTGCCACCCTCGGCGAAGATCGCGCGCCCGGCGTCCACCGCCGCGTGATGTGGCGCGGCGGCGATGCCGCGGCGGTGGCCGGCGGTGTGGAGGTTCATTCTCGCCCCTGCTCGTCATTCTGGCCGCGCGAAGCGCGGCCCTGGCTCTCGGGGCACAGCCGACTCCTCTGCACCATCAGACTATTGCCGCTCGTGACCCAAAGCCGTCACCGGAGTTCCGGTTGTTCGCTTTCCGGAGCGGCCCTACGTTACGCCAGTTGAGGAATCTTTTCGATGGCATCCCAACCTGTCGCGCGCAGCGAGTCCTTTGCGGCCTTCATTCCCGAGCTCGAACGCCTCATCACGGAGGCGATGGGGGAGTGGAAAATTCCGGGCCTCGCCATTGCGGTGGTGCAAGACAGCGAAGTGGCCCTCGTCAGCGCCTATGGCTTTCGCGATGTCGAAGCCGGCTTGAAGGCGACAACCGGCACGCAGTTCCAACTCATGTCGGTCGCGAAGTCGTTCACCGCCACGGGCCTGGCACTTTTGGTGGATGAACGACGCATGGATTGGAAGAAGCCGGTGCGGGAATACATCCCGGAATTCCGGCTGCATGACGCCGTCGCCAGCGACCGCGTCACGGTGCGCGATTTGCTTTGCCACCATTCCGGGTTGCCGCGTCACGACTGGATCTGGATTCCCGGCGATCTGTCACCGGCCCAAATGCTGACGGCAATGCGTTATCTGGAGCCGAGCGAGGACATTCGCAGCGTCTTCCAGTACTGCAACCTCGGCTATCTCGTCGCAAGCATGGTGGCCGAACGCGTCAGTGGTCAGAGCTGGATCGAATTCATCCGTTCGCGGCTAACCGGCAAGCTGCGCATGGATGTGACGTTCACGGTGGAGGATCTTGCCACAGCCGCCGACGCCGCCGTGCCCTACGCCATGGAGGGGGACACCCGCCTGCGCTCGAAGCTATGGCCTGTTAGCGCGACGGCCGCGGGCGGCATGAACACGTCGATTGCGAGCTTCGCGAACTGGCTTCGCCTTCATCTCGGCAAGGGCGAGTTTGAGGGACAACGGCTCCTGTCGCCGAGCTTGATACAGGAACTTCAAAAGCCGCGCGTGCATGTCGGGGCACCCGAATTCGCCGAGTACAGCGATGTGCACTATGGCCTCGGCTTCCGCTCGCACAGGTATCGCGAAGAGCGAGTGGTGTGGCACGGCGGCGGCTGGACCGGCACGAATACGCTGATGATGATGCTGCCCGATCGTGGTGTCGGTGTTGCCGTGCTCGCCAATAACGCCATGGTTCCGCTATTTGCTCCGCACATCTTCGCCAACTACGTCTTCGACCGCGTGTGCGGCAGGGAGCCAGTACCTTGGCTCGAACGTTTTCGTGAGCGGCGCCGCAAATTGGTGGCGCAGCGCGATGTCGACCGACAGGCACCGCGAGCGACGCAGAGGGCAGGCGCCGAGCCGGGCCGCGACCTCGCGGACTATGCGGGCGACTACGAGCATCCCGGTTACGGCCGGATTGCGATCACCCATGACGAACGCAAATTGCGCTGGGCGTTTCGCGGCATGTCGGCGCCGCTCGCGCACCGGCATTACGATATGTTCGAGCTGCCCGAGGCGCCCGAGGCGCCGGGCCGCCTGCTACCCGGTCGGCTCGCCATCTCATTTTCCACCGACCGTGACGGAAACATCGCGAGTCTGGCAGTTCCATTCGAACCGCTCGTCAAAGACATCGTCTTTTGCCGCATTGCGGCGGGCGACTGCACGAACCCGGCCTTCCGCCAGCGCTGCACCGGCACGTTCAGTCACGGAGTCACGACCGTTGTGGTCGGGCAGGACAACGATGGACCACTCACGCTGACAATCGGGAGCCAACCAACCTACAGGCTCCGTCCCTATCAGAGCCGAACCTTCGTCATCGGCGAGTTCGAGGACTTCCGCGTGGAGTTCCGTCTCGGCCCGGATGGGGACGTGGATGAATTGGTCTTCCATCAGCCGAATGGAAGTTTCGTGTCCCGGCGAGCGCAGGTTGGAGCGTCTCGCTGAGGCGAGAATTTCGAACATGATCCTTGAGTTGCGCTCTCCAGCGTCCACTTTTGCGCCGCTGGTGGAATGCAAGCGGACATCGTCGACAGGTCACCCCGCATCCACCAGGCCACGCCGCTTGAGCAAGGCATCGACCGTCGGCATCCGCCCGCGGAACGCCGTGTAGGCCTCGGCCGGCTCGCGCGCGCCGCCAGCCGCGTAGATGTTGTCGCGCAGCCGCTTCGCGACCCCCGGATCGAACACGTCGCCGACCTCGACGAAGGCGTTGAACGCGTCCGCGTCCAGCACCTCCGACCACAGATAGCTGTAGTAGCCGGCGGCGTAGTGATCGCCGGAAAAGATGTGCTGGAAGTGCGGCGGCCGGTGGCGCATCACGACCTCGTCGGGCATCCGCATGCGTTGCCGCGTCTCCGCCTCGACCGCGTGGGCATCCTTGGCGCCGCCGAGGTGGAAGTCGAGATCCACATAGGACGAGCCCAGATATTCGGTGGTCAGGAAGCCCTGATTGAAGCTGCGCGACTTGATGAGCCGGTCCATCAGCGCCCGCGGCATGGCTAAGCCAGTCTGGTAATGCCGCGCGAAGCGCTCCAGGATTTCCGGACGGTCGAGCCAATGCTCGTAAAGCTGCGAGGGCAGCTCGACGAAGTCCTGCAGCACGCCGGTGCCGGCGATGATCGGGTAGGTCACATCCGACAGAAGCCCGTGCAGGGCGTGCCCGAACTCGTGGAACAGCGTGCGGGCGTCATCGAAGGAGAGCAGCGTTGGCTCGCCGGCAGCGCCCTTGTTGAAGTTCATCACGTTGAGGACGAGCGGGCGCACCTCGCCGTCGAGCTTCTCCTGGTCGCGCAGCGTGGTCATCCAGGCGCCGCTGCGCTTGGAGGCGCGCGCGAAATAGTCCCCGAAGAACACGCCGACGTGCTTGCCCTGCGCGCCGGTCACCTCCCACACGCGCACGTCCGGATGATAGACCGGCACATCCTGCCGCGGCGTGAAGCTGAGCCCGAACAGCCGGTTCGCCGTGTAGAACGCCGCCTCGATGATCTGATCGAGCGGCAGATACGGCTTGATCTCGCTCTCGTCGAGGTCGTAGCGCGCCTTGCGCAGCTTCTCGGCATAGAAGCGCCAGTCCCAGGCCGCGAGATCGAAGTTGCCGCCCTCCAGCGCCACCATGTTCTGCAGGGCGTCACGCTCCTCGGTCACGCGCCGCCGCGCCGGGCCCCAAACGGCATCGAGCAGGCCCGAGACGTTCTCAGGGGTCTTCGCCATCGTGTCGTCGAGCTTGTAGCGCGCGAAACTCTCATAACCGAGGAGCCGCGCGCGCTCGTCGCGCAGCGCCGTCATCTCGGCGATGACGGAATTGTTGTCGGTCTTGTTGCCGTTGTCGCCGCGCGCGATCCAGGCGCGGAACACCTTCTCGCGCAGGTCGCGGCGGCCCGAGAACTGCAGGAACGGCTCGACGCTGGAGCGGCTCAACGTGACCGCATACGCGCCCGCGCGGCCGTGCTCGTCCGCGGCGCCCCGGGCCGCTGCGCGCGCGAAGTCGGGCAGGCCGGCGAGATCGTCGGCGCCGAGCGGCAGCACGTAGGATTGCTCATCGGCGAGCACGTTCTGGCCGAAGTGCGTCCCGAGGCTCGCGAGCCGCTCGGCGATGTCCTTCAGCCGCGTTTTCGCCGCCGCATCGAGCCCCGCGCCCGCGCGGCGGAACAGCGCATGGTAGCGCTCGAGCACGCGCGCCTGCTCGGCCGAAAGCCCGAGCTCGGCGACGCGACGGTGCAGCGCATCGAGCCGCCCGAACAGCGCTTCGTTGAGGTGGATCTCGTTCCAGTGGCGCGAGAGCAGCGGCGCCATGTCGCGCTCGATCGCCTGGATGTCGGGATTGGTATGCGCGCCCGCCAGCACGTAGAAGGCGTTCGAGACCCGCGCGAGCGCCCGACCGGAGCGCTCCAGCGCCGCGACGGTGTTGGTAAAGCTCGGTTCCGCCGGATCGGAGGCGATCGCGGCGATCTCGGCTTGATGTTCCGCCATCGCCTGGTCGAATGCCGGGCGGAAATGCGCCGGCGCGACCTGCCCGAGCGGCGGCACGCCGAACGGCGCGGTCCATGCGGCAAGGAGCGGATTGTCGGAAACGGCGGCCGATCGCGGGTCTGTCATCTGGGGCTTTCGGGCTGGAATCCAGGCTCAATGTAGTCAGTGACGCCAATCCGGCAAGCTTGGCGGCCATCGCGGCGGTCTCGAGGCTTGACGCTCGCCTCTGTGAAATGTAGCTTATAAACTACATATGATCGAGGTTCGCAAAACCGAGACATTTACGAACTGGCTCGCGAGCCTGCGCGATCAGAATGCCAAGGGTCGCATTGCTTCGCGCGTCAGCCGGCTTGAACACGGCAATCCGGGCGACGTTAAGTCCGTGGGCGGAGGCATCAGCGAAATGCGCATCGATTACGGCCCCGGTTACCGGGTCTATTACGCCTCCCGCGGATCGTCCTTGGTGATCCTGCTGTGCGGGGGCGCTAAGCAGACCCAGGACGCGGACATCAAGAAAGCCAAGGCCCTTGCCAAAGAACTCTAATGGAAGGCGCATCATGCCCCTCAAGACCACGCGCTGGGACGCATCCGAATTCCTCGACAGCGACGAAGCGATCGCCGCCTACCTCAATGCAGCCTTCGAGGAAGGAGACCCCGGCTTCATCGCCGCCTCGATCGGTCACGTCGCCAAGGCAAAAGGCATGTCGCAGATCGCCCGCGAGACCGGATTGTCGCGGGAGAACCTGTATCGGGCTCTCAGTGATGACGGGAACCCTGAACTGTCCACCATGACCAAGGTCATGCAGGCCTTGGGCATGCGCATCCAGATCATGCCCGCCGCCCGGTCCCGCCCAATCAAGCGCAAACGCGCCGCCGCTTGACGCACTTGATCGCCCTGCCGCTTTCGTATTCATTGCGCCCCATGCTCGACGCCACCGGACGGCCCCGCGGCCCGCGCCGCATCAACTGGATCAACATCTCGACGGTGCTCTCCGCCGCGATCCTGATCTCGGCCGAAGTATTCGGCGCCGCCTTCGCGGGCGGCTGGGCGTTCGGCAATCTGTTCGGGCTCGGCGACTACGGCACCTATGCGCTGCAGGTCCTGTTCTTCGCGCTCGGCATCATCGTGATGGCGGCTTTCATCCGCTCCGGCATGCGCATCGAGCCGTTCACCGCGCGCGAGTGAGCGCGTCGCGGCGCCGCGCGCGCATCAATTTTTCATTAACGGCGGAAACGTGGCGACGCGCCCGCGCAATTCGCTGTGATTTGCCCGCGGCGCGGAACCAAATTGCTTGCGCAGCGGAATTGAATCACCTATTTCTCGATTGCCCAATTTCGCACGTGCCTGTGGCTGCGTGTCGATCGGTGGGGTCCGGACAAGAGGCCGGACAGCCGCCTACGGAAGAGAGAGCTCTTCCCTGCTAGATGTCCTGAAGGACCCACGGGTCCCGACGAGCATCAAGGCGATCGGCAACCGGAGGCGAAACCGGCGCACCCCGTGCTCGACGGGGGACGCGGCTTAAAGCAACGACGGAGCGGGCTTTTTTGGATCCCGGCGCGAATGCCGGTCGACTGAAAAGGCTTGTCCTTCTTTGCCAGCAGTGCGGAACGGGTCCTTCCCTCATCCGGACTAAGGCAACCATCATCGTGGTGCTGCGTTTCCGCATCTCGCGGCGGCGCTGAACACCACAGGGGTTCACCTTAAGTCGCGGCTAGCGCCGCGCATTCCGGTTAGGGAACGATCCGAATGACCGCACGCATCCGCGAATTCCTGAAACTACGCAAGGACGAAGGACCCTGCCTGGTGGTCGACCTCGACGTCGTCCGCGACAATTACCTGTCGTTCGCCAAGGCGCTGCCCGACACGCGCGTCTATTACGCCGTGAAGGCGAACCCGGCGCCCGAGATCCTGCGGCTCCTCGCCGAGCTCGGCTCGTGCTTCGACGTCGCCTCGGTGAGCGAGACCGAGATGGTGCTGGCGGCCGGCTGCGCGCCGGACCGCATCTCCTACGGCAACACGATCAAGAAGGAGAGCGAGGTCGCTGCCGCCTACCGGCTCGGCGTCACGCTGTTCGCGGTCGATTGCGAGGCCGAGGTGGAGAAGGTCGCGCGCGCCGCTCCCGGGGCCCGGGTGATCTGCCGCATCCATTGCGACGGCTCGGGCTCGGAATGGCCGCTCTCGCGCAAGTTCGGCTGCGAGCCGGACTACGCGACCGACGTGCTCGAGCTCGCCCACAAGCGCGGCCTGATCCCGCATGGCATCTCGTTCCATGTCGGCTCGCAGCAGCACAATGTGGAGGCCTGGGACCGCGCGCTCGCTTCGACGGCGGCGATCTTCCGCGGCTGCGCGGAACGCGGCATCACGCTCTCCATGGTCAATCTCGGCGGCGGTTTCCCGGCGAAGTACCTGCGCAAGACGCCGAAGCTCGAAAGCTACGGCAAGGCGATCTTCCGCGCGCTGCGCAAGCATTTCGGCAACGCGATCCCGGAGACGATCATCGAGCCCGGCCGCGGCCTCGTCGGCAATGCCGGCATCATCGAGGCCGAGGTGGTGCTGATCGCCAAGCGCTCGCCGGAAGACGAGGTGCGCTGGGTCTATCTCGACATCGGCAAGTTCCACGGCCTTGCCGAGACGATCGACGAATCGATCCGCTACCCGATCCGTACGCCACACGACCGCGACGAGATGGCGCCCTGCGTCGTCGCGGGCCCGACCTGCGACAGCGTGGACGTGCTCTACGAGAAGAACCCCTACCCGCTGCCGGTCTCGCTCGCGATCGGCGACAAGGTGTTGATCGAGGCGACCGGGGCCTATACGGCGACCTATTCGTCGGTCGGCTTCAACGGCTACCCGCCGCTGCGGCAGTACGTGATCTGACACTGGCGACGACGACGAAAAGAAAACGCCCCGATCGCAATCGGGGCGTCTTTCGTTTGGGACGGCCCCTCGGAGCGTCGTGGTCTGGCGCGCTGGGCGCTCAGGCGCCGAGACTGGCGAGCACGGCCGTGTAGTGACAGCCCGCGGCGAGCACCACGAAGCCGTGCCAGATCGCGTTCTGGAACCGCAGGCTTTCCCACATGTGAAAGATGACGCCGCCGGTGTACAGGAGCCCGCCCGCACCGAGCAGCCACAAGGCTGACGCCGGCAGCGCCATGCTCACCGGCTGGTACATCATCACGCCGCTCCACCCGAGCAGCAGGTAGAGCGCGATCGAGAGGCGGTCGAAGCGTCCGGGCAGCGCGAGCTTGAGCGCGATGCCGACGAGCGCGGTCGCCCACACGCCGGCGAGCAGGCCGAACGACAGCGCGCCGTCCTTCAGCCGCGCGATGAACGGCGTATAGGTCGCGGCGATGAGCAGGTAGATCGCCGAATGGTCGAACCGGCGTAGCACCCATTTGACGCGCGACACCGGCCAGAGATTATAAGTCGCCGACATACCAAGCATCGCGACGAGGCCGACCGCGTAGACGCCGGCGGCGGACACATCGCCGATCCCGGGCGAGCGCAGCGCGAGCACGATGAGCACCGCGGCGCCGACGACACCGAGGATGACCCCGACGCCGTGGACGATGCCGTCCACCAGGACTTCGGCCCGGTCATACTTCCACACAAACCCGGCCGGACGGCCATCCTGCTCGCTCATATACGCTCCGCTACAATCTCACGCGAGGTCGAGAATCCCCGCCCCGCCATCCTCCGTGCCGAACGCGAGCTTGGCGCCATTGCCGCTCCAGGCGAGTGCCGAGATCGGCGCGGCACCGGGCCGCTTCGCCAGGATTTCGGCGCCGTCCTCGATGCGCGCAAGCAGGACAACACCGTCCTCGAAGCCGGTCGCGACGATCTCCTGCGTCGGGTGGCACGCGACCGCGACGGCGCGCTTGTCGGAGGGCGCGAGCATGCGCGGCGTCTTGCCCATCGGGCCGTCCTTGCCGGAAAACGGCCAGAGGATGAGCTGCTCGGAACCCGACGTCGCGAGCCACTTGCCACCCGCCGTCCAGGCCATCGAGCGGACCTTGGCGGAATAACCCGACATGCGCATGTCCTTGCCGTCGACAAGGCGCCAGCCGTGCAAGGTCGATTCCTGCATCGCGGTGACGAGGAACCTGCCGTCCGGGCTGAACATCGCGTCGAGGTGCGAGCCCTTCCAGGCGAGCTCCTGCGGGGCGGCCGAGGCATTCGGAAACCACAGGCTCGCGCCGCCATAATGCGCGATCGCGAGGCGCAGACCTTTCGGCGCGAAGGCCAAGCCGCCGGCGCTCGACGGCAGGTCGAGCGATTTCACCTCGCCCTTGGCGGTGCGAACATATGTCTGCTTGCCGGCCGCCCAAGCGATTGCGCCGTCCGGTCCGAGCGCGACGCGGTCGATCCAGCGGTGCTTGGCGTCCGTCGCGAGGGTCTCGCTTTCGCCATTCGAATTCGTCGCGACCAGCTTGCCGTCATCGCCGCCGGTGACGATCCGCGCACCGTCGCAGGCGGCCGCCATGATGCCGCCGGCATGGGCCGTCACGCGCCGCTCGGCGCCGTCGGGCGCGACAAACAGCAGCGCCTCCTCGCCAAGCGCGAAGACCGCGTTTGTCCCGAGGAAATGCACCGCCACGACCGGGCCGCCCGCCGCCACGGGCTTGGCGCGGTCGACCACGGAGGGGATGGTGCTGGTGTCGGTCATCTCACTCTTTCGCCCTCACCCCGAGGTGCCCGCCGAAGGCGGGCCTCGAAGGAGGGCCGCGCACCGAATTCGCGGCCATGCTTCGAGATGCGCTCTTCGAGCGCTCCTCAGCATGAGACCTCACGCGACGCAGCTCGCAAAGCCCTTGCGGATCTTCTCCTCGGGCAAATTCCGCCCGATGAACACGAGGCGACTCTGCCGCTTCTCGTCCCCGCGCCATTCGCGCTGATGGTCGCCGTCGAGCATCATGTGCACGCCCTGGAACACGAAGCGCTGCGGGTCGTCGCGCAGCGACAGGATGCCCTTGCAGCGCAGGATGTTCGGGCCCTCGACCTGGACCAAGTTCTGGATGAAGGGGAAGAACTTGTCCGGGTCGAGCGGCGCGTCGGAGGAGAGCGAAATCGATTGCATCTCCTCGTCGTGATAGTGCTTCAGTCCGCCATGCGAATGCGCATGATCGTGGTCATGACCGTCGTGATCATGGTCGTGATGGTGATCGTGGTCATGATCGTCCGTTTCGAGGAACGCCGGCTCGATGTCGAGGATGCGCTCCAGGTCGAAGGCGTTGCGCCCCAGCACTTCGTCAAGCGCGATGTTGGCGCGCTCGGTGCGGTGCAGCTTGGCATAAGGATTGATGCCGCGGATGCGCGCCTCGACCTCGCGCAATTCCTCAGGCGTCACCAGGTCGGTCTTGTTGATCAGGATCACGTCGGCGAACGCGATCTGGTTCTTCGCCTCCGGCGCGTCGCGCAGCCGGTCGCGCAGCCACTTTGCGTCCGCGACGGTCACGACCGCGTCGAGCTTGGTCTTCTTGCCGACGTTCTCGTCCACGAAAAAGGTCTGCGCCACCGGCGCGGGGTCGGCCAAGCCCGTCGTCTCGACGATGATCGCGTCGAACTTTCCTTTTCGCCGCATCAGCCCGTCAATGATGCGGATCAGGTCGCCGCGCACGGTGCAGCAGATGCAGCCGTTGTTCATCTCGAACACTTCCTCGTCGGCGCCGACGATCAGGTCGTTGTCGATGCCGATCTCGCCGAACTCGTTGACGATCACGGCGTATTTCTTGCCGTGCGGCTCGGACAGGATGCGGTTGAGCAAGGTCGTCTTGCCGGCGCCGAGATAGCCGGTCAGCACCGTGACGGGGATTTTTTCGGGGGTCGCGTCGGGCATGAGGAACTCCGTTCGGCGCTATATAGGCATCCCGACGTGCGAGGCAAAAGGCCTTGATCGCCCCCTCGCGCACGCTATCGTTCCGGCGGCGCTTGCCTGCGCCCAACAAGGACGACCGGGAGGACGCGATGGGGCGTGGCGGATTGATCGCGGCATTGACGCTGACCGGCCTTTTGGCGGCGGCGGATGCCCGCGCGCAGGGCTATCCCGAGCGGCCGGTGGAGATCGTGGTCGCGTTCTCGCCCGGCGCCGTGACCGACGTGCTCGGACGCGCGCTCGCGGACGGCCTGAGCCAGGAGCTCGGCCAGCGCTTCGTCATCGTCAACAAGACCGGCGCAACCGGCGCGCTCGGCGCGGCCGCGGTCGCGCGCGCCAAGCCCGACGGATATTCGCTGCTGTTTTCGCCCGCCGTTTCGCTGACGGTCGTGCCGCTGACCAACAAGCAGGCCGGCTACGACACCACATCGTTCGAGCCGATCTGCCAGGCTTTCGTCAACGAGATGGTGGTGGTGGTGCATCCGGATTCGCCGTTCCGCACCGCCGCCGATCTCGTCGCCGCGGCGCGCGCGAAGCCCGGCGTGGTGAACTACGCGCATCTCGGCGTCGGCTCGATCCCGCATCTCGCTATGGTGGAGTTCGCGCAGGTCGCCAACGTCGAATTCAACGCGATCCCGTTCAAGGGCGACGCGGACGTGATGCAGCACGTGCTCGGCCGGCAGGTCGATTTCGGCGCGGTGACGCTGAGCTCGGCCGCGAGCGGCGGCCTGCGCATCCTCGCGCTGTTCGGCAATCACCGTAATCCGTCGATCCCGGACGTGCCGACGATGCGCGAGCAAGGCTTCGAGGTCGCGCCCTACAGCTTCGGCGGATTGCTCGCGCCGGCGGGTCTGCCGGTGGAGATCAAGGGCAAGCTGGCCAACGCCTGCAAGGTCGCGGCTCAGTCGGAGACCTATGCGAAGCTCGCGAAAAGCCTGTTGCAGCCGAGCGACTATTACGCCGACGGCGCCGCCTTCGCGCAGGCGCTCGAGAAGGATGTGGCCGATAAGACGCGGCTGCTCAAGGGGCTGGGAAGCTTGAACTGATCGCAGCCTGTCATCGCGGGCGACGGCGCGCAGCGCCGGAGACCCGGGACCCATAACCCCAGGCCTGTCGGTCAGTCCCGGCCACGCGCAATTGTGGTTATGGGTCCCGGCTCGCGTTCGCTTCGCTCACTTGGCCGGGATGACAGTTGAGTCAGCTCATCAGCGCGGCGGCGAATTCGCGGACATTGTTCCGCATCATGTCGATATAGGTCGCCGCCGGGCCGTTCGCGCCGGAGAGCGCGTCGGAATAGAGCGTGCCGCCGATCTTGGCCCCGGTTTCGCGCGCGATCTGCTGCATCAGGCGCGGATCGGAGATGTTCTCCATGAACACGGCCGGGATTTTCTGCGTCCTGATCTGCGTGATGATCTTGGCGACGTCCTTGGCGGACGCCTCCGACTCGGTCGACACGCCCTGCGGCGCGATGAACTCCATGCCGAACGCCGCGCCGAAATAGCCGAACGCATCGTGCGTGGTGATGATGCGGCGGCGATCCGCCGGAATTCTCTCGATCGCGGCCTTCACGTCGGCCTCGAGTGCGTCGAGCTTGGCAAGATAGGCCGTGGCGTTCGCCGCATAAGCCGCCCTGCCGTCCGGATCGACCTTGACGAGGCCGTCGCGGATATTGGTGACGTAAATCTTGGCATTGGCAATCGACTGCCAGGCATGCGGGTCGGTCACGAACTGCCCGCCGTGATGCTCGTCTTCCATCCGGCGCGGCTTGATGCCGGTGCTGGCCGTCACCGTCACGGCCTTGCTGCCCGAGGCCGTGACCAGCCGCGTGAGCCAGCCCTCCAGGCCGAGCCCGTTGACGACCACGACCTTCGCTTGCGCCAGTGTCTTGGCGTCCGCCGGTGTCGGCGAATAGACATGGGCGTCGCTGTTCGGCCCGACCAGCGTCGCCACGTCCGCCCGCGCGCCGCCGACGTTCGCCACGAGGTCGCCGAGGATCGAGAACGTCGCGACCGCTTTGAGCTTCTGTTGTGCGTTCTCCTGCGCGAAGGCCGGCACTGTCCATTGCGCGCCGAGCGCGGCCGCCGCCGTCAGCATGCGCCGTCGTGTCAGCATGGCTTGCCTCACGCTTCGAGATGGCGCTGCGGCAGCGCCTGCCACAGGAGCCCGCCGACCGGCCCGACGATGACCGACACGGCATAGAGCGCGCCCGCGACCAGGATCACGGTCGGCCCCGACGGCAGGTTGGCGTGATAGGAGATGACCAGTCCCGCGTAGCCCGACACGGCCGCGCTGGCGACCGCGACCGCGATCATCGTGGTGATGTCGCGCGCCCAGAAGCGCGCGATCACGGCCGGCAGCATCATGATGCCGACCGCGAGCAAGGTGCCGAGCGCCTGGAAGCCGCCGACGAGATTCATCACCACCAGCGCCAGGAACGCGATGTGCGCCGGCCCGCCCGCGCGGCTGACCGAGCGCAGGAAGCCCGGATCGACGCATTCGAGCACCAGCGGCCGCCAGATCAGCGCCAGCACGATCAGCGACACGGTCGTGAACGACACGATCAGGATCAGCGTCGGGTCGTCGACCGCGAGCACGGAGCCGAACAGGAAATGTAAGAGGTCGACGTTCGTGCCCTTCAGCGACACGATCGTCACGCCGAGCGCGAGCGAAATCAGAAAGAATGCCGCGAGAGAGGCGTCCTCCTTGAGCTCCGTCGCGCGCGCGACCAAGCCCGCGCCGACAGCGATGATAAATCCCGCGATCAGCCCGCCGCCCGCCATCGCGAACAGCGAGAGGCCGGCGAGCATGAAGCCGATCGCGGCGCCGGGCAGGATCGCGTGCGCCATGGCGTCGCCGATCAGGCTCATGCGCCGCAACATCAGGAACACGCCGATCGGACCCGCCCCGAAGGCGAGCGCGAACGTCCCGACCAGCGCGCGGCGCATGAACTCGAACTCGGCGAACGGCGCGATGAAGGTGTCGTAGAGCATGACGTTACGCCGCCACCACGCATGCCTGCGCGTCCTCGTCGAACGCCTCGCACATGCGCCGCGCCTTCAACAGATTCTCCGCCGTCAGCACGTCGGCCGTGTTGCCCCAGGCGACCGCCTCGCGCGCGAGCAGCAGCGTCTCGGGGAAATGCGTCTTCACCAGATCGAGGTCGTGCAGCGCCGCGATCACGGTGCGCTGCTCAGCGTGCCAACGCCGTACGAGATCGATGAGGTCGGCCGCGGTCTTGGCATCGATCGCGTTGAACGGCTCGTCGAGGACGATCACGCGCGCGTCCTGCAGCAGGAGCCGCGCGAACAGCGCGCGCTGCATCTGCCCGCCCGAGAGCGTGCCGATCGGCCGCTCCTCGAAGCCCGAGAGCCCGACCGCCGAGAGCGCGTGATGGATCGTGTCGCGCTCCCTGGCGCCGATGCCACCGAACAGCCCGGCGGTCCGCCACAGCCCCATCGCGACCATGTCGTAGACGCCGATGGGAAAGGTGCGGTCGATCTCGGCGATCTGCGGCAGGTACGCGATGTCGCGCGCCTTGAGCCCGCACAGGTCGATGCCGCCGGCGAGCGGCTTGAGCACGCCGACCACCCCCTTGAACAGCGTCGACTTGCCCGCGCCGTTCGGGCCGACCACCGCCATCAGCGCGCCCGACGCGATCGCGCCGTCGAGATGATGCACCGCCGGGTGGCGGTCGTAGCCGAGCGTCAGGTCGCGGAATTGCAGCGCTGCGGTCATCGAAACCTCACGACATCGCCCAGAACGCCGCGCCCCACAGCACCACGATCGCGACGGCCGCGATCGCGAGCCGCGCCAGCGCGGAGAGCCGCAGGATCGACGGCGCGACGCTCGCGGGCGGGTGCGTATGGCCCGGGTGGTGATGATGGTGCGGGACCGACATGTGAAATGTTATATTATCACATCGACCGAAAGTCCAGTCGAAGGCCGCGCGTCCCGCTCATCCCCGCGCAAGCGGGGACCCAGAAAATTCTCGGACTCAGAGAGCCTTAGCTTTGGATACCCGCCTTCGCGGATATGAGCGGAGCGAGAGGCCATCAGCCCGGCAGCTCGAACCTTTCAACATCCGCCAGCAACTCCACGAACGCGCGCGCGCCGTGATCCAGCGCCGCCTCGCCTTTTTCCGCCGTCGCGAGGCTCGCATCGCCGACCGCGCCTGACGGATGCAGGTCCTGCGTCATCCAGCCGAACCCGACCGGCACGTCGGCGCGCAGCCACGCGAAGTCGCGCTCCATCGCATAGGTCGAAGGCCTAAAGTCGGCGATCTTGTCGCGCCGCACGAGATCCGGATAGGCGGCGAGCATGATCGAGGTCTCGATGTCGCCACCATGGATGCCGTGCAGGCGTTCGGCCTCGCCGAAGAGGTTGGGATAGCCGAAGCGGCCCCACGAGCAGTGCACCGCCAGCATCTCGTGGCGCACGCGCAACTGCCGTGCCACAAGGTCGATCAGCGCCGCATTGCCGCCATGGCTGTTGACGATGACGAGCTTCTTGATGCCGGCGCGCGCGACGCTCGCGCCGATCTCGCTGAAGGCGGCAAGCGCCGTTTCCGGCGTGAGCGTGAGCGTGCCCGCAAAGGCACGATGCTCGTCCGAAGCGCCGACCGCCTGCACCGGGAGAAACAACGCCGGGGAATCCGCCGGCAGCAGCGCGCGCACGCGCGCAAGATAGGCCTCCGCGATGTAACTATCGACGCCGAGCGGCAGATGCGGCCCGTGCTGTTCGACAGCCGCGACCGGTAGCACGGCGATGCGGTCGGCCGTGAACTCTTCCGTCGTGAGAGAAAGCCAGTCGGTCACGCGCCGCTCCGTCAACGCCTCGCCAACGTCATGTCATTCACCTATGGTCCGCGCAACTCAAAGAAAGCTGGAGTCCGCATGACGTTTGCCTACCTGACGCGCCGCACCTTGATCGCGATGACGCTCCTCGCGGCGCCGGCTCACGCACAGCAGCTCGACAAGATCTCGTTCGGCACCAACTGGGTCGCCGAGGCCGAGCATGGCGGCTTCTATCAGGCGGTCGCCGACGGCACTTACAAGCAATACGGCCTCGATGTGACGATCGTGGCGGGCGGCCCGCAGAAGAACAACCGCATGCTGCTGCTCGCCCGCAAGATCGACTTCTTCATGAGCGCGAACTCGCTGCAGGGCTTCGACGCAGTCGCCCAGGACATCCCGGTGATCGCGGTTGCGGCCATGTTCCAGAAGGACCCGCAGGTGCTGCTCGCGCATCCCGATCAGGGCGTGGAGAAGTTCGAGGACTTGAAGAAGATCACGCTGCTGGTCTCGTCGGAAGGTCTGCAGACCTACTTCCAGTGGCTGCGCGCCGAGTTCGGGTTCTCGCAGGACAAGGTGAAGCCCTACACGTTCAATGCGCAGCCGTTCCTGGTCGATAAACAGAGCGCCATGCAGGGCTATGTCACCTCGGAGCCTTACGCGGTCGAGAAGACCGGCCGTTTCAAGCCGAAAATCTTCCTGCTCGCGGACTATGGCTTCGACAGCTACTCCACCCTGATCGAGACGCGGCGCGAGACCGTGGAGAAGAAGCCCGGCCTGGTGCAGCGTTTCGTCGAAGCCTCGGCGATCGGCTGGTACAATTATCTCTATCACGACAACAAAGCCGCGAACG
>CAYZMR010000037.1:0-22282 GCA_964479515.1 uncultured Hyphomicrobiales bacterium | reverse complement strand
AGCCGACGCGCTGGCGCTTCCATCTGCGCAAGGGCGTGAAATTCCACAACGGCGAAGACTTCACCGCCGACGACGTCGTGTTCTCGGCCGAGCGTTCGTTCCAGCAGAACTCGAATATCAAGACCCGCATCCAGCCGGCCGGCACCAAGGTCGTGAAGGTCGACGACTTTACCGTGGACTTCATCCTGCCCAGCCCGAACCCCATTCTGCATTACGAATGGGACACCTGGTACATCATGTCGAAGAAGTGGTCGGAGGCGAACAACTCGGGCACGGTCCAATCCGCCACCGGCACGCAGATGAGTTACGCGGCGCTGCATACCAACGGCACCGGTCCCTTCATGATCACCGAGCATCAGGCCGGCGTGAAGACCGTATTCAAGAAGAACCCCAACTGGTGGGGCAAGGTCGAGCACAACGTCGACGAGGCGATCTTCACCACGATCAGCAATGATGCGACGCGCGTCGCCGCGCTGCTGTCGGGCGATGTCGACTGGATCGACCCTGTACCGCTGCAGGACGTGCCGCGGATCAATTCGAGCGGCGTCGCCGAAGTGATGCAAGGCCCCGAGCTGCGCACGATCTTCCTCGGCTTCGACCAGATGCGTGACGAGCTCAAGTATTCGAACGTCAAGGGCAAGAATCCGTTCAAGGACGTGCGCGTCCGCGAAGCGTTCTATCTGGCGATCGACGAGAACGCGATTTCGGATCGCGTCATGCGCAAGGCCGCGGTGCCGTCTGCGCTGATGATCTCGCCGCTGCTGTTCGATCTCGCCAAGGACTTCAAGCGGCCGCTGCCGGATCCGGACAAGGCCAAGAAGCTGCTCGCCGACGCGGGCTATCCGAATGGCTTCGAGGTCGAGATGGACTGCCCGACCGACCGCTATGTGAATGACGAAGCGATCTGTCAGGCGGCGACCGCGATGCTGGCGCGCATCGGCATCAAGATCAATCTCAACGCGCAGCCGAAGAGCAAATACTTCGCGAAGGTGCTGCAATCGGGCGGTTACGATACCTCGTTCTACCTGCTCGGCTGGACACCAGGCTCGTTCGACAGCTGGAACGTGCTCGCCAACATGTACCGCTGCCGCGACGAAAAGGGCAAAGGCGGCGACATGAACCTCGGCGGGTACTGCAATGCGCAGGTCGACGCGCTCGCCGACAAAATCCTCGTCGAGGCGGACAAGGCCAAACGCGATATGATGATCGAAGAGGCCTTCAAGATCGCCCAGGAAAAGGACTGGGGTTATGTGACGCTGCATCAGCAGGCGCTCGCCTGGGGTGTCTCGAAGACGCTGAAGGTCGCGCAGCGCGCCGACAACCAGATTCTCTTGTACTGGTTCCACAAGGACTGAGCGTAGCCGGAGGCTGCGGCCTTATCCCTCCCCCGCAGGGGGAGGGTGGACGCCGCGAAGCGGCGGCCGGGTGGGGCAGATTCGTCGCGGGCGCCCCACCCGTCTGCTCGCTTCGCTCGCAGCCACCCTCCCCGCGCTTCGCGGGGAGGGATAGCGCACGCGGCGCGATTGCGACCCATACGTTGAGCCGTGTACGCTGACGCGCATGCTTCATGAAACGCACGCGCGATGATCGCCTTCATCATCCGCCGCCTGTTGCAAGCGATCGTGGTCATGCTCACGGTCGCGCTGATCGCGTTCACGCTGTTCCGCTTCGTCGGCGACCCGATCAACATGATGGTGGGCATCGAGACCAGCGCGCAGGATCGCGAGAATTTGCGCCAGTCGCTCGGCCTCAACGATCCGGTCATCGTCCAGTTCGCGCGGTTCGTCACCCATGCGGCGCGGCTCGAGTTCGGCTCGTCCTATCAGTTCAAGACGCCGGTCATCGACCTGATCAAGGATCGCTTTCCGGCGACCATGGAATTGGCGCTCGCCTCGGCGCTGTTCTCGCTTCTGATCGGCATCCCGATGGGCGTCTATACGGCGCTGCACCGCCGCTCCGTGCTGTCGAACGTTTTCCTGGCGGCGTCGCTGATCGGCATTTCGCTGCCGACATTCCTGATCGGCATCCTGTTGATCTTCCTGTTTCCGGTGACGCTCGGCGTCCTGCCCTCGTTCGGACGCGGCGAGGTCGTGCATATCGGATTCTGGAGCACGGGATTGCTGACCGCGTCCGGGCTAAAGGCGCTGGTGTTGCCGGCGGTGACGCTCGGCCTGTTCCAGATGACGCTGATCATGCGGCTCGTGCGCGGCGAGATGCTCGAGGTGCTGCGCACCGACTACATCAAGTTCGCGCGGGCGCGCGGCCTGACCGACCGGGCCGTGAACTTCGGCCACGCGCTGAAGAACACGCTGGTGCCGGTGATGACCATCGCGGGCCTGCAGCTCGGTTCGATCATCGCCTTCGCGCTGATCACCGAAAGCGTGTTCCAATGGCCCGGCATGGGGCTGTTGTTCCTCAAGGCGGTGCAGAACGTGGATATCCCGATCATGTCGGCCTACCTCCTGCTCGTCGCCTTCATCTTCGTGACGATCAACCTGATCGTCGACCTGCTTTATGCCGTGGTCGATCCGCGTATCCGGATCGATGCTCGGCCGGCCTGACAAATGGCGACCGAAGCAAGCGAGGCTCCTCTGACGCGCCGGCCGACACGGCTTGCGTCGTTCCTCGACAGCGACGTGGCTTACTCCTTCCTGCATTCCAGGATCACGATCGTGGCGGCGATCGTCGCGCTCGTCATCGTGGCGGCCGCGCTGTTCGCGCCCGTGATCGCGACGCAGGACCCCTACGACCTACGCCAGCTCAGCATCATCGACTCGCATATCCCGCCGGTCTGGCAGGCCGACGGCGACAAGCGCTTCCTGCTCGGCACCGACGACCAGGGCCGCGACGTCTTCTCCACCATCCTGTATGGCTCGCGCCAATCGATCGCCATCGGCATCGTGTCGACGCTATTCGCGGCGGCGCTGGGTATCGCGCTCGGGCTGATCGCGGGCTATGCGGGCGGCGCGATCGACACCGTCATCATGCGCGCCGCCGACATCCAAAGCACCTTTCCGGCGATCCTGATCGCGATGCTGATCGACGGCACCTCGCGCGCGCTGTTCGGCCAGCAACGTCACGACAATGTGGTGTTCTGGGTCATGGTGCTCTCGATCGGCCTGTCGTTTTGGGTGCAGTATGCGCGCACGGTGCGCGGCTCGACCCTGGTGGAGAAGAGCAAGGACTACGTGCTCGCGGCGCGCTTGATCGGCATCCGTCCCGGGCTGATCCTCTTGCGCCATGTGCTGCCCAACGTGGTCGGGCCGGTGCTGGTGATCGCCACCATCAACCTCGCGCTGGCGATCATCACCGAGGCGACGCTGTCGTTCCTCGGCCTCGGCCTGCCCTCGACGCAGCCCTCGCTCGGCACGCTGATCCAGATCGGGCAGAAATACCTGTTCGCCGGCGAATGGTGGATCGCGATCTTCCCCGGCGCGACGCTTGCGGCGCTCGTGCTCGCCGTGAACCTGCTCGGCGATTGGCTGCGCGACGCCCTCAACCCAAGACTGCGATGA
Source organism: uncultured Hyphomicrobiales bacterium (assembly GCA_964479515.1). GTDB lineage: Bacteria > Pseudomonadota > Alphaproteobacteria > Rhizobiales > Xanthobacteraceae > PALSA-894. Next base: position 18,767 of record CAYZMR010000037.1, on the reverse strand, counting down.
TGCTGCCTTTCGCCGAAAACCTGACCCATGCGGGCCGGAGGCTCGCCAGATGACCGAACCCGTCCTCAGCGTGCGCGATCTCAGGGTCGAGTTTCCGACCCGCCGCGGCATCCTGACCGCGGTCGACGGCGTGTCCTTCGACATCGCGCCCGGCGAAGTTCTGGGCGTGGTCGGGGAGTCCGGGGCCGGCAAGTCGATCACCGGCACCGCGATCATCGGCCTGATCGAGCCGCCCGGCCGGATCGCGTCCGGCGAGGTGAAGCTGCACGGCCTGCGCATCGACCAGCTATCCGGCGAACCCCTGCGCAAGATTCGCGGCAAACGCATCGGCATGGTGTTCCAGGACCCGCTCACCAGCCTCAACCCGCTCTACCGCATCGGCGAGCAGCTCGTCGAAACCATCACCACGCATCTGAATATGTCGGGCGCGCAGGCGCGCAGGCGCGCGCTCGAGCTGCTCGGCGAGGTCGGCATTCCGGCGCCGGAGACGCGCATCGACAACTATCCGCACCAGTTCTCCGGCGGAATGCGCCAGCGCGTGGTGCTCGCGCTCGCGCTCGCGGCCGAGCCCGAGCTCGTGATCGCGGACGAGCCGACCACCGCGCTCGATGTCTCGGTGCAGGCCCAGATCATCGCGCTGTTGAAGCGCCTGTGCCGCCAGCATGGCGCCGCCGTGATGCTGATCACCCACGACATGGGGGTGATCGCCGAGACCGCCGACCGCGTCGCCGTGATGTATGCCGGCCGCATCGTCGAGATCGGGCCGGTCCGCGACGTGATCAAGGCGCCGCTGCACCCCTACACCAAGGGCCTCATGGGTTCGATTCCGTCGCTGACCGGCGAGAACGATCGCCTCACGCAGATTCCCGGCTCGATGCCGCGCCTGACCGCCATTCCGTCGGGCTGCGCATTCCATCCGCGCTGCCCGCGTGCGTTCGTGCCATGCCCGGTGTTCCGGCCCGAGTTGCAGGACGAGGCGAAGTCGCAGGTCGCGTGCTGGCTCTATCAGCCATTCCCCGTGACCTTGTCGCCGGTGCCATGACGGCAGTTCTGACCCAGCAAGCGCCCGGGCCCGCGGCGACCGCGCCGCTCGTTCAGGTCACGAATCTCGGCCGCATCTTCGATGTCTCCAAGCCCTGGCTCAATCGCGTGACCGAACGGTTGCCGCGCACGCTGCTGCGCGCGGCACAGAACGTCACCTTCTCGATTCCGCGGCGCGAGACGTTCGCGTTGGTCGGGGAGTCCGGCTCCGGCAAGTCGACGGTCGCCAAGATGGTGGTGGGGCTGATCGCGCCGACCACCGGCGACGTCACCATCGACGGCATCTCGATGAACAAGGCCGAGCACGGCGCCGAGCGGCGCAAGCTGCGCCGCCGCATCCAGATGGTGTTCCAGGACCCCTATGCGAGCCTCAATCCGCGCTGGCGCGCGCACGACATCGTGGCCGAGCCGATCCGCGCCTTCGGCATCGCGCAGTCGCAGGCGCAGACCACCTCGCAGGTCGGTGATCTTCTAAAGCTCGTCGGTCTCGACCCAGCCGACGGCGCGAAATACCCGCATGAATTCTCCGGCGGCCAGCGCCAGCGCATCGCGATCGCGCGCGCGCTCGCCTGTCGGCCGGAATTCATCGTCTGCGACGAGCCGACCTCCGCGCTCGATGTCTCGGTGCAGGCGCAGATCCTCAATCTGATGCGCGACCTGCAGGACAAATTCGGCCTCACCTACCTGTTCATCAGCCACAACCTCGCGGTCGTGCGCCACATGGCGAACCGCATCGGCGTGATGTATCTCGGCCGCCTGGTCGAGGTGGCGCCGGCGAAGGAGCTGTTCCTTGCGCCCAAACATCCCTACACGCGCATGCTGCTCGACGCGGTGCCGGACCTCGACCTGACGGGACGCCAGCGCAAGCCGGTCGAGGGTGAGGTGCCGAACCCCGTCGACCCGCCGCCCGGCTGCTCATTCCACCCGCGCTGTCCGTTCGCGAACGCGCGCTGCCGGACCGAAGTGCCCCGCCCACTGCCGGCCGGAAACGCCATCGTGGAGTGCCACGCGGTCGAAGAGGGCCGGATCTGAGGGGTAATCTGCTTGATTCCGTGCCGGCGTCCTCCTACACAGCCCGGAATGGGAGCGCGTAGCTCAGTCGGTAGAGCATTTGACTTTTAATCAAAGGGTCCCGGGTTCGAGTCCCGGCGCGCTCACCATTCGCATTCTGTCCAGCCCGGAACATAGGTGACAGATCGTATCGGAGACATGGGCGACAGCCCGAAGCCCGTTGATGTGAGTCAATGCGTTCGTCGTGATGCACGGCCATCAACAACAGATGGCTCGTATCTACTCGCTGCCCGACAAATGGTTGCCCGTCTCGATTACACCGACCGACGGCAGCCTAGAGGTTTGCGTGATCGAACAGGGCGAAGTTCATGCACTGATCTTCCCGTGCCGCAAGGAGGGAGCGGATTGGATCGACGCTTCGACCAAGCAACGGATCGACATCCAGCCGACGCATTGGCGGCTGTGGAAAGACGGTCGCTAATACGCAGCCTTGCTGTCTTTGGGCTCGCGGACGAGTTTCGACTCTTCTTCGGCGAGCAGGCGAATCTCCATCGCCCTTCTGGTGGGATCGAGCTCGGTTTTCAGCAGAGCTTTCAATCGGTCGATGTTGGCTTGAATGATACGGCGCATGGCAGCCTCCGTGCCCGGTCAGGGCCCCTTGCGGGACCAGTGGGCGGCTCTACTTACGAGCAGGACGGGAGTGCGCGCGTGCCACCTGGCGCGGTGGTGGCGTGTCTCTCAAGCGTCATGCATTGACGCGGCTGACGACACACGAACGCTAACAGGTAAGCAGGTCGGGCGTCCACTCACGGAACCTTGCTCAAGGAAGTTCGCGGCAAGCGCCCTTTGCGAATTCCTCGCTTTTGAACCGGCCGGGACTCCGCCGACCGTCCTTCCCTGGCGAATTCCCTGCCGCGCTCACCATATCCACAGCCCTCCCCGATCTTTGTGGCTGAGGCGCCACAGTGGCGCCGAAACGTCCCCGATCCGGGCATCAGGGTTTGAACGGTTAACCATCAGCAGGTAGTTTCCGAATCTGTCCGTCGCGTGAGTACGTCCGCACGCTTGAAGATCTGTTCCGGGAAGGCGCGCCCCGAGCCGCGCTCAATACTCCAGCGATTTGGGGGAGTTATGAGAAAATATCTGATAGCATTGGGAGCCATGCTGGTCGGTCTTAGCATGATGGCGCAGGTCAAGACGGCCGATGCGGGCCTGCTCGGCCGGGGCAGCCCGGCCGTGACCGCCGCGGAGATCATCGCGGGTGGTTCGATGACGGGCGCTTACCTCGCCCTGACGTATCGCCATCACCACTTCGCCAAGTTCACCAGCCATCGCGCGCTGAAATGGTACGGCCTGACCACGGTCGGCTGCTTCGCACTGTCGCCGATACTGGGCGCCGCGTTCGTCGGCCACTACGAGCACCGCGAGCTCAAGTCGAGCGAAGTCTTCGGCATGGTCGGCGACTGCGTCGTACCGATCCTCGGCGGCCTGTTCTGGCAGGCCGTGTTCGACGCGCATCCGGAATGGGATAATGGCACGGGTGGACCGACGCACTAAGCTTAGTCGCGGTCGGTTGTCCGAGACCCGCCGGGCCCCGTGCCCGGCGGGTTTCGTTTTGGCGATACGTTGCGCGCGTGCGGCTCCACGCGACGTGTGAGCACGCCGTGAGCGAGCGCAACGCAAAACGAACACGCGCGAAATATCGACGCGGCAGCTTTTTTTGCATGCTGCATCGCGAAGCGAGCGGCATGTTGTTGCAAATTGTATGAATCTGTCACGCGCCTGCAGCATCACGAAAGTTTCATTCGCGCGCCACGCTCGCGCCCCATATGCTTTTTATGGACGGGGATGAAGGGGAATACGTCGAACGCACTGGAGCACACCATGACTCTCCAAGACGCGACGCGTACGGCCACTGTCCGGGCCCGGCACTTGAAGCTTCCCACCTGTCCGCTGTGCGGAGACACGTTGCTTGCTCCGATGCTGGCGGAGCACGTCAACGAGCGCGTTGTGCACAATCATTGGGCCTGCGAATCCTGCGGCCATACGTTCCGCAAGTCGTTCGAATTCGCGACGCGGATCGAGCGGGCGCCCTGCGTCTGCGACGCATAAAGCGCGACTTCGGTCGCGCCGCCTGATCGATCGGATCACGCCAGCGCCGCGATGTCGCCCCGCGCCCAGGCCGCGCGCGTCTCGGCGCGGAAGTCGGAAAAGCGCCCGGCCTCGATCGCGGCGCGCATGCCGGCCATCAATTCCTGGTAATAGGCGATGTTGATCTCGGAGAGCAGCATCGCGCCGAGCATCTCGTTGGCGCGCGTCAGGTGATTCAAGTAGGCGCGCGAATAGGTGCGCGCGGCCGCGCATGGGCTCTCCGCGTCGAGCGGACGCGGGTCGGCGGCGTGGCGCGCGTTGCGCAGGTTGATCGGGCCGAAACGCGTGAACGCACGGCCATGCCGTCCGTCGCGCGTCGGCATCACGCAATCGAACATGTCGATGCCGCGCGCGACGGATTCGAGCAAATCCTCGGGCGTGCCGACACCCATCAGGTAGCGCGGCTTGTCGGCTGGAAGCGCGGGCCCGACCTCGTCGACCATCTTGAGCATCACGGCCTGCGGCTCGCCGACCGCGAGGCCGCCGATCGCATAGCCCTGAAAGCCGATCTCGGTCAGCGCGCGCGCGCTCGCGATCCGCAACGCCGCATCGTCGCCGCCCTGCACGATACCGAACAGCGCCCGCCCCGGCGCCGCCCCTTCGAAGGCGCGTTTGCAGCGCTCGGCCCAAGCGAGCGACAGGCGCATGGCGCGCTCAATCTCGGGCCGTTCGGCCGGTAGCTTCAGGCATTCGTCGAGCTGCATCACGATGTCCGAGCCGAGCAGATTCTGGATCTCGATCGCGCGCTCCGGCGAAAGCGCCACCAGCGCGCCGTCCACATGCGAACGGAACGTCACGCCGCCCTCGTCGATGGTGCGCAGCGCGGCAAGCGACATCACCTGGAAGCCGCCCGAGTCGGTCAGGATCGGATACGGCCAGTTCATGAAGGCGTGCAAGCCGCCAAGCGCGGCGATGCGCTCGGCGCCGGGCCGCAGCATCAGATGATAGGTGTTGGAGAGTACGATGTCGGTGCCGGCGGCGCGCACCGCGGACAGATGCACGCCCTTGATCGCCGCTTGCGTGCCGACCGGCATGAAAGCTGGCGTGCGCACCACCCCATGCGCGGTGACGACCTCGCCGCGGCGCGCCGCGCCGTCCCGTCCAAGAAGCCGAAATCCGAAAGCCTGTTCCGTATCCATACGCGGCCGGTTGAGATCAGGCCGCGAGCCATATCATGATTTTGCAGGCCCCCGGGAAGCGGCTATTTCATCCCGACGACGGCCTCCTCGACGGCCTTGCTGTAGGTGGAGAGCATGCGGGCGCGCAGCAGGATGTACTGGCGCTCCTCCGGCGTCAGGCGTCCAACCGCCTCCTTGATCTCGATCGCCTTCGGCACATGCGGATGGAGCTTCTCGGCCAGCGCGATGTAGAGCCGCGATGGGAATAGCAACGCCATCGGGTCGATCGCCGCGTATTCGTGGATCATAGGTATTTCTCCGTGCTCCGATTGGGCGACCATGCGGCGCGCGGATGACGGAGCGGTTACCTTGCCGGCGCGAATTTGCCAGCAATCCGATTCAATTTTGACGCGCGCGATACAGCAGGCACGCGTCACCGTAGGAATAGAAGCGATACCCCTCGGCAATCGCGTGCGCGTAGGCGTGGTGCATGGCCTCAAGCCCGGAAAACGCCGCGACCAGCATGAACAAGGTCGAGCGCGGCAGGTGGAAATTGGTCATCAGCGCGTCGACCGCGCGGAAGCGATAGCCTGGCGTGATGAAGATCGCGGTCTCGCCGCTGAATGGGCGGACGATGCCGTCGTCCCCGGCGGCGCTCTCGATCAGGCGCAGCGAGGTCGAGCCGACCGCGACGATGCGCTTGCCCGTCCGGCGCGCGGCGTTGAGCGCGTCCGCAGTCTCCGAGCTCACCACGCCGAATTCCGAATGCATCGTGTGGCCTGCGGTGTCGTCCGCTTTCACCGGCAGGAACGTGCCGGCGCCGACATGCAGCGTCACGGTCCGTAGCGCGACGCCGCGCGCTCGCAGGCGCTCGACCAGCGCGGCGGTGAAATGCAACCCGGCCGTCGCCGCGGCGACAGAGCCCTCGTCATCCGCGAACAGCGTCTGATAGTCGGCGCGGTCCTGCCCGTCGGGCGCGCGGCGCGCCGCAATGTAAGGGGGCAACGGCATCTCGCCGCGTTCGGCGATCGCCTGATCGAGCACCGGACCGTGGAACGCGAACGAAAACGTTACCTCCCCGCCCTCTTTCGCCTCGACTGTGGCGTCGAGCTGGCCGAGGAAGCAGACCTTGCCCTCTTCGCCGAAGCGGACCACGTCGCCGACCGCGAGCCGCTTCGCCGGCTTGACGAAGGCGCGCCAACGCGACGCGTCGAGGCGCTTCACCAGCGTCGCCTCGATGCGCGGCTCGGTCCCGCGCCCGATGCGCCGTCCGGCAAGCCGCGCCGGGATCACCCGCGTGTCGTTGACAACGAGCTGGTCGCCGGGCTCCAGCAAATCCGCAAGGTCGCGCACCACGCGGTCCTCGAGCGCCGCGCCCGGCCGCACGACCAGCAGCCGCGCGGCATCGCGCGGGCGCGCCGGACGCAAGGCGATGCGCTCGGGCGGCAGGACGAAGTCGAACAGGTCGGTGCGCATCGTTCCCGTGTGATTGCCCGTCGCCCCAGGCTCGCATAGAACGCGGTTCTCGCAACGTTTCGCGCAGCAATCAATGTGAGCGCCACCGCCGTCATCCAGGTCAAGCAGGGCATCGGCGACGTCGTCTGGCACCTGCCTTTTATCCGCGCGATCGCCGCCGCGGAGCCGGCGGGCGTGGTGAGCTTCCTCACCCTGCCCTCGACGCATGCGAAGGACCTGCTGCAGGCGGAACCGAGCGTCGCCGAGGTCGCGTATTTCGAGCATGGCGGCTCCGAGCTTGCGCGCGGCGTGCATCTCGCCCGGCTGGTCGCGTTGTTGCGCAAGCGCGCCTTCCGCCGCGTGTGGATTCTCGACCGCACGGTGCGTCCCGCGCTCGCCGCGTCGCTCGCCGGCATTCCGGAGCGCATCGGGCCGGGACTTGGGCCGCAGCGCCTGTTCATCACCAATCGGGGCGTCGACCCGCGCTACCGCCATGCATGGGCGGTCGAATGGCTGCGCGAGCTCATGGCCGTGATGAAGGTCCCGCTTGCGAGCACCGAGCCCGAGCTCACCTTGCCGGCCGCGCTCATCGCCGCGACGGCCGCGCGTTACATGGACGCGGTGCGTCCCTGGACCGTGGTCGCGCTCGGCGGCTCGCACCCGTCAAAGGACTGGCCGGACGCGCACTGGATCGCGTTCCTCGATCGCCTGCGCCGGCAGACACCGGGCACGGTGTTCCTGATCGGCGGGCCGGACAATGTCACGCGCGCAGACCAGTTCATCGCGCGTAGTGCCGGCGCGTCCGTGTTCAATCTCTGTGCGCTTACGATCATCGAGGCGGCGGCGCTGTTGCACCTCGCCGACCTGTTCGTCGGCCCGGACTCAGGCCCGATGAACATCGCGGCGGCCGGCGGCACGCCGGCGTTCGCGCTGTTCGGCTCGACGCCGGTGCATCGCTATTCGCGCTTCATCCATCCGATCGAGCCGGCCGACGGGCGAGGCCAGGCGCCTGACGGCATGGCACGCATCCTGCCCGCCCAGGTGTTCGCGCGGATCGAGCCCTATCTCGCCGCCACCAAGGCGACCTGATCCGTCACGCCGCCGCCGATTGCTGCGAGAGCGAATGATGGTGGCCGCGCTCGAACAACATCCGCCGTTCGAATTGCGTCGAGTGGAAGAACGGATAGCGCCGATAGGTGCGCGCGCACGCCTCGCGGTAGTCGAGCGTCATCAGACTGATGGGCTTCTGCAGATTGGGATAGGCGCGCGGCGCGCACACGGCTTTATGTCCCCACAACCTCTTGTAGAATGATTGGTGCTCCGCCCTCACCGCGGCAAGCATGTAATCCGCGTTGAAATACTCGAGCGCGAGCCAGGGCAGACGCAGCGTCACGTAAGGCAGCTCCGGATGGCGGCGCGAGCATTCACGATCGGCGACAAAGCGGGTCGGATCGATGAATTTCTTGCCCGCCAGGATGTCGCCGAGCAACACGTCGGAGAACACGTCGAGCGCCGGGATGTAGATGATCCCCGGCACCGTCACGCTGAGGCGGATCGAGCTCGCCAGTTCGCCATCAACATAAACCCCGAAAATCCAGGTATTTTCGCGATCGTCAACCGGATCGCTGAATTGTCCCGTGGAATTGGGCGAGATCGCGCCTTCGCGCAAATAGGCTTCGTAGCGAAGGCGGAAGATCGCCGCCCTGTCCTCAGGTGTCTCCGCGCACCGATAGTCGACTCGCTGCAGCAATTGTTGGATACGGTCGACCAGGCTCGTCGGTTGTTCCGCCGCTAACGCACTCATACCGAACCTCCTGCCCGGAGCGGGTCGCCGCTCACAACCAAAAGGTTAACGCGTCGTTAATGGAAGTAAAGAAGAACACGCTGTTAGGGTTAATCAGAGATCCGGGTGCGCAGTTCCACATGTATGCGACGGCATTGCGGCGCACGCCTCGCAGCACGCTCTTTCACACGCGGCGATAGGCTGACCTTAGGCGACCTTGCGCGATACGGGAGGTCCGAGAAGTTCCCGCAGCGCCGCAGGATCGAGCAGCTTTGCAAGTTCGCGCGCCGGAACCGGCCTGCTGAACAGATAACCTTGGGCTTCATCGAAGCTCGGCTCGCTCATGATGAGCGCGAGTTGCTCGCGCGTCTCCACGCCTTCCATCGTGACCGACATGCCGAGCTCGGCGATCAGGCGCGCGACGTTGCGCAACAGTGGCAACGAGCGCTTATTCTCGCCGACACCCGCGAGGAACGAGCGATCGATCTTCACCTTGTGCAGCGGGAAGTTATTCAAATAGCTCAAACTCGAATAGCCGGTGCCGAAATCGTCGAGCGCGATGCGGACGCCAAAGTCGCGCAACTGCAGCAACAGCGCGCGCGTCGCCTCGGTGTCCTGGAGCAGGACCGACTCGGTGATCTCGAGTTCGAGCCGCTCCGGCTTCAGGCCCGCCGCCGCGAGCGCGTCGGTGACGGCGCGCATCACGTTGCCGCGGCGGAACTGGATCGGCGACAGGTTGACGGCGACGCGCACGTCGTTCGGCCACTGCGCGCAGTCGAGCAAGGCGCGGCGCAGCACCCAGTTTCCGATCTCGACGATCAGCCCCATTTCCTCGGCGATCGGGATGAACTCGGCGGGCGGGATCATGCCGCGCTCGGGATGCGGCCAGCGCAGCAGCGCCTCGCAGGTCGAGATGCGCGCGCTCTTCAGGTTGATCAGCGGCTGGTAGTAGACCTCGAACGCCTCGGTCGCGACGGCGTGGCGCAGGTCGAGCTCGAGACTGCGGCGCGCCTGTGCCTTGACGTCCATTTCGGGCTCGAAGAAGCGCCACGACCCGCGTCCCTCCGACTTGGCGCGATAGAGCGCCATGTCGGCGTTCTTGAGAAGAACGTCCGCACCGGCCCCGTCGCGCGGCGCGATCGCGATGCCGACGCTCGCGCCGATCACCACGCGATGGCCGTCGATGTCATAGCTGTTGCCGAGTTCGTCTACGATGCGGCGGGCGAGCGTGGAGGCGGCTTCCGGATCGCGCATCGGCGTCTGCAGCACGACGAATTCGTCACCGCCGAAGCGCGCCACGAGATCAGTGTCACGGATGATGTTGCGCAGCCGCTCCGCGACCGCGAACAGAAGCGCGTCGCCGGCCGGATGGCCGAGCGTGTCGTTGACCTGCTTGAACTGGTCGAGATCGACGAACAGCACGGCGCAGTGGGTGCCGCGCTTCATGGTGGCGAGCGCCCATTCCATCTGGTCGTGGAAGAAGATGCGGTTGGGCAGCCCGGTGAGCGCGTCGTAGCGCGCGAGATGATGGATCTTGGCTTCCGCGTTCTTGCGCTCGGTCACATCCTCCACGAGGACCACCGAGCCGCCATTCTGCATCGGCTCGAAGGTGAGCGAGAGCGCGCGCCCGTCCTCGGTGTCGACCGCGAGCTCGCCGTCGAACTGGCCGGCGAGCCGGCTTTCGAGATCGGACAGGAGGCGCTCCATGGTCGCTTCGTTGAGCGTTCCGGCGGCGACGCAACCCTGCAGCAGTTGCCGCAACGAGGCGCCGCGCTTGACGCCCGAGATGTGGAAGATCTCCTCGATGCGCTTGTTGGAGACCACCAGGCGCTGCTGCGGATCGAACATGCACAATCCGTGCGGCATGTTGTTGAGCGCGGTGTCGAACCGCCCGGCGAGCAGCGTCACGTCACGGGTCGCCACCACGGCGTCGAGGAGCGTGCGGCGTAGCCGGTCGGCGATCGATTTCAGGCTGAGGAAGAACGGGACCAGCACGCAGCCGAACACCGCGTAATAGGCATCGCCCATGATGAACAGCGCGAGCGTCATCGGAACGCCGGCGCAGACGAGCTGCGCGTTGACCAGGAGCTTGCTCCCGAAATTGCGCGCCGAGACCCCGATCATGTTCACCAGCACCATGGAGAACGCGAGCAGTTGGACCAACGGGTCGTTGGTGCGAGCGAACGCGAAAAAGCACCACGCGCCCATCAACGCCATGAAGGCCGCAGAGCCCGCGATGTAACGCAGCTCCCAGCGCATTGCGGCCGCGCGCGTCATGGCGCCCTTCGGGCGACGCGCGAACGCGTGCGTGTCGGCGGCGCGCGCGAGCGAGACCGCGACGATGCCGATCGCGCAGACGATGATGGAGGGCTCGGCGGTCTTCCACGCGGTGATCAGCGCGGCCGTCATGCTGCCGGCGGCGCCGAGCAGCAGCGTGCGTGGGTCGCTGAACAGCGAGGCCACGAGCGACGTGTAGATTTCCGTGGGCAACTTGCGGTCGTGCCCAACCCAAATCAGACGCTTCAATCCGAACATCAGGACCCTGCACAAACCTGTCGCGGCGCGTTTAGTCTCCGAAAATCATATGAAAATTTCGTTGACTGCCACCTTAGGTTACCGCACTGCGGAATTGCCGCCGTGGCGGGCGCCTTGGAACGTTGGGATAAGCATATTTACGTAGCCGTAATGGCGAATCTCGGCTTGCGTGTGCTTTGCTACAGGTGAAAATACTAACCGCCGCGCTTCACGTTCGAGTTCCCTTCAAGCGCGAATATACCGCTCGACGCCGCGTCGTTGGTCATGGTTTAGTTAGCTTTCCAGTTGCAGAGTTCCAACTCTGTGTTCCACGGTTGCCGCACCTCGCAATGCTGAGCCTCCCCGATCGCTGGCGCATGCTGTCCGTGCTGTTCCTGGCGCGCACGGCGATGGCGTATCAATTCCAGACCGTCGCGTCGGATGGGCCATTTCTCATCGACACGCTCGGCATCGGCTTCGCCCAGCTCGGTACCTTGATCGGCCTCTATATGCTGCCCGGCATCGTGATCGCGCTCCCGGGCGGCATGCTGGGGCAGCGGTTCGGGGTCAAGCGCCTTGTGTTGGTCGGGCTGATCCTGATGGCGGTCGGCGGCGCGCTGATGGGCGCGGACACAGCGGCGCTGGTGTTCGGCGGCAGGCTGCTCAGCGGGCTCGGCGCCGTGTTCGTCAACGTGCTGATGACCAAGATGGTCACCGACTGGTTCGCCGGCCGCGAGATCGTGACCGCCCTCGCGGTCTTCGTCACGAGTTGGCCGCTCGGCATCGCGCTCGGGCTGATCTCGTTTCCCACCCTTGCGGCGATCTATTCGGCGAATGCCGTGATGGACGCGGCCGCCGCGGTCGCGCTCGTCTGCCTGGTGCTGATCCTGCTCGTCTATCGTTCGTCTCCGGACGCGCCGAGCGAGGCGGGCCGGCTGCAGCTCGATCTAACACCGCGCGAATGGGTGCTGATCTCGCTCGCGGGCTTCATCTGGGGCAGCTACAACGCCGGCTACGTGATCCTCATCAGCTTCCTGCCCGAACTGTTCTCGCAGCGCGGCTACCCGCTCGACGAGGCGAGCCGCGTGGTCAGCCTGCTCGCCTGGGTGCTGATCCCCTCGGTGCCGATCGCGGGCTATCTGTCCGAGCGGCTGCATAAGCCAAACCTCGTCATGATCGGCGGGTTCGCGATCGTCGCGACGGCCGCGGCCATCCTGCCGCTCGCCCCGGTTCCGATCGTCCCGTTCGCCGCGATCGTGCTGACGATTGGTCTGCCAGCGGGGCTGATCATGGCGCTCTCGGCCGAGGCACTCCGGCCCGAGAACCGCTCCGCCGGCATGGGCGTGTTCTACACTTGGCACTATGCGGCGATGGCGGTCCTGCCGGCGATCGCCGGGACCGCGCGCGACCTGTTCGGCAATCCGGCGGCGCCGAGCCTGTTCGCCGCCTTCCTGATGGTGCTGGCGGCGGCAGCGCTGGTCGGCTTCCGCCTCGCCCAGCGCGCGCCGCTCACGACGCCGCCACTCGCGGGGTGAGACGCCTCGCCTACGCCCCGAGCGTCGCCTTTACGATCTTGTCGGGATCGCGTACCGGCTCGCCCTTCTTGATCTTGTCGACGTTCTCCATGCCTTCGGTGACCTTGCCCCAGACCGTGTATTGTTTGTCGAGGAAGCGCGCGTCGTCGAAGCAGATGAAGAACTGGCTGTTCGCGCTGTTCGGGCTCTGCGCGCGCGCCATCGAGGTCGTGCCGCGCACGTGCGGCTCGGCGTTGAACTCCGCCGGCAGGTTCGGATAGTCGGAGCCGCCGGTGCCGGTGCCGTGCGGGCAACCGGTCTGCGCCATGAAGCCGTCGATCACGCGATGGAACACGATGCCGTCGTAGAAGCCCTCGCGCACGAGCTGCTTGATGCGCTCGACGTGCTTCGGCGCGAGGTCCGGGCGCAGCTCGATCACGACCTTGCCCTTGGTGGTTTCCAACGTCAGTTTGTTGTCATTGTCACTCATGATGCTCGACTTTCTTGACGCCCCGGTCATCGATGAAACGAAGCGCGAATGGGCGCCCGGCGAGCGCATTGCCGAGCGCGGGGGTGAAGGTGAGCGGCGTACAGCGCGACAGCGTGTCAGCCACGGCGCGCTTATAGACGGCTCTCACGTCGTCGGAAACATCCCGCGTCACGAAGGTGAAACGCGGTTCCCCGAGGATCTCGCCGTTGCGGTTGAAGCTGAAGCGCACCGTGACCTCCATGCCGGGGCGCGCCTGATCGAGCGGCGGCGGCATCCAGCAGGCCCGAAAAGCCGCGAACACGTCCTGGATCGTATTCAGTTCGGCAGCCTGCGCCGGCCACGACACCGTGGCGCTGAGCGCAACGGCCCCGAGGCCCGACAAGAGAGCCGTCGCGAGGCGCATCGCTACTTCACGTCGGCCGCGACTTGAACCTTGAGCATCTTGTCGGGATTCGACACCGGCTCGCCCTTCTTGAGCTTGTCGACGACGTCCATGCCGTTGCCCACCACTTCGCCGATCACGGTGTACTGCCCGTTGAGGAACGAGGCATCGCCGTAGACGATGAAGAACTGGCTGTTGGCGGAATCGTTGCTGTTGCCCTTGCGCGCCATGCCGACGATGCCGCGCTTGAATGCCACGTTGGAAAATTCTGCCTTCAGGTCGGGATATTTCGAGTTGCCGGTGCCGTTGCCGTTCTGCCCGTCGCCGGTCTGCGCCATGAAGCCCGCAATGACGCGGTGGAACGGCACGCCGTCATAGAATTTGTCGCGCGCAAGCTGCTTGAGCCGCGCGGCGTGCTGCGGCGCGATGTCGGTGCGCAGCTTGACGATGATCTGGCCCTGCGTGGTGTCGATGATGAGCGCGTTTTGCGGGTCAACGCCGGCCGGAAACCCCTTCGGCTGGGCGAAGGCGGGCGCCGCGCAGACGAGCGCGAGGGCGATAGCGAGCAGACGTAGCATATGAACTCCCGGATTTAACGGCCGGATTTCCCGGCGAATTTTGCCTTCAGCCGCGCCGCGACGGCGGCCGGCACGAACGGCGTGATGTCGCCGCCCATGGCGGCGATCTGGCGCACCAGTGTGGCGGTGATCGGGCGCGCGGCGGGCGAAGCGGGCAGGAATACCGTCAGAATGTCCGGCGTCATCGTGGAATTCATGCCCGCCATCTGCATTTCATAGTCGAAATCGGTGGCATCGCGCAGGCCACGGATCAGGAGCGTCGCGCCCTCCCGCGCGGCCGCCGCGATCACCAAGTCCGAAAACGTCACGCAGGCGAACTCGGTTCCGGCCGCCTTGGCGAGCGGCGCGCAGGTTTCGGTCAGCATCGCGAGGCGCTCTTGCGCCTCGAACAGCGGCGTCTTGCCCGGATGGATGCCGATGGCCAGCACCAGCCGGTCGGCGAGCCGCACCGCCTGGCGCACCACGTCGAGATGGCCGTTGGTGACCGGGTCGAATGACCCGGCATAAAGGGCGGTTCGGCGCATGTTCGGGGTCTAGCCCGGCTTTCGGGCGCGCCGCAAGGGCGCGATCACGCGGCGATCACCGAAGTTCCCGGAAATGTGCATTCGGCTTTGAACCTTTTATCCCCACCTCGCGTCTAACCAGCAGGAAGCGGCTCCGAGGGACACAATAAGGGGCCGGTGGAGGCGGAAATGTTGAAGATTTACAGCCTGATCGGTGCCGCAACGTTGTGCGCCTGCGCTTTCATCGTGGCCCCGGGCGTATCCTCGGTCTCGGCCACCAGCCGGCACGATGTTACCACCGAGACCAGCAAGGCCGGGAAGGGCGACCGCCTCGATATCGGCACGCGCCTGAGCTGCAAGCAGCAATCCTGGCCCTATCTCGACCGCTCCTGCGTCGCCGACATGCGCACCGAGTCCGGCTCCGGCCGCACGGTGCGGGTTGTGTCGACCGACCGCCGCTGACCCCAGTCTCGAGAGGCGATGCCCGCCTCTCTATCTTCGAAGGGTGATGCCCACCCTTCCGCCTGACGACCCTGCCCTACGTGACCCCAAGAAAACTGTCCCGGTCTCATCAGCCGGGACTTTTTCTTTTTGATCCCTGCCCGGCTTCGGAGAGGGATTTACCGCCGGCTTGCCGCCAACAGCACGCCGGCGCCCGCGATCAGTATGCCGCCGGAAATGCGATCAGCCCAAAGCTGGATGCGGCCCGACAAGGCCGCGCGCGCCCGCGCCGCGCACAGCGCCCAGATCGCGTCGCCGACCGCGGCGATCAGCGCGAAGGTCGCGGCGAGCAGCCACAGTTCGCGCACCCTGCCCTCGCCGTTCGAGAGAAACTGCGGCAGGAACGCGGCCTGGAAGATCAGCGTCTTCGGATTGGCGAAGGCGACCGCGAAACCGCGCGCGAAGGCGCGATTGGCCGAGAGCGGCGCGATCGCGGTCGAGACCGCCTTGCGCGCCTTCCACAAGGTCTGCACGCCGAGCAGCAACAGATACGCCGCGCCAACGAAGCGGATCGTATCGAACTGCCGGGCAAAGAAATCGACGATCCAGGCGAGCCCCGCCGCGATCACGGCGAGCTGGATGACGAGTCCGACATTGACGCCCGCGACCGTCATCAAGCCGGTGCGCGCGCCGTGCGTCAGGCTCGTACCCACGATCAGCGCGACGTTCGGCCCGGGCGTCGCGACGAGCAGCGCCGAGGCGAGGACGAAGAGGAGGTAGAGCTGGAACGACATCGAGGGGCGGCTCTCGAACGCAGGAATGCGCTCAAGCTCGCTACACCAGGCGGACCGCTGATGCCAGTGTCGAGCAGCCTCAGGCGGCGCGCGGACGGGCGCGATGGTTCGAGGCACTCGGGCCCGGCGCAATCGCTGCCGCCGTCGCCATGCACCACCGGTTCCGACCAAGATTCTTGGCATCGTAGACCGCGGTATCCGCCGCCTTGAGCACAACGTCGATCGGCTCAACATCCTGTCGCACGGCGACACCGATGCTCACCGTCGCGGAAATTCTGGTGTCGGCATATTCGGTCGCAGTGGCATCCACGCGCGTGCAAAGCTGCGCAGCGAGCTCCGCCGCCTCGGCAGCGCCGAAGCCATCGATCACGACGGCGAACTCTTCGCCGCCGATGCGCGCCGTGAGCGCGCGACCAGCGTCTCGCTTGGCCGAAACCGTGTCTATGGTCTGCGCCACCGTTTTGAGCACGGCGTCGCCCGCGTCATGGCCGAACGTATCGTTGATCGACTTGAACCGGTCGATATCGATCATCAGAACGGCCGCGGGCTCGTGCCCTTGAAGCAACGCGAAAATCTTGTTCGCGTGTGCAAAGAATGCGCGCCGGTTCGGCAAGCCGGTCAATGGATCGGTACGCGCGAGCATAGCCATGTCGGCCCGCAGCTTTGTGAGGCGCATGTTCATGACGATGAGCGGTATCGTCAGTGCAGGCGTTACGAGCAGCGGAATGGCGCCGCGCAGGACGTATTGTTTCCAGTTGCTAGGGTTGTTGAGTAGATATGACAGTACTTCCCCGAACAGGAGCGTGCCGACGATCGCGCCGAACGTGGACACCGCGCAAATGCGCAACCCATCGCGAAGGGAAGATATTTCAAGCAAGCGCTTCATGTGCGGCTCGGATCGAGAGCATCAAGTCCGCACGGACACTAGGAGAGGGACCAATAAGTTTCCTTTGCGACGGCCGTCGAAAAATCGATGTATTTTCGGATTTTCGTTTACCATTGTATAGAACAAGTAGCCTTTCGCACGCGCCGGATGCCCCTCCCCGGGTCATCCGTATTTCTACGCAGGCGCGCGCGACGCGAGTGACCCGAAGCACACACGTATGTCGTCCTAGTCCGACGGGAGCCGCGAGAATCGAAAATTGCAGTGGTTCGCGCCGCCAGCCAACGTTTGTGTCCTTTCCAGGTGGATGCCTCGCGTTGCATAGGCGTCGAAATCAAGCCCACAAATGTTCGGCAAGATTTCTTTATCTCCATGGCGAGCCGCGAATTTGCAAAAGCCGCAAGCTTTGTAGTTGATGCCGAATTCAAAGTTGTCACCCGGGCCCGGCTCGACGAAATCGTAGACGAAATCTTCCGAAAATTCTTTCTGATGGCTTTTCATGGCCTGCTCGCGCAGCAAAGTCTGATTCTCTGACGACATGAATTGATGCCCCGAGGCGAAGCGTTCCGCTTCGGGCACGGTGAGCAATTGCGCCTTGTAGGTTTCTCGCTCGATTTCGCCGATCATGGACAGCGACACGCCGTGTCGCCGGAGCACTCGGCTGATGGCCATAAAGCCGATGAGACGCATGAAGAAATCGCTCATACGACTTGCCGCGCCTCCGACATAGGGCATCTGGGTGAGCACGATTTCGAATTCGTCCATCACCTCCTGCCTAATCCCATCAATATCGGATAGATGCGCGCGCTCGCACAACATCGCTTCGGCAAGATCGAGGCGATGGCGCATGGCGGCCTCCATTGCACCGCGATGCGACTCGTAAAAGGGATGGATGATCTCAGCCATTGGGCCCCTCCAGCACAATTAGCCGAAAGCGGTCTCGGCATTGATGTTACGCTGATGCACGATAATCTTCCTGAAGGCGGGATCGGTGCGTGCTTTCTCCCGCACGCCCGGGCTAGTCCTCGCCCTCCTCCGAGAGCCGCTCGACCGAGACCACGCGCTCGCCCTCGGCCGTGTCGAACACGATCACCCCTTGCGTGCCGCGCCCCGCGATGCGGATGCCCTCGACGCGCGTGCGGATCAGTTGCCCGCGGTTGGTGACCAACATGAGCTGGTCGGAGTCCTCGACCGGGAACGAGGCGACGAGGCGGCCGGTCTTGCCGGTGATCGCCATGGCGACGATGCCTTTGCCGCCGCGCCCGGTCGTGCGGTACTGGTAGGACGACGAGCGCTTGCCGAAGCCGGTCTCCGAGATCGTGAGCACGAACTGCTCGGCCTCGGACATCTCGACGTAGCGCTGCTCGCCGAGCTCGATCGTATCGCTGGCGCTCGTGACTTCCTCGGCGTCTGCCGCGCCCTCCTCGTTCTCGTCGCCGCGGCGCACCGCGCTCGCGCGCTTGAGATAGGCGGCGCGCTCGTCTGCGGTCGCCTCGACATGGCGCAGGATCGTGAGCGAGATGACCTTGTCGTCCTTCTCCAGATTGATGCCGCGCACGCCCATCGAGGTGCGGCCCTGGAACACGCGCACCTCCGGCACCGGAAAGCGGATGCACTGCCCGCCCGCCGAGGTCAGCAGCACATCGTCCTTCTCGGTGCAGATCTGCACGTTAACGATCCCCTCGCCCTCGTCGAGCTTCATCGCGATGATGCCGGAGCGGCGCACGTCGACGAAGTCGGAGAGCTTGTTGCGCCGCACCGTGCCCCTGGTCGTCGCGAACATCACGTCGAGCTCGCCCCACGTGCTTTCGTCTTCGGGCAACGGCATGATGGTGTTGATGAGCTCGCCCTGCTCGATCGGCAGGATGTTGATCATCGCCTTGCCGCGCGCCTGCGGCGCCGCGAGCGGCAACCGCCAGACCTTTTCCTTGTAGACACGGCCATGCGAGGAGAAGAACAGCACCGGCGAATGCGTCGAGGCGACGAACAGCCGCGTGACGAAATCCTCGTCGCGCGTCTGCATCCCCGAGCGGCCCTTGCCCCCGCGCCGCTGTGCGCGATAGGTCGAGAGCGGCACGCGCTTGACGTAGCCGAGATGCGAGACGGTGA